>JANMDX010000413.1:0-12138 GCA_031376505.1 Acidobacteriota bacterium
GTGCAGGCGATGCCGGCGTGTCTCGCGTGATTTAGCCGGTGATGCGCAGACATGCCGGGCGGCGTGACCGGACATCTGACCCGGAACGAGACCGCGTAGCTCCAGCGGGAGCCGTCCACGCAGGTGACTTCGTGCTCGCCCAGCGACACCGCGGCCAGGCGATCAGCGGGTGGCACCGGCAACGTCCGCAGGACCAAAGCTGCGTGCACGACGGAGAACACCGCCGTGCTGGCGCCGATGCCTATCGCCAGCGAGGTCATCGCCAGCAGCGTCATCGACGACCACCTGCGTCGTGGTCCTGCCAGGTCGGGTGCTCGTCCGGATCTCAGCGCGGTGGGAGCGTGCCACCCTCCGCAAGCGTCTTGATGTTCTGGATGGCGCGCGTGAACGTCGCCGTGCGCGAGGCCTTGTCCTTGTCGCGTGCAGCATCATCCGGCAGCATCGAGTTGTCGTAGATGAGCGTGTAATAGAGCCGCGACGTCTTGGCGGTGACCGGCCGCACTTCCAGCGTACCGTGATAGAGGTTGTAGGGCCGGCCGGCCCGCACGGGTTGGGTGTAGGTGTAGGAGAACTCGGTCTTGCCGACCAGCACCTCGTTTGCCACCGACCTCACCGAGCCCACTTCACCTTCGATGCCAGACAGCATCTTGCATCCCGCCGGAATCTGCAGCCACTCGGCGATGTCGCAGTACTTGCCGACTCGCTTCCACACCTCGGCCGCGGGGCGATCAATGGCAATGTCCAGGGGAATCACGAGGTAGGTCGGGTTGTCCACGACGATGTTGGCGTTCGCCGCTGGCGCGGCCGGGGCAGGCGCTTGCGCCGCTCCCGTTGACGTGAAACAGGCCAGCCCCATGGCGCCGGCGACCATCGTGCGAGTGAATGCAGTGGGCATCAAGTCCTCCGGCGCGAAGCTTACAGCAGGTGGCGACCTTCAGGTGCCGGTCAGGCAGCCTGCTTGCCGTCCAGCACTTCGATCGTCGCGGTCGACGGCGGTCGCATGCAGCGACGCAATGAGGGGACACGTCACGGTGCCCCGGGTCGCGCAGCAATCGGCCACCACCGCCTCGAGCGCCGCCTTCATGCGGCGCAGGTCGCGCAGTTTCGCGCGCACGTCGTTGAGCCGGCCCTCCGCCACGACGCGCGCCTCGTCGCAGTGAGCGCCGTCGTCCAGCGTCAGCAGTCCGGCAATCTCAACGAGGCTGAAGCCCAGGCGTTGCGCGGCCTTCACGAAGCGGACCCGGGCGACTGCGTCGGCCCCATACTGCCGGACCTCGCCACGTCGACGCGTAGGCTCGGCCAGCAGTTGCTTCCGCTGATAGAAGCGGATGGTCTCGACCGTGACCCCGGCGGCCTCGGCCAGAGTGCCAATAGTCCCGCGAAATGTGTCCTGCGACATCGTCCTTGACTCCGTACTTGACTCCGTACTTGAGTACGGAGGCTAGTCTATGGCACATGGTACCGACAAGGGGCGTGGGCGGTCTTCTGAGCCTGCTGGTCGTGATGGCAGGCTGTGCGAGCACGGCGCCGGCAGAGCGTGCCGTGGGCCGGCGTTCAATGAGCGACCTCGTCTTTCTGACACGTGACGGCTGCGTGAACACTGTGACCATGCGCGCCAGACTGGACGAGGCGCTGCACGTGCTGAAGTTGCCGACCGACTATCAGTTCATCGACGCCGACAGCCTGCCGGACTCGGACGCGCGCGGCGGCTATGGCACCCCCACCGTGCTCTACACCGGCGTCGATCTGTTCGGGATGGCCGAACCACCCGTGCCGCATCCTGCGCCGACGTGACGGCTCTACCCGGGCGGAGTTCCGTCCGTGGTGGCCATCCAGCAGAAGCTGGGAGCGATGGTCAGCCCCCAGGCCCCCTGAGACCGATCGAGGGCGCTACGGCCGTGATCCGCCCCGGGGCGCTCGGATCAGCACCCCGCTCAGCTGCGTGCCGGGCGCGACGGTGTTGAACACCGTGCCGTACTTCCGCACGTTCTCGTGAAGCAGTTCGAGCCGGCGGTCCGGCTCGTCGGTGTCCACCTGAATCGCGTAGTCGATGCGCTCCATGCGGGGAGGCACGTCCTGGCGGACGCCGTGGACGCGGACCTCGACGCTCCGAAGCTCGAACGTGAGCATCGGCGCGACGCGCTCGATGCCCTTGAGCATGCAGGCTGTCAGGGCGGCCAGGAGCAACTCGGCCGGGTTGAACGCGTCCTCGCGCCCGGCCAGATCTGTATCGAGCGTGATCGAGGCCGCTTTGCACGACGCCTCTTGACCGCCGGCAGCGTGAGCTGGTGCGCGGCGGCATACGCCGCTTGGGTCTGGCCTTCGATATCGCACCGGAGGATGACGTCGCGGTCATCCGCGTCCAGCGCGTCGAGCGACGGCCCGAGGCCGTTGGCCAGGGCATCCACTGGCCGGCCTGCCGCCACGGCTTGGGCCAGCGTGTCTTCGGCGGGCACGGTCGTCTTGCGGAGCCGGTGGAGGTCGATCACGGCGTGACGGGCCACCCGATAGATCCAGCTAGAGGAAGCGCCGAATCATGTATATGACAGAACGAATATATGTTCACGTTCGGCCCGCGTGTTATATTTGTCAAATCGAATATGGCGACACCACTCCTCAACCTCGAAACCGTCCTGAAGGCGCTCGGCGACCGCACGCGGTTGCGGATCCTTGGCCTGCTTCTCCACGGCGAGGTCTGCGTCTGCGACCTCCACGAGACGCTCAAGATTCCGCAGCCGAAGGCGTCCCGTCACCTGGCATCCCTCCGGAAGGCGGGCTTGGTCGAAACGCGGCGGCAGGGGCTGTGGGTGCAATATCGGCTGGCCGAACTGTCGGACCCGCGGCTCGCGCCGGTGGCAGACGCCGTCCGTCAGGCCCTCGCGCAGATGGACGCGGTGCGGCGCGACACGGCGCGACTGCACGAGCGGGGAAGCAGTTGCCAGCCCGCACCCCTGACGTTCATGCGCTCGGCGTCGGCCGGCGCACCGGCGCGTCGCCGGCTTCTCCCGCGCAGCTAGCCCCGATGGCGACACGCATCGGCATCAACGGGTTCGGCCGCATGGGACGGCTCGCACTCCGCGCGGGGTGGGGGCGGACCGACCTGGAGTTCGTCCATATCAATGAGGTCGCCGGCGGACCCGAGACGGCTGCCCATCTGCTGACCTTCGACTCGGTCCACGGCCGGTGGCCACGGTCGGTGACAGCCAGCGAGGGTGGCATCGCCATCGACGGCGCCCCGATCTCGTTCTCCAGTGCGCCGACGCCGGGCGCGGCGCCGTGGGGCGAGCATCGGCTCGACCTCGTCCTCGAATGCAGCGGCAAGTTCCGCACGGTCGAATCCCTCGAGCGGTACTTCGCCGCGGGCGTGCGCAAGGTGATTGTGGCCGCGCCGGTGAAGACCGGCGCGCTCAACATCGTGATGGGCGTCAACGATCACCTCTACGATCCTGGCGTACACCGCGTACTGACGGCTGCGTCCTGCACGACGAACTGTCTCGCGCCCGTGGTGAAGGTGATTCACGAGACCCTCGGCATCCGCCACGGCGTCATCACCACGATTCACGACATTACCAACACCCAGACGGTCGTTGATGCGCCCCACAAGGACCTGCGCCGGGCGCGCGCCAGCAGCCTGTCGCTGATTCCTACCAGCACCGGATCCGCGACCGCGATTGGTCTCATCTACCCGGAACTGCTCGGGAAGCTGAGCGGCCTGGCGGTCCGCGTGCCGCTCTTGAACGCGTCACTGACCGACTGTGTGTTCGAGGTGCAGCGCTCAACCACGGTCGAGGAAGTCAATGCGGCGTTCGAGCGAGCCGCCACGGGCAGTCTCGCGGGCATTCTCGGCTACGAGACGCTTCCGCTGGTGTCGATCGACTTCAAGGACGATCCCCGCTCCGCCATCGTCGATGCGCTGTCGACGATGGTGGTGGACGGCACCTGTGTGAAGGTGTTGGCCTGGTACGACAACGAGATCGGCTACGTGCACCGCATGATCGAGCTCGCACAGAAAGTGGGCGCGCAGCTGTGAGTACGGAAGCCCACGCGGCGTCCGCCCCGGCGCCCACGATCAGCATCCGCAACTACGTGACGGTGACCGCCGCCTACTGGGCGTTCACGCTGACGGATGGCGCGCTGCGCATGCTGGTGCTGCTGCACTTCAATCAACTTGGCTACACGCCGGTCCAGCTCGCCTTCCTCTTTCTCCTTTATGAGTTCTTCGGCATCGTCACGAATCTGGTCGGCGGCTGGGTTGCCTCTCGGACGGGCGTGCGGTTCACGCTCGTGCTCGGCTTGGTGCTGCAGGTCATCGCGCTCGCCTTGCTTGCGGCGCTGAATCACGAGTGGAGCATTGTGGCATCCGTGGCCTACGTCATGGCGTGCCAGGCGCTGTCTGGCATCGCCAAGGACTTGACCAAGATGAGCGCAAAGAGCGCGGTCAAGGTGCTGGCGCCCAAGGGCGACGACGCGGGACTCTTCAAGTGGGTGGCGATTCTTACGGGATCCAAGAACGCGCTCAAAGGGGCCGGGTTCTTCGTGGGTGGCCTGCTGCTCTCGGCGTTGGGGTTCCGCGGCGCCCTGCTGACCATGTCAGGCAGCGTGCTCGTGGTGCTGCTCTTCGTGTTGACGACGCTGCCCGGGCAGATCGGGCAGGCCAAGAGGAACGCGGCGTTCTCGGGCGTGCTCTCCAATTCGCCGGGTATCAACCGGCTGTCGCTCGCGCGCATGGCGCTATTTGCGGCCCGCGACGTCTGGTTCGTGGTGAGCGTGCCGATTTTTCTGGCCTCGGTGCTGGGCTGGCCGTTCGCCCAGGTCGGCGGATTCATGGCGATCTGGGTTATTGCCTACGGGGCGGTGCAGAGCGCCGCGCCACTGATGCTGAGAGCGGTGACGCGAGGCCGCGCTCCGGGACCTGGCCTGACCAGCGCCCTGGGGCTGGCTTTAGCTGGCGTGACGGCGATGATTCCCATAGGCTTGCAGCTGCAGTGGCCGCCCGCACCGACGATGCTCGGGGGCCTGGGACTGTTCGGCATCGTGTTCGCGCTGAACTCGTCGGTGCACTCGTACTTGGTCTTGGCGTATTCGGAGTCCGATCGTGTCTCTTTGAGCGTCGGCTTCTACTACATGGCGAACGCGTGCGGCCGCCTGATCGGCACGTTGCTGTCGGGCCTGCTGTACCAGCAGGCCGGCGTGGCGGCGTCGCTGTGGGGCGCGGTGGTGCTGGCGGGCATCGCCGGGACGGTGGCATTGACGTTGCCGCCGGTGAGCGACGCGGATGCGTCGTGGACGAGCGTGAAGGGCGACGACTAGTGTCGCGTGTTGAGGGAGAACAATCGATGACGCGTGTGATGCAGTGGGGAATGACGGTGATTGGCGTAGCGGCGGTGGCGGGCGCGGTGACGCTCGGGGCGCAGGCGCCAGTGAAGGTCGAGATGAAGGACGGTCAGGGGCAGTCCATCGGCACGGCGACGCTGTCGTCGGCGATGGGCGCGGTGCACATTCAGCTCGATCTCAAAGGGCTGAAGCCGGGACAGCATGGCCTCCACGTGCATGCCGTCGGCAAGTGCGAAGGTCCGGGCTTCACGACGGCGGGCGGCCACCTGAACCCGGCGGGCAAGAAGCACGGCTTGCAGAGCGCTGACGGCCCGCACGCTGGTGACATGGACAACTTCACCGTGGCCGCAGACGGCACGGCGAAGGGCATGATCATGACCAAGGGGGTCTCGTTCGGCACCGAGGCGAACTCGGTGTTTACAGGCGGCGCGACGGCGCTCGTCGTGCACGCAGGGCCGGATGACGGCAAGACGGACCCCTCAGGCGGCTCTGGCGATCGCATCGCCTGCGGCGTCATCACCAAGTAGGAACCGGCGGCCGGGCGAGGCGCAACGCCACGCCCGGCGCGCGATCGCGGCGTGTGCCGGTTGGGCGGCCGGAGTCACGGTCCACCGGTCAAGGGACCGCCGCCCTCACAGCCGCCACGCGTACTGCAGCTTGACCAGCAGTTGATTCGACTCGGTCTGCCACCGATCGAGGATCGATTGCACGTTGTGGTTGTAGACGATGAAGAGCTCTGCGGCCGGCGTGAATGTCCAGCGCAGCCGCGTGTTGACGCCCACCGACTTGCTCACGGTGTCGTACTGCACGTAGCTGGCCATCGAGAGATCCGGCGACAGATTGAGTCGCAGGCGATTGCCGACGAGCGTCTGTGCGAATCGGCCGTTCGGGAGCCGCCCGACGTTGTGCTCGCCCGAGAACTCCACCGTCACGAGCGCGGTGGGATTCCACGCGCCGGTCCAGGTCAGCTGGTCCAGGGATCCGTCGTAGAAACCGCCGAACCACCACGACACCTGCGCATACAGCCGACGCTTCTGTGCGGTGCCGGCTTCCAGTCGATAGCGCTTCCAGTGGTAGGAGCCCGGGTCGATGTTGACGCCATCGGCCACCTCAAAGGGACCGGTCAGGCGCTCGCCGGTGGGTACGACATTGAACTCGACGCGGTCGCCGCTCCGAAGCCGCAGGTTCACCGGCGCCGTGAACACCCGGTAGCTCTCCCAGTGTCCCGACAGATCGGTCGCGAGCGTGGGCCTCAACTCGAGAAAGACTTGTTGGACAGGTCCTCGCCGCAGGCGTGGACTGTGCTCGACATTCAGGCTGTAGAGAAACACCGCAGGGCGCGGCACGAACCCCAGTGAGGGGTCGAAGTGCGTGCCGATGCGTTTGTACGACAGCGCCACGTCCCACAAATCGTTGGGGTAGTCGAGCGTCACGCCGTGCGCGGTTGCATCGGGACCGAGGTCGCGACGGCCGGTGGCCAGTCCCCACACGCCCGCCAGCAGGTTCTTGTTGCCACGAAAGCGAGAGGACGCGTACGTGAAGTCGCCGCCAGTGAGCCAGCTCCCCGGGCGGCCACGCGGGTCGCCAATTGTGGCGATGGCCCCGACCGACGATTCCCGCCACAGGTTCTGACGCACCCGGCCCACGGCCATGAACGACTCGTTCGCCACGACCCCGCGTGCGTCGTTCGTGCCGACGACCAACCCGCCGAAGTTCGTGTTGCCCGCGCGGCCGTTCACTTTCCCGCCCGCGAGGATCGGCACCTGCGTGCCTCCCACCAGACCGATACGGCGGCTGAAGTAGGGCAGCACGTCCTGACCCAGACCCAGGCCGAACGAGAAGATGTCGGAGCCCTCGAGAAAGAAGGTGCGCTTTTCGGGGAAGAACAGCGGGAAGCGCGTGAGGTTGGTGCGGCGCGTGTCGACGTCGGTCTCGGCGAAGTCCGTGTTCACGGTGGCAGAGGCGAGCACGTTGGCGCCGAGCCGCTTCGTCACATCGAGGCTGGATTGGAACTTGCCGTCGATTGGCGCAGAGGGCGAGGGGACGCCTCCGCCGGTCGTCACTGCGGGCCGCACGCTCAATCCCAACCCCAGATCGGGCGTCGGCAGGCCCGTCAGGAGCCCTGCCCGGCTCGTCTGCGTCACCTGATACTGGCGCGACGGCGAGGCCCAGCGGTCGGTTTCGAGCAGGCCCTGGATCCGGCGCTGCACGTTGAAGTGCCACTCGTGAAGCTCCGGCTTGAAGGCCAGCGTTTGGAACGGGATCCAGATCTCCGCGCTCCAGCCGTCAGCCCGGCGCACGGTCGCGGCCTCCCAGATGCCGTCCCAATCGGGATTGTCGGACTCGCCGCCGGGGTTGATCAGTCCGTCGTAGCGGGCGCCACTGGGATTCACCGCGAAGACGTACCCGGAACGGCCATCGCGAAACGGACCGAGGACGACGCGCACGTGATCCTCGGAGTTCAGCGACGCGTCCCGTCGCACGCTGAAGCTCACGACGCGCGCGTCGCGAGGCTGCACGCAGTCGATCCCGATGACCAGCGCTTTGGGCCCCGCAAGGACCTTTACGGTGGTGCGCGCGGACGACGGAGCGCCTTCGCGCGGGTCGGTCTGGGTGAAGGCCTGCACCTCCCCGGCCGCGCCCCAGGCGGCGTCATCGAGGCGACCGTCGATGGCGTGCGGCTCGGCCAGTGCGCCCGCCCGCACTTCCGGCGGCGCATCTTGCGCGTGCGCGACCGCGACCGCCACCGAGCACAGCACGGCGGCCACGGTCCCGCTTCTCATTGCGACTACTTCCGCTTCTTGTAGGTCACGTGCGTCACGCCCGTGATCTTGCCTTCTTTGTCCATCCGGATGTACTCATTGCTGATCGTCATGTTGTCTTCCGACAACGAGTTGATGACCACCTGGTAGACCATGCCGTCACGCTTGTTCAGGATGCGGATGCTCTTTGCGCTGCCGTTGATGAGTTCGACGGCCGTCTCGGAACCGGGCTGACCCTTGACGGGACGGAATTTGCCGTCAAAGAGCGTCTCGTAGCTCCAGTCGTCGCTGGGCTTGCTGGGGTTGCTCACGGTGAGCTTGCTGCCGCCCTTTTCAAACGCCTCGTAGGTCATGACGTTGTTGGGGTTGGTGGTGTTGTCCCACACCCCGAAGCGCAACTCGCCCTGCGCGTAGCTCGGCGTGGCAGAGAAGAGCGCAACAGTGGCAACGGCGGAGCAGACGAGCAGACTCAGGTATCGCATCGGTTCAATCCTCGTGGGGGCGTGGGTGCCCAGACTCAATGCCGACAGCATACTCAATGCGGTGGCCGGTCGACTACGTGCCGGACTTCGTGGCGTCGTAGCGAGCCTTGTGCTCGGCGTTGGGGGGATACAGGCCAGGAAGGGCGGCGCCGCCCTTGACCTCGCCCATGATCCAGTCCTCGAGGCGCTCCTGTTCGACGGCCAGCGCGGCCACTTCCTCGACCAGCGCGGCCGGGATCACGACCGCGCCGTCGCCGTCGGCCACGATCACGTCGTCGGGAAAGACGGCGACGCCGCCGCAGCCCACCGGCTTCTGCCAGTCCACGAAGGTCAGTGCCGCCACCGACGGGGGCGCCGCCGCGCCAGCCGCCCACACGGGCAGGCCGGTCGACAGCACGCCGGCGCGATCGCGGACCACGCCGTCGCTCACGAGACCCGCTACCCCGCGCACGGCCATGCGCGCGCACAGGATGTCGCCCCAGAACCCGGCGTCCTTCGTGCCGTTGGCGTCCACGATCGCGATGCAGCCGGCCGGCATGGCCTCGATCGCGGCCCGGGTCGAGATCGGCGAACTCCACGACGCGGGCGTCGCGAGGTCCTCGCGCGCCGGAATGAAGCGCACGGTGAAGGCCCGTCCGACAATGCGCGGCTGGCCGGCAGCGAGCGGAAACGCGCCGCGGATCCAGACGTTGCGCAGACCCTTCTTCAGCAGAATCGTCGTCAGCGTGGCGGTCGCGGCACTCGCCAGCGTGGCAAACGCCGAGGCGTCGTGTACGGCTGACATCTGGAACCTCGTTAGGACCTTAGCAAGCACGTCGGCATCATCGTCGCGGTCCCGAAGGTCAAGGGATGAAGGTAGCACGTGGAGCATCCCGGCGACTTGCTTGGCAGGTGAGAACGGAGGCGGTCACATCCTGGTTGCAACAGCTCCAGGCCCGGAGATATGTTCCTTTACGGCATGGTCCCGGCCCCAACCATCACGGTCTTCGTCCCCGGCCCGTTGCGGGCCTATTGCGACGGCGCAACGGAACTCTCGCTCTCAGCGTCGTCGGTGCGCGCGGCGCTCGACAGCCTCGAACAGGACCAGGGCGCGCTGTACCGGAACATCTGCGACGAGACGGGCACCGTGCGAAGGCACTTGAACATTTTTGTGAACGCTGACAATGCGCGCGACCTCGACGGGATCGACACGGCGCTGGCGTCGGGTGACGTCGTCACGATCCTGCCGGCCGTATCAGGAGGGTGACGATGGCAGACCGAGTTGTGCTCACGATCGGGACCAAGAAGGGGATGTTCGTGGCCGAGGCCGCCGTGGCGCGGCGCCGCTTCACGCTGCGCGGCCCCTTCGGGGCGGGTGTGCCGGTCTACGCCACGTTGATTGATACCCGCGGTACGCCACGGCTCTATGCCTCGAGTTGCAACCCGTTCTTCGGCATGAAGGTCTTGCGGTCGACCGACTTGGGGAAGAGCTTCAAAGAGACCAAGTCGGCGCCGGCGTTTCCCAAGGACGATGGTCGCGCGCTGGCCAACATCTGGTCGCTCGAAGCGGGCAGCGGAAGGAAGGAGCTCTGGTGCGGCGTGGAGCCGGCGTCGCTCTTCCGGAGTCGCGACGGTGGCGACTCGTGGGAGATGGTGTCGGGGATCAGCAACCACGCACACGCGCGGAAGTGGCAGCCCGGTGGCGGTGGGCTCTGCATGCACACGATCATCCGCGATGGGAATCGCATGCACGTGGGGATTTCAACCGGCGGCCACTACCTGAGCGACGACGGCGGCGACACGTTCACCGCGTCGAATCACGGCGTCGGTGCCGGCTTTGCACCGGATCCCTATCCGGAGTTCGGCCAGTGCGTGCACAAGATGGTGCGACACGACGACGCACCCGGGCGGCTGTACATGCAGAACCACGGCGGCTGGGCGGACTGGACGGGCCCCGGCGGACCACGGCCGGACATCGGCGTGCTCCGCAGCGACGACTATGGTCGCTCGTGGCGGTCAATTGCCAAGGGCCTGCCGTCGGATTTTGGGTTTCCCATCGTCGTCCATCCCCACGACCCCGACGTCGTCTACGTGATGCCGCTCGAACCCGATACTCGCACCTGCCCTGGCGGTGCACCCGCGGTGTGGCGCAGCGAGAACGGCGGGGGCTCGTGGAGCCGACTGGCCAGTGGTCTCCCGAAGAAGCACAGTCACGTCACCGTGCTGCGCGACGCGATGGACATCGACCGGCTCGCGGCACCCGCGCTGTACTTCGGCACCACGACCGGGCAGCTCTGGGTCGGGAGGAATGGCGGCGAGCGGTGGGACTGCCTGTTTGATTCGCTGCCCCCGATTCACAACGTGAAGGTGGCGGTCGTGTAAGCCCTTGGCTAGACCGAGGGTTTCGTTAGCCGTGCTTGATGGCGATCGTCTTCAGCACCGTGAAACTGAGAAGCGCCTCGAAGCCCTTCTCGCGGCCGTGGCCACTCGACTTCACGCCGCCAAACGGCAGTTCGACGCCGCCGCCTGCCCCGTAGTTGTTGATGAACACCTGTCCGCAGCGCAGCTTCCGCGCCACGCGGAACTGGCGGGCGCCGTCGCGCGTCCAGACGCCCGCCACGAGGCCGTAGTCGGTGCCGTTGGCCAAGCGAATCGCGTCGGCTTCGTCGGTGAACGGCATCGCGGCCAGCACCGGCCCGAAGATCTCGCGCTGGTTCAACGCGCTATCGTGCGGCACGTCGCGAAAGAGTACCGCGGTCTGGTAGTAGCCGGCGCTCGCGGCGTCGGGATGCAGGGTGCCCCGCGCCATGACCGGAATCCGCTCAGCCTCGGCCTGCTGGATGAAGCCCTGCACCAGCTCGTACTGCTTCTGGTTCACGAGTGGTCCCATCTCGAGCTCGAGTGCGGGCGGACCGGCGCGCAGGGCGCGGAACCGCTCGGCGAGCCGCTCGAGCACGGTCTCGTAGACCCCGCGCTGCACCAGCAGGCGGCTGCCCGCCGAGCACGTCTGGCCGGCATTCTGGATGATGGCGTTGACGACGACCGGCACCGCCTGGTCGAGGTCCGCGTCGTCGAACACAATCTGCGGCGATTTTCCGCCGAGCTCCAGCGTGACGGGACAGTGCCGCTTCGCGGCGGCCTCGGCGACCAACCGCCCGGTGACGGTGGAGCCGGTGAACGAGATGTGGTCGATGCCTGGATGCGCCGTGAGCGCCGCGCCCGCCTCGTGCCCGTAGCCGGTGACGACGTTGAGCGTGCCGGCGGGAAAGCCGACCTCGGCGGCCAGTTCGGCGAGGCGCAGAATCGAGAGGCTGGCATCCTCGGCCGGCTTCACGACGCACGCATTGCCGGCGGCAAGCGACGCACCGACGGTGCGTCCGAAGATCTGCATCGGGTAGTTCCACGGGATGATGTGGCCCGTGACGCCGTGCGGCTCGCGAATCGTGAGCACCGTGTAGCCCGGCTCGTAGGGCAGCGTCTCGCCGTGCAGCTTGTCGCAGGCGCCGCCGTAGTACTCGAAGTAGCGGGCGAGCGCCGTCGCGTCAACGCGCGCAGTCTTCAGCGACTTGCCGGTGTCCAGC
>JANMDX010000422.1:0-1735 GCA_031376505.1 Acidobacteriota bacterium
CGCGCCAGACCGGAAACTGATGGCGATCACGGCCCGAACCGAAGGCGACGCGTTTGCGCCGGCGGCGCCTCAGGTGCTCATGGAGACGCGGATCACCGAGTGGGAGAAGGCCGGCGGCCCGTCCTACGCGGTGGCACCAGGCGGCGAGCGTGTGCTCATCAGCACGGCGACCGACAACGGCCGCCCGATTTCCGTGCTGCTCAACTGGCCGGCGCGCGCGACCCGCTGAGCGGGGCGGCCCCGGACAGGCCCAGACGATACGTGTCTTCGAGCCCTTGCGGGCTGATCGGAACCGCCCTATCGTGTCCACCATGAGACGTGGCCATCGCATGATGTTCCCGGGCGTCACGCTGATACTCCTGATGGCGCCGCCGGTCTGGGCGCAACAGCCGGCGCCGCCGCCGTCGAGCCCAGAACCGCTCTGCTCCGTCTCGACCGATCCGACCTATGGTCTCAGCGTCGAGCGGGCGGTGCCAGTGGGCGGCGGGGCGATGTACGCGGCGGCGCGCGAACACCGCTATCTGGACGCGCTTCGAGGTCCCAAGGGCGACGTCGTGCGCTACACGCGCAATGGCTCGACGATGCCGCCCGGCATAGACGACCCGGTGGATGTCTACACCGTGACCTACGACGGCCTGGAGACGCCGCTGATCCTCTATCTCGACGCGTATCACTTCAGCGAAGCGAAGGCGCCCAAGGGTCTGGTCTGTGCGAAGCCCATGTCGCTGGGGCTTCCGCCACCCGACCAGTTCCTCGGCGCCGAACAGCTCGATGCCCTGGCGGCCGAGATCGCGTCGGCGCCGGGATTCCGCGCGGGCCCGGTGGACCTTGAAGGCGACCCGCCGATCGGATGGCTGCTTGATGCGTTCCGGGTGAAGTCGCGCCGCTCGCGTGTCTCGCCGGCCGCGCCAGTCGCCGCCGCGCCGAAGCAGACGCCGTCCGTGCGCACGACGGTCGTCGCGTTTCCCCAGACATGTGGCAGCCGCGTCGTGGCGCCGAGCGCCATCGCGCTTCTGGGACCAGACGGCCAGGTGGTGGACGCGCTCGCCACCGAGACCGGTCTCGCGGCGGTACGGGCCCGGTTCCCCGGACAGGAAATACCGGCCGGCAGCACGGCCGCGACATTCGAGGCCGACGCGTTGCAGCTGAAGTTCCAGGTGCGGGTCACGTTCGCGGATGCGGCATGCACGACGACGCCGACCCGCGACAGCGCGCTGGAGTATTTGCCGGCGCAGCTCATCGAGTCGCCGATGCCGGCCCGTCCGGCCGATGACGCGTCGGGCGTGCCATGGGTTGCGGTGCAGGCGGTCATCGACCATCAAGGCGCGTTCCAGCAGGTGCGCGCGCTCGGGGGACCGCCGGCACTGGCGAGAGTGGCGGAAACGGCCGTTCGGGCCTGGAAGGCCCGTCCGCAGCGGGCCGGCCCCGCGCCGATTGCCGCGCCCGTGATGCTGCAGGTCACCTTCACGGCGTCGGCACCGCACTGATCCGGCGGATAGCTCGTGAGGGTTGGCGCTCGTTCTGGTCGTCGTCGAGGGAGGGGCTGGGCTGCGGATTGCGCCCGTTCCGTCACGAGGGGACGCAGACCTGGCGCAACTCGTCTTAAACTAGTGGAGTCGCCTGTCCGACCCTGCTCAGCGGAACGAGCAGCAGTCGGGGTCGTCATCTGGAGAGAATCATGGACGGGAAGAATGTCGAGGACGCCGGCAAGTGCCCGGTAGTGCACGGGGCTCGC
>JANMDX010000426.1:0-1991 GCA_031376505.1 Acidobacteriota bacterium
ATCCCGTCGAGCACCTGGGCCAGGAAGCTGCCGAGAGAGCCTTCGCCACCGGTCACGAGGACGCGACGGCCTGCAAACGGAGCGGCGAGGGCCTCAAGGTCCATCGCGTGGGGCGCCCGGCCCATGATCTTGGAGAGCGTCACCTCGGCCGGGACCTCATCTGCGTGGGAGCCAGCGGATGCACCAGCGGTCACGTCCACATGAACCTCGGTCATCGTTCTCCTGCAGTTTGGTGGGATTCGGGGTTGCCCAACGGCGCGTCAGACTCCGATACCCGGTTACACGCGCTCAACCCGCGGCCCTTGTCCCCGACCGAAGCAGACGAAGGTTGCGAACGGTCGAGTACCGGAAGAACGTCTCATGCACGGCGAGCACGCCAGCGCAGCAGAATAGCGTGACCAGGATGACGCCGCGAGGTGAGGGATGCCACATCACGACGGCGATGATCTGGGTGACCGCGGCAGCGCCGACCAGCATCGGAAACCGCGGGTCGCGGTGGGCGAGGTAGAAGAGCAGGTAGACGTTGACGATGCCGGCGAGGCCCATCGCGGCGGCAAACAGGCCGAGCAATGCCGTTGACTCGACGAAGTCGGCACCGAACGCCCAGACGACAAGCCGCTCCGGTACCAACGCCAACGACACGACGGCAACCACGGACAACATGGCCGTCGCCGCGATACTGGCGACGAGTATGGGCACCGCGGATCTGCTCTCGGCGACACGGGCGGTTGCTTTGGGCAGAAGAACCGTCGCGACGACGGTCGAGATCAGCAGCAGCAACTTCGCAGCGAGGGCGGCCGCCGCGTAGACACCACCTGCGTGGTCGTCCAGGAGGGCGTTGGCAAGCACCACATCCACATTGGTCAGCGACGCGAAGGCAAGCGTCCCCCCGACCATAGTCGCGACCTCTTTGCGGTCCAGCCTTGGTGGAGGTACCGTCGTGAGGTGGTGCCCCGACCAGAGGTCCCGGACGACGAAGGCCGCGATGGCAACCGCGAGCGCCGCCGCAAGAGCGTTGACGCCGAGGGCACCGGCTGCACCGAAGCCGACGACGAGGGCTGGGGCGACGAGCACCGGACGTGCCATGCCGGACAACGCGTAGGCCGCTCCGAGACCTCGAAACCGTTGCATTCCTTGGACGAAGCCGTAGAGAATCGCGCCGACGGCAAAAAACACGATCGCAGAAAGCCCGAGCGCGACGACTGCCAGAGAATCAACGCTGACGAGTCGGCTGATGGGTGCGGTCGCAGCCATGGCGCCTCCGGTGATGACGAGCCCCGCAATCAGCGTCCACTTGACCGATCGCCGGAACAACGCTCGGATTCCGTCGATGTCGCCGATCGCCTTGAGGTGCGCGGTCTCGCGGGCGATCAGGTTCTGGACACCGCCGAGCGGGAACGCGATGAGCACCCCAAGCGACAACATCGTCGCGACGTCCCCGAAACGGCGGCTGCCGAGGTACCGGATGCACGCGAGGTTGTAGAGGTATCCACCGCCCGTCAGGATCGCGACGGCGATCGCGAGACCCAAACCAGAACGGGCTCCACGCGACGCACGGATGCGTGCCCCGACACTCGGGCGGAGCGCCGCAGGGCCGGAACTCTTGTCGTCCGGAAGTTCGGTGCCCATCGCGACAGTGGACACTACCGGGCGGTCCGACGGCATCCCCAAGAGGTTCAGGTACGCTGGCGGCTTTGACCACGCAGGGGGAAGCCGAATGAAGTTGGATGGTTCGACGATCGTCGTGACCGGCGGCGCCGGGTTTCTCGGTCGCCCAGTGGTGGCGCGACTGGAGGCGGACGGTGCGCACTGCATCGTGCCTCGATCGGCGGAGTACGACCTGACCACAGAAGCAGCGGTCACCCGACTGTTCGCGGACGTCGATGCGGATGCCGTCGTACACCTGGCGGCCCGTGTGGGGGGCATCGGCGCGAACCGCGACAACCCCGGGTACTTCATGTACTCAAACATGGTGATGGGCGCGATGATGA
>JANMDX010000036.1:0-11602 GCA_031376505.1 Acidobacteriota bacterium
CCGATCCTCGGCCACGAACTCGACCGTGGCGCGCTCAAGATCACACACGATCGTGTGGTAGCGGTGGCCCTTCCGAAACGCCTTCTCGTCGACGCCGATGTATGGCATCGGGCGCACCTGCTTGCGGGCCTGGCCGCGCGCCACCGCCCGCGACATGACGCCCCACGCCTCATCCCACGTGACGCGTGCGATCGCGCAGGCGCCCTTCACCGTGCTGCATTGCCGGATCAGGTCGATGATCAAACGTTCCATCAACAGCGTGAAGCGACTCCGCGGCTCCGCCCACGGGACGCGGACTTGCCGCACGCCATGCGTCGGGCAGTCGACCCGGGGCACCCGCGCGTGGAGCAACGTCTGGTACTGGCAGGTGTCGAGATGACGCCACACCCGCTCCTGCGCGTGGTCGTGGCAGGGCAGCTCGTGGGCACACTCGGGACATGGCCAACGCGTCGCGGTATGCTCCGCCCACAGGTCGACGCGCTCACCGCTCGTGTCCAACGCGACGCGCGCGATCCTCCACGGCGTCGCGATCCCCAGAATCGTTTCGAAGAGCTTTGTGTCCTGCACCAACGACCTCCTGGCCGTCGGTTGTACTGTGGCGGGCGATCAGCCAGCAAGCCCCCGCTTGCTGGTGATAGCCGCCGCACGCCGCGAGCGCGACACGGGGTCCAGGGGCGCCGTCAGGCGCCGCGCACCGCGCGCGCAGCCCTGGATGCCGGGGCGCGATCGTGGCAGAGCCCGCTCGACTCACCCACGGAGAACCCGGAAGGACCGAAAAAGAAGACCGACGATGCCAATGGCAGCAATACGTCCACGACGACGCAGAGCTTCAAGCTCGAGGGCGGCCAGTGCCTGATCAGCAGGTAGCCCGCCGCCGACCAGTGGCCTCTGGCACGACGGTCGCGATGGCGGCCGCGTGTCTTGCGCTCTTACCAGTGGTCGTGGCGCCAGCTCGGATGCAATCCGCCCCAGGCAGCGTCGAGCTCGCTGACCCCGCCGGCGATGTCGTGCCGCTCCAGACGAGCAGCAACAGGACCTATCCGCGTTTCGATGTGGTGAAGCTGGTTGTCACCAGCGACGGGAAACAGATCACCCTGGCCGCAACGCTGGCGTCGCCACCCGGGGACTTCGCCAGCGACGTCGTCGAGTTCTACGTCGACACCGACAACTCGAACAAAAGTGGCGCGGCCCTCCTCAACCCGGAGATCGGCGGGTTCGAGTTCAAGGTGCTGCTCGAGTCCTGTATCCGGTACTCGGATAGCACGCGCACCTGTGCGGGCGGCCCGGCCACCGCGGCTGGCACACCGGCCAGTCGCGCCGCAGGCGTTCGCGTGGACCGATACAAGGGCGAGAGCGAAATCGACGGCCGAACACCGGTCGCCGACCCCTCGGGGTTTGCCGCGGTCACAACGGCGCAGACGCCCATCGTGGGTTCGGTCATCCTCGCGACCCTCGACTACGCCGTGCTCAACGTCACGCCGCGCCAGACCATTCGCATCGTCGCGCGCGAGTCGAGCGCCGGCACGAGTAAGACAGGCGAATTACTCGGATTCTTTCCCGTAGTGCTCCTGCCGCTCGAGTAACGCCACTGCGGCCATCACTTGTTCGACCCGGCCCTGGCGCCGTGCTCGACGAGGAAGGCGGCGACGCGCTCGAACTTCAGGGCGCGAGCCGCATCGAGCGCTGAACGGCCGTCGGTGTTCACGGCATTCACGTCGACACCCTGTCCCACGGCGAGCGACACGGCCTCGAGCATCAGCGCTTCGCGTTCACGCCGATCGAGCGGCACCCATGCGGCGCCCCCACCCATGCCTGTGGCCGCCATCACCGCGGTCGTGAGGTGCGCGCGGGGTTCCACGGGCTCTTCCGCGTAGTACTGACCATGATGCACGACTCGCCCGTCGGCGCCGTGCTTCAGCAGTAATCGCATGACGTCGGGCTCCGTAAACCGGGCCGCCAGCCAGTACGGCGTGGCGCCTACGAGTTCGGGCGCGAAGCTGTGGTCCTTCGACGAACGCCGGGTGGGCGTCCAGGTCGTGAGCGGCGCGTTCGGGTCCGCGCCGTGGGCCAGCAGTGCGCTCACCATGCCCACGTCGCGGTGCATGATGGCCGCATGAAGCGCCGAGAACCCGGCCGCGGCCGCGTTCGGATCGGCGCCGCGCGCGAGCAGAAGCGCCACGAGCTCGCCAAACCCCGAATGCGCGGCGAGTACCGTGGCACTGACGCCCCAGCCGTCCGCGTCGTTCACGTTCGCGCCAGCCGTCACGAGCCGCGTTGCCGAGGCGAGGTCGCCAGAACGCGCGGCAAACAGCAGCGCGGTGTCGCCCCCATGCGGAATCGCTTTGTTGTAGAGCGGCAGGCCGTGGGGCGGCACGGCCATCACCTGACTCCATGCGTCCGAGCGGAGGTGTACGTCGGCACCTTTCGAGAGCAGCACCCTGACAACTTCCGGGTGCTGCTGCGCCGCCGCCCACATCAGGGCCGTCTGGCCGCGCGCGGCCCGCGCGTTGACATGGGCTCCCTTCACGAGCAACTGCTCGACGACGTCGGCACTGCCCGATCGCGACGCCACCATGAGTGGCGTCTCACCGAGCAGCAACGCCAGGTTGGGATTCGCCCCCGCCTGCAACAGGACCCCGACGAGTGACGCGCTGCCGTTCTGGCTGGCAATCCACAGCGGCGTCGCGCCCAGATCGTTGGCCGCGTTCACGTTGGCGCCGGCGCGAAGAAGCAGGCCCGCGCTGTCGAGGTCGTCCAGATGGCTGGCCCAATGCAACGCGGTTGTGCCGTCGCCGTCGGCCGCGTTGACGTCCGCACGTTGCTGGACCAGCAGGCGCACGGCGGCGCGGTCGCCGTTCTTCGCCGCGGCCACCAGCAGCGGGCGGTCCGCGGCCGCCGCGGCGCTGACGGCCGCGCTCGCGCTGATGACCAGCAGCAGCAGCGCCGTCTGCATCAGAGCGACACCGTGTCGATCGGGAGCTTGCCCGTGCTGCCGCCGAGGCGCTCGACCGGCACGTCCATCTTGTCCATGAGCGTGACCAGCAGGTTGGCCATCGAGGGCGCGTCCGGGTAGGCGATGTGGCGGCCGCCCTGGAGGCGTCCGGCGCCGCCGCCCATCAGGAGGATCGGCAGGTTGCTGCCCGAGTGACGGTTGCTGTTCGAGATGCCCGACCCGTAAAGGATGGTCGTGTTGTCGAGCAGCGAGCCATCCCCGTCGGGCGTCGCGCGCAGCCGGGCCAGGTACTTCGCAAAGAGCTCCGTGTGATACCGGTTGATCTTCGACATCCGGGCCACCAGATCGGGCACGTCGCCGTGATGCGACAGCGGGTGGTGCGCCTCCGGCACGCCGATCTGCGGATACGGGCGGGCGCTCTGCTCCTTGCTGATCATGAACGAGATCACGCGGGTGAGATCGGACTGGAGCGCCAGCACCTGCAGGTCCATCATCAGCGCCAGGTGATCCTCGAACACCGGCGGCACGCCCTGCGGTATGTCCATCGCCGGCAGGTCGAGGTCGCGCTGCTCTTCGGCGCGTTGAATGCGGCGCTCGACGTCACGCACCGCCTCGGCATACTCGTTGACCTTGACCTGGTCCTGCGTGCCGAGCGACTGCCTGAGAGTGGCCAGCTTGTCGTTGACCGAGTCCAGAATGCTCTTGTGCTGCCGCAGCCGCGCTTCCCGCGCCGCGCGGTCCGTGCTGCCGCTGTCGCCAAAGAGCTTCTCGAAGACCGCGCGCGGGTTGAACTCCATCGGCAGCGGCTGCGTGGGGCTGCGCCACGACAGCGTGTGGGTGTAGACGCAGCTGAGATTCCCGGTGCAGGCGCCGGCGTTGTTGGGCGGATCCATCGCCAGCTCGAGCGAGGCCACCTGCGTGTCGCGCGCGAAGTGCCGCGCGAGCAGCTGGTCCATCGACACGTCGGCGACGATCTCGACTTCGTTTCGGCCGCCGCGCACCGTGCCGGTCAGGAACGATCCGGACGCGCCGGCGTGGATGTAGTTCCAGTTGGCCTTCAGCCCCGACAGCACGAGCATCTGGTCGCGGAACGGCGCGAGCGGCTCGAGAATCGGCGGCAGCTCGAAGGCCGCGCCCTCGGTTTTCGGCAACCAGTACTCCATCGCCATCCCGTTCGGGACGTAGAACGTCTGGAACCGGTGCACCCGTGGCGCCGCGGCGCGCGCACGGGCCGGCGTCATCGCCTCGAGCAGCGGCAGACCCAGCGTGGCACCCAGGCCCCGCAGCACGGTGCGCCGAGGCAACGACTTCGCGGTGAGGAACGTCATAGGGATCCCCGCATCAGAAACGTCGGACTGTTCACGATTCCCAGAATCAGCGCCGACCAGCGATAGTCGCGCGCGGCCGCCGCGCGCACGATCTGCCGCACGGCCGGCCGGTCGGAGTACTCGAGCCGGCGACCGAGCGCGAACGCCAGGAGCTTCTCGGTCACGGTGGTCGGAAACTGGTCGCGCCGTTCCAGCAGGATCGCCCGCAGCCCGGCGAGGCCGTCGACGGGTACGCCGGTCACGGTCGTGCCCGTGGCATCAACCGGCCGGCCCGACTCGTCGACCGTCCGCCATCGGCCAATGGCGTCGAAGTGTTCGAGTGCAAAGCCTGGAGGATCGATCACCGAGTGGCAACTGGCACAGACCGGGTTGGTCCGGTGTTGCGCGAGTCGCTCGCGAATGGTCGGCGGCACGGTGCCCGGCCTGATCTCGGGCAGGGTCGTGTTCACGTCGGCCGGAGGCGGCGGCACGGACACGCCGAAGATGTTGTCGAGCAGCCACTTCCCGCGCAGCACCGGCGAGGTCCGGTCGGGATACGACGTCGTCGCCAGGAGCGCGCCGTGCGCAAGCAGGCCGCCGCGCTGGTCGGGGTTCGAGAGTGTGACGCGACGGAAGCGGGTGCCGTAGATTCCAGGAATGCCGTAGTGCCGCGCCAGGCGCTCGTTGACAAACGTGTAGTCGGCGCGCAGCAGGTCCGACACGCTGCGATCGTCGCGCAGGGTGTCGGCGATGAAGAGCTTGGTTTCCTGGCTGAATGCCTCGAGCAGGTTGTCGTCGAAATCCGGGTAGACGTCGGGGTGCACGACGACTTCCTTGAGCCGGCGCAGATTGAGCCACTGCGCGGCGAAGTCGTCTACGAAGGCGGGCGTCGCGCGCCAGTCGCCCAGCATGCGTCGCACCTGCCCGGCCAGCACGGCCGGCCTCGACAGCTCGCCGCGCTCGGCCAGATCCAGCAGGCGCTCGTCGGGAAGACTGCTCCAGAGGAAGAACGACAGCCGCGACGCTAGTTCGAGGTCGCTCAAGCGTCTCGCCGATGGACGAAGTCCCCCGGGGCCGGCGGGTGGGTCCTTCTGCACACGCAGCAGGAAATCCGGATCGACCAGCATCCGTTCGAGCGCAAACTGAATTCCGGCGTCGAAACTTCCGCCGTCACGCCGGCCACTCGCAAAGAACCCGAGCAGCGTCTGCACATCGCCTGGTGCAATGGGCCGCCGGTACGCCAGTCGAGCCATCCGCGACAGGATCGTCGTGGCGCAGGCGCTGTCGGTCTGGCGCGCGCCACCGGTGGGCGCGTCTGGATGACAGACGAAGATCGCGCGCCGGCTCGGCGTGGCCGCGACCGTGCCCGCGGCGCGATACGGCCCGCCGACCTGGACCGATCCAACCGCCGCATAGCCCATGTAGACCTGGTCGTTGGTCAGCACCCTGCCTCGTTGCTGCGGTTGAGGCAGGCCTTCCGGCTCCCATAACTCGCGCACGAACGAGACGGCCACGACGCGCGGGCCCGCCGGCACCGGCACGCGCACCTCGAGGCCGGCATCGCCGGTCAGCTGCATGTACGCTTCCCATTCGGGCGCGCCGGCAAAGCCCGGTTCGCCGTCGCCGGCGTAGCTGGCAGCAGCTGGAGTGCCGGGGGCCGCGCCGCCCACCGTGAAGCGCTTCAGCAGCTTTCCGTCGAGACGGATGTCGAGCTGCTGCGGCCAGCCCATGCCCATCAAGTAGTCCTGATACTGCCGGCGCAACCGCACCTTGATCAGATACTCGCCGTCAACCGGGAACTCGTAGTGAATCGCGATGCCGCCGCGCGAGCCAAACGGCAAGTCGTCGTCCTGGCGGTCCTCCTGCACGACGTGCAGCGGAATTTCGAAGGTGTCGAGGGCCGGACGCAGGCGCGGCATCCCTGTAGCCAGCCGCGTGACTTGACGCGCTGCGGAAAGATATCGCTCGAGGTGCGCCGTCGAGATCGTGAGGACGTCGGCGACGTTGTCGAAACCGCCGTCTGCGGTCTCGTCGCCCGGCAGGAGCGCCTTCACGTCGAAGGCCGCCGGGTCGAGGGCCAGCAGATCGCGTACGGCGTTGCTGTATTCGGTGCGATTGAGCCGGTGGACCGCGTTGACCCGACCAGGCGTGGGGCGCGCAGTCCATGCGCGATCGATGTCGGCTTCGAGCCAGTCGGCCACAGATCGAGCGGTCGCCGCGTCGGGCCGGGGCCGTCCGGCCGGTGGCATCGAGCCAGCGCGAAGCCGGGTCATCACGCGTTCCCAGATCTCGGGATTCAGGTGCGGCGCCGTCACGTCCACGGCGTCGAGCGCGAGCCCGGCGGTCTTGAGACGCTGGTTGTGGCACGTGACGCAGTAGGTGTCCAGCATCACGCGGGACGCGGACGCCGAGGCGGCAGCGGGCGGGGGCTGGGACGCCGGCGATGACGTCTCGCCCTGGGCCAAGGCCGAGGCCACCACCGCGCACACGGCCAGCGTCACGAGGGCGGCGCGTGGGCGGCGCGAATGCAGAGCCATGGTCAGGTGCGGCCGAGGGCCAGTATACGGGTCATCGGCCGATCGCGGGACGAAGTTTCGCGACGCGCTTGGTCCGGGTCTCAGTCTCAGAGATCGACCCAGACCCAATACTGGGCCGAACGATAGTTCGGCTCGACTCCAGCCTCGCGCGTAGGTTTGACGGGTAGGATCAAAGCCGTTATCGTTTGGCCGCCATGAGACGCGCGTGAGCAAGGACCGGGCAGTGCGCGGCGCCGTCGCCACGGTGCTCTTTGTCAACGCCTTCCTCATGTTCGCGCTGCAGCCGCACATCACCAAACGACTGCTGCCGGTACTGGGCGGCAGTGCCGAGGTGTGGATCGTCTGTTCGCTGTTCTTTCAGTTGGCGCTCCTGGCCGGGTATGCCGCCGTCTACCTCGTTTGCCGTCTGTCCCTGACCTCGGCGCTCGGACTGCATGCCGCCCTGGTCGCCGCCGCGTGGCTCCTGTGGCCGTTCAGCGTCGGCGACGGGCCGCCGCTTGGAGCCTCGCCGGCGTTGTGGACCCTGCGCTTGCTCGTCGGGCAGGTCGGAGTGGTCTTTGCCGCCCTCGCGGCGACCTCACCCCTGCTGCAGGCGGCATACGCGCGCGCGGCGCCCAACCTCGATCCGTATCCGTTGTTTGCTGCCAGCAACGCCGGAAGCCTGGCGGGCGTGTTCTCGTATCCACTGCTCTTTGAGCCGCTGCTGACCCTTGACGCTCAGGCGCGCGCATGGAGCGGCGGCGCGCTCGTGCTCCTCGGGCTCCTCGTCCTGACGGGGACGCAGCTGGTGCGCGGAGGTGCCGGAGTGGCCGCGCGAGAGGCGGCGGCGAGCGTCCCGCCGTCAGGGGGGCAGCGTCTGCGGTGGTTGCTCCTGAGCCTGGTGCCCTCCGTGCTGCTGCTCTCCGTCACCGCGCAGATCACCACCGACATCGCCCCCGTGCCGCTGCTCTGGACGCTGCCCCTTGGCCTCTACCTGAGTTCATTCATTCGGGTGTTCTCGAGGGGCTGGCAGCCGTCGCGGTGGACGTGGCCGGCGCTGGCCGTGCTGTCGTTGCCGATGTTGCTGGCCTTTGCCTACGAGCCGAGCCAGTGGTGGTGGGTCGGCGTGCACCTGGCAATTCTCTGGTGCGGAGCCGTGCTCTGCCACGGCGCGCTGGTCCAGGAGAAGCCCGGCCCTGAGTGCCTGGCGGAGTTCTACCTCTGGTTGGCGACGGGCGGGGCGTTGGGCGGCGTATTGGCCGGGGTCATCGCCCCGCTGGTGTTCGACATCCGGGCCGAGTACCCGCTGGCCGTCCTTGGCCTGCTGTGGCTCGCCCCGCGAACGCCCGTCGGTTTCAACCGGCTGGAACTGTCGTGGCGCCTCGGTCTGGGCCTCGCCACGATTGGCGTGGTGGCGGCAGCCGGCCTGGCCTGGGCCACCGCCGCACCTCCGGGCGTCGCCAACGTCTTCGTGCTGCTGCCCTCGATCGTCGCCGTGATTGGCTGGCATCGTCCCCGCGTGTTTGCGTCATGTGCCTCGCTGGCGCTGGTGGCGATCGCGGCTGAGCGTCAGGTGAACCCTGACGGCCTCGTGTTGCGGGGCCGCACATTCTACGGGACCTACTCCGTCCGCGACCTGCCGGAGGCCCACGCGCGGGCACTGTTTCACGGTACGACACTGCACGGCCTGCAGTCGCTGCTGCCCGAACATCGACCGGAGCCTTTGGGTTACTACGGCACCAAGTCGCCGCTCGGCGACGTCTTTCGAGCGCGCGGCACCGGCAGAGACCATGTCGCGCTCGTCGGTCTCGGAGCCGGGGTGATCCTGCGGTACGCGCGCCCAGGCAGTCAGTGGACGGTCTATGAGATCGATCCGGCGATTGCTCGCATCGCGCAGAACCCGGCGATGTTTTCCCACTGGACCGACGCTGCGGTGACGCCCGCCTTGGTCGTTGGCGACGGCCGGATCGGCCTGCGCGAGGCTCCGGACGCGTCGTTCGACGTGATTGTGGTCGACGCGTTTGCGTCTGATGCGATTCCGGCGCACCTGCTGACCAGAGAGGCCATTCAGCTCTACCTGCGCAAACTGCGGCACGGCGGCACGGTTCTGTTCCACATCTCCAATCGGTACGTCGACCTGGCGCCCGTGCTGGGAGCTACCGCGGCGGCGCTCGGCCTCGCGGCGTACGAGCGCTTCGATCAGACTGCTGACGACGCGACGGGCCTGTTTGCGTCGAAGTGGGTGCTGGTGGGAGGTCAGGCGACGAGCAAGCCCACCGAGCAGTGGTCCACGGTCGAGCTGCTCCCAACCGACCATGGCTGGACCGACGACTATTCGAATGTGCTGGCCGTCTTGGGTCCCGTTCGCCTCGCACGCGCGTTGGTCGAGGGAAAACCGCGCCATTGACGCTCTTGGATGAAAGCACTACGCTGTGCCCGATTTCATCCACGTTCACAAACCGATGAGGAACTGGCGCGGGCAGACGGGACAAACGACCACCGAGTGGCTGATGGTCGCAGGCGTGCTCACGATGGTGGGAATGCTGTTCTTGAACTTGTTCCCAAATACGATTCGATCCGTGTTGCGCGCTCTTGGCATCGCCCTGCGTACGGCGGCGCCATGACGCCGCGGTCTTGGCGAAGCGAAGCGGGACAGACGTTTACGGAAACGGCCATGCTCCTGGGGATTCTGACGGCGGTCATCATTGCGTTGACCGGCATCATCGTCCCGGGATTCGCGGCCGTCATTGCACGATTGGTTCGTCACATGCTCGTCTTCGTCGGAGCGGCCCGTTGATTCGCGGGCCCAGCAGCTAAGGAGAGACCCATGCGCGCCAGGCCCTCGATTTCGGACCGTCTGCTCTATTGGCAGGTTGCCACCCTCACCCGCGCCCAGCGCCTCGCCCAGGGAGTAGGACAGCGGCTGCAGAATCTTCGCAAGGACGAAAAAGGCCAGACGCCGACCGAGTACCTGATGATCGTCGGCCTGATGGCCGCGGTGATCGTGCTCGTCTTCGTGACCTTCTACTGGGGCACGGTGAAAGTCGCGGCCAAGACCTGGGTCACCAAGGTGAAGGACGCCATCCTGGGCACGGGCATCAAGTAGCTGGCGCCCCTCGGGGCCGACCAATGAAGCAGAAGCGAACCGCGCGGCGAGGCCAGGCGGGAACCGCGGCACTCGAGACGATGATCGTGATGAGTTTTCTCTTCACGCTCATCTTCGGGTTCGTGCACATCTGCTTGTTCGTCGTCACAAAGTCGATGACCAACTACGCCGCGTTCACGGCGTCCCGCGCGATGCTGGTCGGTGGCGGTCGCATTCGGTACGAACTCGCGGCAAGGCAGGTGATGAGCGAGGTCCAGTGGTGGGGCGGCGGCCTCGCCGCCAACATGCTTCGTGTCGGCGTCCAGCCCAACCAGCAAGGCCCGCGCCACGCCCGCGGGGTTCGCCGGCGTGGCGTGAGAGTCACCTACCTTCTGCCCTTCGGGTATCCCCTGTTCCGCAGCCGCTTCGTGCTGGTGCGCGCGGTTGGGTTTGCGCCCACAACCACACCTCATACGGGCGTTCTGGAAGAAGGGGACAACAAGAAGTGACGTCTCCGGTCGGGCGAAGCTCGGAGGCTGGGCAGACGACGGCACTCGTGTGCGCGATGCTCTTCACGCTGGCCATGTTCGTGGCACTGGTCGTGAACGTGGGACAACTGGTCAACCGGCGCGTGGCGCTGCAAGTGATAGCCGACGCCGGGGCGTGGTCGGGCGCGACCGTTCAGGCGGTGCAGCTCAATCACTACGCGTTCTGGAGCCGGCTCGTGCAGAACGCCTACAAGAACGCGTCGGGGGTCAGTTTTGGATTTCGCGTGAGCGAGTGTTGGTCGGGCGTGGCCGCCACCGGCATGTTCTACTACGCCCAAAGCGGCATGGTGCGGGCTGGTCTGAACTTTGCGAACAAGGCCTACGGTGAAGCCGAGCGCCACAGCCTGTTCAACATCGATGACCTGTTCCCAGGTGAACGCAACAACTTCGACTTCTCGACCATGGCCCTTGTAAACGACGGCATGGTGCTTGCGCCGCTCAGAGGCAACATTGTTCCGATGCCGCTCAGAAAGGGCGACACGCTCTACACGGGCGATCACCGTTGGAGCCGCGAGACGCCGGTGCAACTGGCCACCGAATTCAGCGTGGGGTTCATGGGGCGGCTCCCCTGGGCCGTGTCGAAGGCTGGATCGGGCAACGAGAACTGGCAGTGCGGCACGCTCTTGCCCCCAACGTCGTTCCGGATCTACATGGTGGGTCCGGCTGGCTACAAACTACAGAAGCTCGTCCAGCCCTACATCTTCGTGTGGAAAGTCACGGAACGCCGACCCACGCGCGCGTTCTTCTTCGACCGGTTCTTCGGCCCCAACGCCGTCCCGGCGATGACGGCGGTGGCCGTGGCCAAGGCCGTAGGCGGCGATGTGCAGAAGGGGCTGTCGCGGTACCGCGCAAAGATGGTGCCGGTGAGCAGCTACAGCATCACCGGCGGGCTCATACGCGATCCCCTGGCGCGTCCCGGACGCTTTCCTCACGGTTCTGAGTTAGGTCCCTTTCGCAGCATCGTCCACTGAGCCGCCATGTCCACACCACGATTCAGACTACGCGACCAACGAGGCACGGCGGTCACCGAGACGCTGATGCTGACGTGGATCCTCATCATCTTCGTCGCGTCGGCCCTGCAGTTGTTCCGGGTCAACCAGGCGATCTACTCGTCGGTGACCAGCGCCCACATGCAGATGTTCAACGGTGCCTGGAACGCCAACTGTTTCAATAAATCGGCCAAGTGCATCTAC
>JANMDX010000053.1:0-5942 GCA_031376505.1 Acidobacteriota bacterium
CCGCCCTCACTTGTCATTCTACATTCCAGATTCTAGAATAAGGAATGCCTCAGGGCTTACTGCCTCTGGACGTGGTCGTGCTGGCCAAGCTCGTGACCTACGGCGGCGACCGCCCGCCGATTGCCCAGGTGGCTGGCGATCTGGCGGTGAGCCCGTCCCAGGTGCATGCATCCCTGACGCGTCTTCAGCGATCTCGTCTGATCGACGCGCTCACGGGACGACCGCTGCTGACGGCGGTCGAGGAGTTCCTGATCCATGGCGTGAAGTACGCGTTTCCGGTGCAGCGCGGTGAGACCACGCGCGGCGTGCCCACGGCGTACGCGGCTCCTCCGCTGCGTGACCAGATCGCGGACAGTGGCGACCTCCCGCCCGTGTGGCCGGACCCGGACGGAGAGGTACGCGGCGCCACCCTGGAACCACTGCACAAGGCGGCGCCGAAAGCCGCCCGGAAGGCGCCTGCGCTCCATGAGTTGCTGGCGTTGATCGACGCGTTGCGCGATGGACGCGTGCGTGAGCGTCAGCTTGCGGAGAAGGAGTTGCGCGTGCGGCTTCGGAGACTGCTGCGTGGCTGACCCGAACCGCGCGCTCTTCGAGTCCGCCTTGCACGTGCTCGCGCCGGTGCTCGATGAGCTGGTGTTCGTCGGCGGCTGCACGACCGGCCTGTTCATCACTGACCCGGCCGCCGCGGGCATCCGGCCGACGATGGATGTCGACGCGATTGTCGATGTCGCCTCCTACGCGAAATACGCGGCACTCGGGGAGCGCCTGCGCGCACTGGGGCTCGCCGAAGACTCGACGCCCGGCGCACCGCTGTGCCGGTGGCGGCGTGAGAACCTCATCGTGGACATCATGCCAGTGAACGAGCACATTCTTGGCTTCAGCAACCGCTGGTACCCGACCGCAATCGAGACGGCTCAGACGGTCGACATTGGCGGACACGTTGCACGGGTCGTCACGCCGGCGCTCTTCATGGCGACGAAGCTTGACGAGTTCCGCGGACGCGGCGGCGATGACATCGTCGCCAGCCATGATCTCGAGGACATCATCGCCGTGGTCGACGGGCGTCCACAGATCGCAGGTGAGGTCGCCGCTGCGCCGACGGACGTCCGCAGCTACATTGCCTTCGAGCTTCGAGCCTTGCTCGGCAACCACGACTTCCTCGAGGCGCTTGGCGGCTTCCTCCTTCCGGACGCGGCAAGTCAGGGACGTCGAGGAGGGCTCCACGCCCGCCTTCGCCTGATGGCCCAATCGTGACCATCTGCTGGTGATTCGCGGCCGGCGCGACGGCATCGTGCGGAAGGCGTATTTCGCAGTAGAATCCTCACACTCGAATGCCATCCTCCGGGCCCCTGAGCCTCGCTGCGGGCACGCGCCTCGCGCATTACGAGATCGTCGCATTGCTCGGAGCGGGTGGCATGGGCGAGGTGTACCGCGCCCGCGACACCAAGCTGCAGCGCGACGTCGCGCTCAAGGTACTGCCGCCCGACACGGCCGCCGACCCTGAGCGCCGTCAGCGGTTCGAGCGCGAGGCCCGCGCGGTAGCCGCGCTGAACCACCCAAACATCGTCACCATCTACTCGGTCGACGACGTGGACGGCCGGCTCTTTCTGACGATGGAGCTGGTGGACGGCCAGCCGCTCTGTGAGCTGATTCGCCCCGGTGGTCTACCCCTCGACCGGTTGCTGGAGATTGCCACGCCTTTGGCCGATGCCGTCAGCGCCGCACATGCGCGCGGCATCACGCATCGCGATCTGAAGCCCGCCAACGTGATGGTGACGCCCACGCGGCAGGTGAAGGTGCTCGACTTCGGGCTGGCCAAGCTGCTCGACGCGAGCGTGGTCACCGACACGATGGCCACCGAGGCACCCCAGGTGATCACGGGCCAGGGCAAGATCCTGGGCACGATTGCCTACATGGCGCCGGAGCAGGCGGAAGGCAAGCCGGTCGACGCGCGGTCTGACATCTTCTCGCTGGGCGTGATGCTCTACGAGATGGCGACCGGCGAGCGGCCGTTCAAGGGCGACACCAGCGTGTCGACGCTGGCGGCGATCATGCGCGATACGCCGAAGTCGGTGACCGAGGTGAATCCAGCGATTCCGAAGGAACTTGGACGCGTGATCCGCCGCGCGCTCAGCAAGGATCCCGACCGTCGGCAGCAAACCGGAAAGGACTTGCGGAACGATCTCGATGACATTCGCAAGGATCTGGAGTCCGGCGAGTTGAGCGCGAGCACGTCCCAGACCGCCGCGGTCCGCGCGGCCGCACCTGCTCCGCGGCGTATGCCGTGGGCTACGGTGGCTGCGGGCCTGGCGCTGGTGACGGCGGCAGGCGCTGGTGTCGTGTGGTCGAGGCGTGAACCGGCGAGCGTCACGCCGAACACGAGCGATGCACCAGTCAGCGTGACCGTGACGTCGCTCACCTCCGAGGACGGCGTGGAGATGTTTCCCAGCCTGTCCCCGGACGGAAAGTGGCTCGTCTACACACGCGACGAACTGGGCACGGGGCAGACCGACATCCTGCTGCGGGCCGTGGGTGGGCAGACGGCGATCAACCTGACGAAAGACTCCGCTGCGGATGACTTGCAGGCAGTGCTCTCGCCGGATGGCGAGCGCATCGCCTTCAGATCCGAGCGCGACGGCGGCGGGCTCTTCGTGATGGGCCGTACCGGCGAGTCGGTGCGCCGACTCACCACCGAGGGCTTCAACCCATCGTGGTCACCAGACGGCGCGTCGATTGTCTACGCCATTGAATCAGTCTCAGCAAATCCATATAACCGCTCGGCGAGAAGCCGGCTCTGGGTGTCGTCCACGGCTACCGGCGAACGCCGGCAACTCACGAAGGCTGATGCTGTGCAACCTGCGTGGTCGCCACACGGACAGCGCATCGCCTACTGGGGCCTGCCGAACGACAGCTCGCAGCGCGACCTCTGGACGATAGCGGCGGGCGGCGGCGAGCCAGTCCGCGTCACGAGCGATCCGGCCACCGACTGGAGTCCGGCGTGGTCGCCCGATGGGCGGCATCTGTATTTTTCGAGCGACCGCTCGGGTGGACTCAACCTGTGGCGTGTGGCCATCGACGAGGCCACCGGGCGGCTGCTCGGGGCGCCAGTGGCCGTGCCGATTCCCCGGCCGCGCATCGGGCAGCTGAGCGTCTCTGCCGATGGCGCGTCGATTGCCATGGCGTCGTCCACGACCGTGAGCGGCATCGAGGCCCTTTCGTTCGATCCGGCCCGCGGAACCGTGGGGACACGGCGACGGGTCACGAACAGCTCAGAGTCCGCGCAGCTTCCATCAGTGTCGCCCGATGGGCGGTGGATTGCGTTCAACACGGCGCTGCAGAACGGCCAGGAAGATCTCTGGGTGGTGAACAGGGATGGGACGGGCCTTCGCCAGTTGACCAACGACGCCGCGCGCGATCGCCGGCCCCTGTGGTCGGCCGACGGCACGCGCCTGTTGTTCTACTCCGACCGCAGCGGCAGGTATCAGGTGTGGACGATTGCGGCCGACGGCAGCGCGCTGATGCAGGTGACCGACCATCCCGAGTTGATGATCCAGCCTGTCTGGTCGCCCGACGGCACTCGCGCCATCGCCAGCATCACGATGTCGGACAACAAGCTGCTGATGTTCGATCCACGACTGCCGGCCAGCCAGCAGCAGATGGAGGAACTGCCGCCCTTTGCAGGCGGCTTCTCGGCCACGTCGTGGTCGGCGGACGGCACACGGGTGGCCGGATATCGCAACAGCGTGTCTGGAGGCGGCGTCGTGATCTACACCGTGGCGTCGCGGGCCTATGAGGAGTTGACGCAGTCGGGCCTGTCGCCAGCCTGGCTGCCCGATGGACGGCGGCTTCTCTACACGGGGAAATACGGTAGTACGTCTGTTGGGGGGCGTGAGTTGTTGCTCCTCGACACCGCCACGAAGATCAGCAAGCCCGTGTACTCGTCGCCGGGGGATTTGTTTGGCGGCGCCGGGCTCTCGCCGGACGCGCGAGAGATCTTCGTCCCCACCTACAGGCCGCAGGCAGACATCGTGCTTGCCAGGTTGCCGGCCAGCGCGCCGTAGCGCCACCGGCGGCTGACTGGCCATGCTCGCACCGCGCGTACGGGCAGTTCCTGCCTCGATCGCGCTGACCGACACTATCGCACCCAGTTCTCCACCCGCAGCGCCGGCACTCGCTTGAACTCAGCGAGGTTGTCAGTGACGCAGACCGCGTCGTTTCGTGTCGAGCAGATACAGCGCCGACACGTCAGAGCTCGACCGGTTCAGCAGCCGCGCGAATGATCGGCAGGAAATCCTCGTCGATCGGCTTCAGCTTCGCCAGCACCGCCAGTAGCGAGGGCCCGGCGATGGGCTCGACGATCAGTCGCGAACCTTCCTTCCGGAGAGTCGCCGCGTGGCCTGGCAACTCGAGGTCGCGCGGGATCCGAAGCGCCTGGTTGCGGCCGTTCCTGAACAGGCGCACGTGACGTTCTTGAAGCATTGCCCTCCCGAGGCATAGGCCGTACATATGCTACGGCAGATGCTCACCCGCAACGGGACCACGGCGCACCGGCAGGTCGCAGTCGGTGACGCCGCCCATGGCGGCGAGCCCCCCGCGAGGTGTGTCGGCGACTCAGGTGCTCGTCGCCGAGGGAATGTCTCGGGGGCGCCGCGCTACCGGGTGCGGCGCGATCCAGGTTGGCCTCGGTGCCGCTCGATGATGGCACAGCGTATGGTACCCGTAGGGCATGACGAAAACGACCGCCTACCTTCCGACTGAACTCAAGCGGGCGCTGCGACGAGTCGCCGATCAGCGGCGGTGCAGCGAGGCGGCGCTGGTGCGTGAGGCGGTGACGCGGCTTACGAGCGAAGCCGAGGCGCCGGTGCCCGCGCTGCCATTGTTCCGTGCGACCGGCCCGTCGATTGCCGAGGACGTCGATCGCGCAGGGATCGAGACCATCCTCGATCAGTACCCGTCGCCAGAGCTGATCGGCGCCGACTGGACGCCCCCGCGGGTGCGCTCGGGGGGCGTCAAGGTGTCACTCGCACGGCTCAAGGACTACAGCGAAGTCGAAGCCACGCGGCCTGAGCCGAAGGCCCGGAGACCAGGGTGATCGCCTTCGTCACGAATATCCTTTTCCCCTTCGTCGTGTCGGACGATCCCGACCATGCCGCGGTGGGCGAGTTCATTCGTGGGCTCGACGGTCGCGACGACGTGGCCTTCTCGGAATTCGCGCTGGTCGAGCTCTACGGCCTGCTGAGGCAGCCGACAGTGCGGTGGTGCATCGGACGATGTGGGAGCACGCGGCAAAACCCGGGTTCTCGAGACGTCGCACCTACGACGCCCGACTCGGGCTGTGCCTGGTGGCTCAGGGGGTGCGCGAGTTTGCGACTGTGAACCTTAAGGATTTTCGACTGCGTCCTCTCGACGCGCGGCGAGGATAAGATGCCTCGTCAGACCTGCATGAGACGCATAGCCGCGCCGGACACGATCTCGCTGGATGAAATCCGTGTGCTCGCGGACGCGCGATTCGGCGACATGATCAACGGCATGATCAATCTGCGGCCGTCATGTGGCAACCGCTCGCGGGGTGTGGATGACCCAGCCACGCGGGCAGCGATCGCCGCGTTCATCGAACGGGTGGTGCGCCGATGACCGCGTGGCACCAGGACGCCTCGGGGTGGCGGCGCCTGTCGCTCGCGGAGCAATTCGGCAATGTCGGCAGCGAGATCAGCCGCGCGATCCGCTGGTCGGCGAAGAACCCGGAACAATCTCAGTCCGCCTTGTACCGCGGGCTCGAACTGTTCGACATGATGCTCGACGACCCGCAGCATCGCGGGTCGGTCGCCCGTCTGCGCGAAATTGCGCGCGCGCGAGAGGTCGTGGTCGACTTTCTCGCCGGGTCGAATGAGTACGGGTCCACGGGCCCGTCCCTGCAGAAGTACTTCGACCACTTCGCCTTC
>JANMDX010000073.1:0-3613 GCA_031376505.1 Acidobacteriota bacterium
TGCTCGAGCAGGTCGCGGTTGGCCTTGAGGTTGTTCACGAATCGCTCGTTGCCCTCCTTCAGATAGGCGAGGGCCTTCTCCGGTGTGATGGTGGCTTGAGTGGCTTTGTTGTGGGAACGCATGACGGGCTCCGGCTGTGAATTGCGTAGCAACCATCCGCGTCAGCGCGGAACCGACAGATTGAGCACGGCCACGAGTACGTGGTGGTTGCGACGGCCGTCAGGGACGGCCGTGGTCTCCCAGATGTATCCGAGGTCAGCTGACACGGCGGGCAAGAGGCGGCGTACCACGCCGCCCGACAGACGATTGCGATCAAAACCCCGCAGCGGGCCGCGCCACGTGCGATCCACCGTAAACATGGCCTCGTTGTATGAGTGGTGATGCATGGGTCTCACTGACGCACAGGATGCCGCTGACGAGATGTGACGGTCGTCGCCGAGATCTGTCAAATTGCCGTGGCTGGCGCCGGCCCACCAGCACACGCACGCTGAGCCAGGACGCCTCGGACAGGAGCCTAGAGCGCTGGAGAGGCCCGGTCAGACGCGGCGTGCCCAGGACGCCGCGCCGGCCCGGGCACGGACTCGGGCCACCCGTCGCTGACCGGCCGCCACGAGGGCACCGGTAACATCGACAGGCCAGCCGCGGCCAGGGGCGTCGTCGTGTGATCGGCCCGGCCACGCTGAATGCGCGCCTCGTTTGACCAGCCGGTGCGCCACCCCGCATCGCCGTGGTCGAGAGCCGTCGTGTCCGCGCCCCGCGGGCGCTGCAATGTGCCACGCGTCAATCTCACCACGTTATCGCGCCCGCCATGTCCTTCTGGCAGCGCCAACTCGAAAAGTGTCGCCAACGCGACGACCACTGCACAGACGAGAGAAGGACGGGTCGGTTGGGAGTTCATGAACCGAGATGAGAAAACGATGATACGCGAAGGCGGACACGCCGCTCAAGGCGCCACGACCGCGGGTAGCGCTGGGTGCCCGTCAGCGCCTGACAAACGGCGGGCCGAGTCGCCCGGGCGAGACGGTGCTCGGCGCCACGCTGTTCCGGATCCACACGGCGTCCTTCGGCCCGCACAGCGTCACGCCCTCGTCGGCTACCGTCAGCCAGTCGCCTTCGGGCACACCGAGCACGTCCACGTCAGGATTGGCGGTCACGAACTCGGTCAGCCGCTGCTCGCGCGTCTCACCCTGATGGCCCGGCGGCATCGCGTTGGTGAAGTGCGGGTTGACCTGGAACGCGAGGAGACCCAGCGCGTCGAAGCCGCCGGGGTCCACGATCGGCATGTCGTTGGTGGTGCGAATCGTGGGACAGGTAAGGTTGGCGCCAGCGCTCCAGCCGGCGTAGGGTGTGCCGCCGCGGACGCGGTCGCGGATCACGTCGAGCAGGCCGCGCGTGCGGCACTCGCGCAGTAGGTGGAAGGTGTTGCCGCCCCCCACGAGGATGACGTCGTCGGTTCCCGGCGCAGGCTGCGTGTGCGCGCCGACGACGCGCACGCCCAGTGGCGCAAGCGCCGTCTCGACGACGGTGGTGAAGTCGTCCCACGGCACCGTCACGCCGGCAAACGGCACGAACCAGGCGGACGTCCGGCCGGCCAGGAGCTCGGCAAACGCGTTGAGCGCATGCGCGAGATACTCACCGCCCGGATTGCGAGAGTTGCTGAGCAGCAGCAACCGCATGTCAGTCCCCATGCAGGCACGCGCCGGTCACGCGCGCCACCAGTTCGCTCGACAACAACACCGGCACGCTGGCGGCCTGCGCGGCCGCGTTCCGGTGACGGTCGGTGAAGCCGAAGCAGTCCATCACGATCAGGTTCGCGCCGGCGCGCACCAGATCGCGCGCCGCAGCCGAAACCTGGTCATCGCCGACGTCGTACGGCGACGCAACCGCGAAGCTCGGAGGTATCTGCAGCGGCGACCACTTCCGGCGCTCGCCGTCCACGGGGAGCGCGAGCGGCATCACGACGCCCACGCGGCGCGCCCCAGCCAGTCCGCTCACAAGGGCCGGCAGGATCCGGTCGGGTTGCACGAGCCACGCGCGCCGGGTACGCAGCCCGCGGAAGACGCCGGTGCACAGCACGAGCATCACGGTGCAGCCGGCCTGCTCCAGGTCGTGCATCTTCTGCTGCACGCCCGTTTCGATCGCGGCGGCGTCGACTTCAACCGACTGGCCGGTGAGCAGACGCGTGATGAGACGGCGCTCGCGCGGACGCGGCGCGTAGCGCGCGGCAATCTGCGCGTCGGTCATGCCGTCGAGTACCCCGACGTGGTGGCGGGGGACGCCGCTCGGCACGTGCGCGTCGATGATGGGCGTGATGTCGGGCCGCGGGGCCTGACCAATGGTGATCGTACCAAGAACAGCCGGCATGGCTACGTCACTCCCCCGCCCTGCAAGCGACGCATGTCGCCGTAGAGCGACACGAGTCGTGCAAACTCGGCCTCGTCGTGGAAGCGACAGGCGCCGGCACCAAGGTCTTTGGCCACTTCGATGACGAACCGCACAGCCTCGGCGATATCCACCTCGTGACTGGCACCCGTGGCGCAGCCCGCCACGGCGGTCTCGGCGCAGATGGCGACGCCCACGACCGGTGCACTGGTGGCGGTGGCCGGCTGCAGGATGCTGTTGAGGTGATCCACGCCGTTGCCGTAGGGCGTGATGTCCTGCATGGTCACGGGAAACGTGACTGCGGCCCGCCCCGACGACGTCTCGGCAAGCCTGAGAAGGTCCGGCGCCACCTTCAGAATCCAGCCTTCCTTCACGGTCGGCGAGATCGCAAAGCCGCGCACGTTCAGGATGCGGTTGCCTTTGGTGGTGTCGATCGAGAGCACAGCCGCCATCTCGCCGGTGACCTCGCGCGCATTCATTTCGTCAATGGACACGGGCGAGTCCATGAAGTCGACCGGCAGGTGCGGTTTGGTGGGGGCGTCCGGACAGATGTGCGTCGAGATGATGACGTCGCCCGCCAGCACGTCGCCCTCACGCCGCATGAACGCGAGCTTGCGCGCCACTGCGACCGCCGCGACGGCGCCGTCGGCATCGGACACGAGGCCCACGCGCGACGGCCGCGCGCCCACGCCTCCCAAGCGGCCCACGACGCCAAGGGTCGGCGCGTCGCCGCCGGCCCGAAGGCCGCGCGCGCCCGGCACGACCACGCGCACGAAGTCGGTCGAGCCCTTGGCGCCCGTCACGCGCTCCACCACGCAGTCGACGCCCGCGACGCCGTCAAGCAGCCCGCGCACCGTGTCACCCGACGCGCGCGGCGAGTCGAGCGCCTCGAACACCGCCAGCGTATGCGCCAGACTCATCGACCCCCTCCCGCGACGCGTTGCTGTCTCACCACGGATTCTCCAAACGACCAGAGCGCGTCCCCCGCGATGAACCCCGCCGCGACTGCGTCGAGTGCCCCGGCGGGCCGGCCGAGCAGACGCTCCCAGGTCAGGCGCACGGCCATTCCGGCCACGACGCCCCACCCGGCAACGGGATTGGCGATGAGGAGTCCGGTCGACAGCAGCACGCCGAGCTGGCGTCGCGGACCGCCGGCCCACTGCAACAGCGCGCCGGGCAGCGCCCAGAGTATCAGGGCTTGTGCCACGCCGGGCGCCACGCCTGCACGGAT
>JANMDX010000091.1:0-1555 GCA_031376505.1 Acidobacteriota bacterium
CGGGTTGCAGGCGTTCATCCCGCTGGCGTTCCATCCCGACAACAACCAGATGCGCAAGTTGCCTGCGCCCACGGCCACCGACACGCTGCGCGTGCACGCCGTTGCCCGCCTGCTGCTCGACAACGTGGACCACATCAAGGCCTACTGGATCTCGACGAGCGTCGAGCTGGCGCAGACGGCGCTGTGGTTCGGTGCCGACGACCTCGACGGCACGGTGCAAGAAGAGACGATCTACCACATGGCCGGGTCCAAGACGCCAAGTGCGCTCAGCACCGATCAGATCGAGCGCCTCGTGCGCGCCGCCGGGCGGCAGCCGATCGAGCGAGACACGCTCTACAATGTCGTCCGCGTGCCCGACGCGGTCGCCGTCTAGCCGCCGGTTGCACTCCCTCCCCCTCGAACCGCTACCGCTGACACGTCGGGCAGTAGTACGTCGAGCGCGCGCCTTGCACGATCTGCGCGACGGTGCCACCGCAGCCCCGACGCGGGCACCGTGTGCCGGTGCGTTCGTAGACGCGGAAGCGCGACGTCTGCATGTCGCTGCGGCCAAGGGCGGCCTCGAGCACCTGGACGATCGCCGCAGCCAGACGCACGGCGGTGGCCCGCGGGCGTCCTGTTGGTGTTGCGATGGTCGAACTCCGCCGTTTCGGCGACAACCGCGCGATAAACAGCGCCTCGCTGACATAAATATTGCCCAGTCCGGCGACGACCCGCTGGTCGAGCAACGCCAGCTTGAGCGGCACCGTCTTCCCGGCGCACGCGGCGGCCAACGCGGCCGCGTCAAACTCGGCCGACAACGGTTCCGGCCCGAGCCGACCCAAGACCGGGTGCGTCGGCAACCCGCCGCGGGGCACAAGATCCATCAGTCCGAATCGGCGGGGATCGTTGAACGTCACGAGCGTTCCCGACGTCATCTCGAAGACGACGTGGTCGTGCTTGGGGTCGTCGGTGTCCTCGGCCGCGCGATATCCGCCGGTGACGCGCTGCCGCGCCACGCGGAATCCGCCGGTCATGCCCAGATGCACGAGCAGCGTCTCGCCCGACGACAGCGCCACCAGCAGGTACTTCGCGCGACGAGTGACGCCGGTCACGGTCTGCCCAACGAGCCGTTCGATGAAGTCGGGCGGAAACGGGATGCGCAGATTCGAGCGACGGAGCTCCACGGCATCGAAGCGGGCGCCCGTCAACACGGGCTCGAGTTCGCGCCGGACCAACTCGACTTCGGGCAGTTCGGGCACGACCAAGAATGCCACGGCCGCGGCATGTGACCACACCGATGTCGCCGGCGTCTAACGTGTTAGCATCGCATTCAGACCAAGGAGCGCCGGCCGCGAAAATGCGTTGGCAGACTTTGGTCTTTTTGCACCCGGAGATTGCGAAATGTTTCACAAGCTCGCAATCTGCCAGCCGGGTGCGCTGAGGGGCTGACGCCGATGGGCACGGGCACGTTTCTGCCGGTTCTCAACGAAGTCGAGAAGGCCAGTATTCGCGAACGGCAACCGCTGCCGGAACGCTTTCTGGGCCTGTCCGACGACGACATGGCCACTCGCATTGC
>JANMDX010000121.1:0-2539 GCA_031376505.1 Acidobacteriota bacterium
GATGGACCAACGCAACTACAACCACGCGGAATTCGACCCGCTCTGGTCGGCCATCGAGGATGTCGATCTGCCGCTCACGCTGCATGTCTCGACCGGACGCGATCCACGCGCCGCCTCGGGACCCGGTGGTGCCGTAATCAACTATGCAGTGCACTGCTGTGCCGCCAGTCAGGAACCCGTGGCCAACCTCTGTGCATCGGGGGTGCTTGAGCGGCATCCACTATTGCGCTTCGCAACAATCGAAGCGGGCATTGGCTGGGTTTCCTGGTTGCTCGAAGTCATGGACGAGGGCTTCTACAAGCACCGCATGTGGGTATCGCCCGACTTGAAGGAACCGCCGAGCTACTACTACCGCCGGCAAGGCTTCGCCTCGTTCGGTGAAGACCACTCGGGACTCGCGCTCGGCGCAGCGCACGACTTGCTCGATAACTTCATGTGGGCCAACGATTACCCACATCACGAAGGAACGTGGCCGCATTCGGCGGCAGCGATCGAGCGCACCATGGGCGGCCTCACGGACGAGCAGCGTGCCAAGGTGCTCGGATTGAACGCCGCGCGGTTCTGGAAGATCGATGTGCCGGAGGGCTACGGTGCTGTAGGCGGCGCACGCTGATGTCGCTGCGCGGTGTGGCTGCGGTTGTCGGGGTGGCGGAACTGGCGCCGCAGCGATACTCGGGCGGGGAGTCGAACCTCGAATTGCTCAGCCGTGTCGCGCTCGATGCCATTGAAGATGCAGGCGTGCATCGCCGCGAAGTCGATGGGCTCATCGTCCATCCGATCGGTGGCTTGCCGGGCTTCGTGCCGGCAACGGTTGCAGAGTTCATTGGTCTGCAGCCGAGCTTCGCCGAGTCGGTGGATCTCGGTGGTGCCACGGGCGCAGGGATGGTCTGGCGCGCCGCGGCTGCGATTCAGGCGGGTCTCTGCACGTCGTGCCTTTGCTTGACCGGCACGCGCCGGCGGCGTCCCTCGGCACGCGTCGCCGGGCATGCCGACGACACGCGGCGGCCGCGCTCGATCATGCCGTCGCGGGATCGATCGCCGGCCGCGGAATTCGATATGCCTTACGGCATGGTCGGAGCGAACGTCGGCTACGCGATGCTCGCCATGCGCTATGCGCACGAGTACGGCTTGCGGGCTGAGCAGCGTGCCAAGGTCGCGGTCGATCAGCGGCGCAACGCCAACGCGAATCCCAACGCGATCTTCCGCGACCAGCCGCTCACGGTGGCGGACGTGCTCGCGTCCGACGTGATCTGCGAACCGCTGCACCTGCTCGAGATCGTGATGCCAGCGTCCGGTGCTGCGGCACTCCTTGTCACGTCGGCGGATCGCGCGGCTGACGCTCGGCAGCGTCCAGCGTGGCTGCTCGGCGCGGGCGAGAGTGTTACCCACTCGTCGCTGGCGCAAGCGCCGGCGCTGGACGCAACGGGGGTAGGGCGGGCGGCGCGCGCCGCGTTCGCGCAAGCTGGTGTTCGGCCAAGCGAGATCGGTCTTGCCTCGCTGTATGACTGCTACACGATCATGGTGCTGCTGACACTGGAGGAAGCGGGCTTCTGTCCGCGTGGTGAAGCCGGTTCGTTCGTCGAATCGCATGACCTCACCTGGGCGGGAGACTTCCCGCTGAACACCCACGGCGGGCAGTTGTCCTTCGGACAGCCCGGCATGGCGGGTGGCATGAGCCATGTCACCGAGGCCGTTCGGCAGATCCAGGGTCGCGGCGGCGCACGTCAGGTAGTTGGACTCGAGGTTGCCTATGCCCACGGCAACGGCGGGATCATTGCCGAGCAGGTTGGTCTCGTGCTGGGCGCGATGCGATGAGCGCGCGCTTGATCCCGCCGAGTTCGCCTCTCACGCGACCGTACTGGGACGCGTCGCGTCGCGGTGAACTTCACCTGCAGTGCTGTGACCGCTGCGGCACGCGCCCGTTTCCACCGCGCGCGCACTGCCCGAGCTGCGGCGGCAGGGCACTGACATGGGGTGCTGTCTCGGGACGTGGCGTCGTGTACACGTTCACGATTGCGCACCGCCCGCCGCACCCGGTGTTTGCGAGCCACGGCCCGTTGGTGATTGCCATCATTGAACTCGCGGAAGGTCCGCGGTTGGTCAGTAACGTGGTCGGCTGTGAGCCGGCCTCGGTTCACGTCGGCATGGCCGTACGGGTCGCGTTCGAGCAAGTAGACGACAGCGACGTGGTGCTACCTGTCTTCGAGCCCGCGTAGCCCAGAACAAACCGCATGCCATGGACTCCGCCGGAGTATGGAGCGCTCACCCGCTACGCGGGACCTGGACGCTGGCTCGGTCGTTGGGCGCGGCATGGGTTGCAGGCTGACGCCGGCCAGGGCGAAACGCGCACACGCGGCATCAGTGATGCGGAAGTTGCAGTTCTTCAGGGCGAGTCTGACGCGTCAGGCGACCCCGTGCGGTCGCGAGCGTCAGTGAAAGGTCTGCGAATCCATGCCAACGCTGAGTGCCGGCGGCCCCTGCTGCTTCGCGACATGGTGTGTGACGCCCACCGTGCGACGGCCTTTCGAATTCGCTGGAT
>JANMDX010000131.1:0-22384 GCA_031376505.1 Acidobacteriota bacterium
CCGCGTGCTTCAGCACGCTGGATTCGACGTGCGGGTCACAGTGACCCTCGGTCCAGGACACGCGACCGAGGTAACGCGCGAGGCCGCGGGCAGCGGCGTGGAACTCGTGGTCGCCTGGGGCGGCGACGGCACCATGAACGAAGTCGCGCGCGCGCTGGCGTTTGGACCGGTGGCGATGGCCCTCGTGCCGGCCGGGTCGGGGAATGGCCTGGCGCGCGAGCTGGCCGTGCCCCTCGATGCGGAGGCGGCCTTGGCGCTGGCGGCCAGCGGCCGGCGCCGCCGCATCGATGCCGGCGAGGTCAACGGCCAGTTGTTCTTCAACGTGGCCGGCGTAGGCCTCGATGCGCGGGTGGCCCACGCGTTTGCCGAGCGCAAGGGCCGGCGTGGTCTGCGGAGCTACCTGCGGCTCGGTGCGCAAGAGTTGCTGCGGTATAGGGCACAGGGCTACGACGTCGAGTCGGACGGCGAGACGGCGTCGGGCCAGATGCTGTTCATTGCCATGGCCAACTCGCGCCAGTACGGCAGTCACGGATGCATCGCGCCGTCGGCGCGCGTGGACGACGGCCGACTCGACCTGGTGATTGTGGAGGACCAGCCATTGTGGCGCGTGATGACGCGCGTGCCTGCGTTCTTCTCCGGGCGCCTGGTGTCAGGCGGCGGACTGCGCATGAGCACCTTTACCCGAGCCCGCATTGCCACCGCCGGTCGGCTCGACGTGCATCTCGATGGCGAGCCAGCCACGCTGGCGGGACCGCTCGACGTTCGTGTCCACCCTGCGGCGCTCACCGTCGTTGTCCCCTGACCGCGCGCGAGCCACATGTCATCGCCAATACATGAGGTGGGGGTCAGTGTCGTCAGATACGGTGCTGATTCGTCGCAAAGAATTTACATGGCTGCGGTTCCCAGCCGGGGCACGATGGGACTGCGCAAGTGCTCAGGTGCGTACGTGACGCCATGATGAATTTTGCCAAGACGCTCCAGAAAGACGCCCAGACCCGACGCTACGCCATCTCGTTCGATGTCGACGGGTGGCATGTCACGGAACACGCCGACAGCCAGGTCGTCCGCGACGAGCGCTACACCGACTGGCATCGCGTGGAACGTGCCCGGCGCACGTTTGCGGTCGAGATGTCGAGCCTGCGGGACGAAGGCTGGACGGAGCGCGGCTAGGCGCGTCCTCGAGGACGCCGGCCCGTGCGCGCCCGGCGAGGCCCAGGTACTGGCCCGGGCGGCGACAGGCGACGGGCTGTCACCGTCTGGTTGCATGCGGCACGTATGCTGAGGTCATGCCGCCTCTGCCCAAGACCGCCCAACGCGACTCCTACAGCAGCTTGCCGATGGGCCGGCGCAAACGCATTGCGCTGATTGCGCACGACAACTGCAAGCTCGATCTGCTGGACTGGGCGACGTACAACGTGGGCACGCTCGGCAACCACGAGCTGTGTGCGACCGGTACGACGGGCGCGCTGCTGGCCACCGAGCTTGGACTCCACGTCACGCGGTTCTTGAGCGGCCCACTCGGTGGCGACCAGCAGGTGGGCGCGGGCGTTGCCGAGGGCCGCATCGACTTGGTGCTGTTCTTCTGGGATCCGCTCGAGCCGCAGCCCCACGACGTCGACGTCAAGGCGCTGCTGCGCATCGCCGTGGTGTACAACGTGCCGGTGGCCTGCAACCGCGCCACGGCCGATTTCGTGCTGTCGAGCCCGCTGATGGACGTCGAGTATCCGCGGATGGTGTTTGACCACTCCCCCCGAGTCGGCGCCTAGTGCGCCGGCGGCGACGGGTTGCCGCGCGCCTACTCGACGAAACGGTAGCCGAGACCGACGACCGTCTCGATCTGGCGGCCCGCCGGGCCGAGCTTGGCGCGCAGCCGGCCCACGTGCACGTCCACCGACCGCGTCTCGATGAAGCGGTCGTAGCCCCACACCCGTTCCAGCAAGCGGTCCCGTGACAGCACACGGTTGCGGTTGTCGACCAGGTAGCGCAGCAGCTCGAACTCGCGCCGCGTCAGCTTCACGGCGGCGCCGTCCACCTCTACCGACACCGCGTCGAAGTCGGCGGTCAAGTGCGTGCCCCGGTAGGTGGCAGGCGCCGGAGCGTCCACAGAGCGTCCGCGGCGCAAGGCCGCGCGCACGCGAGCGGCGAGTTCGCGCGCGCTGAAGGGCTTGGTCACGTAGTCGTCGGCGCCAGAATCCAGACCGACGATGCGGTCGCTCTCACTGGTGCGCGCGGTCAGCATGATGATCGGCACGGTCGCCGTCGCGGGGCGCTGCCGCAGGATGCGGCACACTTCAAGGCCGCTCAGCACTGGCAGGTTCAAGTCCAGCACCACCAGGTCGGGCGGTTGCTCAGTGGCGGCTTTCAAGGCGGCATCGCCGCTCGGCGCGGTTTCCACTTCGATGTCGCCGCCGCGCTCGAGCGTGTGCTTGATGAGGTCGGCGATGTCCGGTTCATCGTCCACCACCAGCACCCGGCGGCGCCCGGTGCGCGGCGTTGGCACGGGACGCAGCGCGGACGGCCGGGAGCCGTGCGGCGCGGCACTCGCTAGCGAGGTGGCTCCTGCGGACCGGCTGTCACTGGCACGCAGGCTCGGGCTGTGCTGGAGGTTCATGCGACCACGGTAGCCAAGCGAGATGTCCCCGCCGTTACGGAGCCGTTAAATGTGGGTTACGCCTTCGGCGCGCTAGAAGACGGTGCCTGGCGGAATCACGGCATTCTTCGGCACGATCACGATGCCTTCGCGGACGCAGAAGCTCGGTCCATCGAAGTCGCGCAGCCCCTGCAGGTTCAGGAGCCGCGAACCTTCTCCGATACGCGCGTTCTTGTCGACGATCACCCGGTCGAGCTCCACGCCTGGCCCGATGCCCATGGCCACGCCGCTGGCATGGCCGTGCGTGGGCGCGTCGTAGGCGTCGGCGCCGAGCAGCACCGAGCGCCGTACCCGCGCGCCGGTGCCGATCGTCGTGCGGATGCCAACGACCGAGTCGTACACCGCCGCCTGATCCACGTAGCAGCCTTCGGCCAGCAACGTCCGCTCGAACGTGGCGCCGTTGACGCGCGAGGGCGGCAGGAACCGCTGGTGCGTGTAGATGGGGCGGTGGTGGTCGTAGAAGCTGAACGGTGCGCCAGGCTCGGTCAGCATGATGTTGGCGTCGTAGAACGACTCCACCGTGCCCACGTCGGCCCAGTAGTCGCCGTGCAGGTGGGCGACGACCTTGTATTTGTCGAGCGCGGCAGGAATCAGCTCGCGTCCAAAGTCCACGCCGGCCTCCTGTTCGAGCAACTCGAACAGCACCTCGCGGGTGAACACGTAGATGCCCATTGACGCCACAAATGGCTTGGCGTCGTCGAGCGGCATGAACGTGGAGCCGGCCGGCGCGCTCCGGCCAATGGCCGAGAGCCGAGTCAGACTGGGCTTCTCTTCGAACTGCTCGATGGCGCCACGCCCGTCGAACGTGAAGATCCCCATGCCGGTCGCCTCGTCGGCCGCCACGGGCAGGGCGGCGATCGTGACATCCGCCTGGCGCTCAACATGGGCATCGAGCAGCGCCGCGTAGTCCATGCGGTAGAGATGGTCGCCGGCAAGAATCAGGTAGTAGTCGGCGTCATACTGCGCGAAGTGTCGTGAGGCCTTGCGCACGGCGTCGGCCGTGCCCTGGAACCAGGCGGTGCTGTCGGGGGTCTGCTCGGCTGCCAGGATCTCGACAAAGCCGTTCGAGAACGTATCCATACGGTAGGCGCCAGCGACGTGTCGATTCAGCGACGCCGAATTGAACTGCGTGAGGACGAAGATGCGTCGCAGGTCGGCGTGCAGGCAGTTGCTGATCGGCACGTCGATGAGGCGGTACTTACCGCCGATGGGCACCGCGGGCTTGGAGCGGTGTTGGGTCAAGGGGAAGAGGCGGCTGCCTTGGCCGCCGCCCAGAATCAGCGCGAGTGTGTCCCGCATCACGCAAGAGTGTAGTGCGCTCGCCGCGCCGGTGCCAATGGCGTAGCGGGCGGGCGTTGCACCCGTGTGTCCTGGCCGACGCACCGACGTGACGTCGGGGCGCTACCCTCGAGGGGCGACCGTGGCCGAGGCGACCCGACCAGCATCGACGCGCGTTCTCCGCATGGCGGTGATCGTGTGCGCGCGCAACGAGGCGGCGTACGTGGCGGCGTGCCTGCACTCGGTGCTGGCACAGACGCGCCCTCCCGACGACGTATTACTCGTCAACAACGCCAGTACCGACACGACCGGTGCGCTGGCCGCCGCGATTCCCGGCGTGCGCGTGGTCGACGAGCCGCGGCCGGGACTGGTCATCGCGCGCGAACGAGGGTGGCACGAGACCACGGCCGACGTGTTGATCTACCTCGATGCCGACTGCCGGGCGCCGCTGTATTGGGTGGCTCGGGTGGAGCAGCAGTTTCTCGCCCATCCTGCCCTGTCGGCGCTGTCTGGGCCGTACCGCTTCTACGACTGGCACCGGGCGGGACGCCTGCTCATTCGCGCCTACGACTTCACCGTCGGGCCGGCGACCCATGTGCTCGTGAAATACGTCCTTCGCGCCGGCGTGGTCTTCTACGGCGGCAACTTCGCGGTGCGGCGCTCGGCGCTCGACGCGATCGGCGGCTTCGATACGTCGATCGAGTTCCACGGCGAGGACACCAATCTCGGGCGGCGTCTGCACGCCCGCGGTGACGTGGCGTTACGCAACGGCTGCTTCGTCTACACGTCGGCGCGCCGGTATCACGCGATGGGCACGTGGGCGGTGATTCGTCTCTACGTGCGTAACTTCTGGTCGGAGATCTTGCGTCATCGCCCGAGCGACCGCACGCACGTGGACGTCCGGCAGGTCTGAGCCAGAAACGTTTCTAGATCGTCGCTGTGTTGCGATGGCGCCGTCACGTCGGCGGCGCACAGTGGACGAGGCTCCGGTTCACGGAGCACGGTCGGCAGCGTGGGTGCGCATCCGATTCCCAGCGGAGGCGTCAGCCAGGCGGGCTCGGCATCGAGGAGGCGCCATGAAACTCGATACGCACGTCCATACCCGGCACTCTGGGAACACGACCATTTACCCGCTGCAGCAGGTCATGCGCGAGTCGTACAACACGCCCGCGCGGGTCTACGAGTTAGCTCGGGCGCGCGGCATGGACCTGGTCGCCATCACCGACCACGACGAAATCAGCGGGGCACTGAGCCTGGGCCCGCAGCCAGACGTGGTCGTTGGCTGCGAAGTGACCGGCGTGTTTCCCGACGACGGCGTGCGAGTACACCTCAACGTGTTCGGCCTGGAACCTGGCACCCACCAGGAGATTCAGCGGCTGCGCCACGACGTCCGCACCCTGCTGCCGTATGTGAGCCAGCGCGGCCTCTTCATCTCGCTCAACCACGTGGCCAGCGGCATCAACGGTCCGCTTACCGCCGCCCACGTCGCCGCTCTGCTGCCCTGGATCGATGGCCTTGAAATCCGCAACGGATCGCGTCTGGCCGTGCAGAACCGCACCGCCGAGTGTCTGGCGCTGGCCGCCGGCAAGGCCATGCTCGGCGGCAGCGACTCGCACACCGAACGCGGCATTGGCTACACCTGGACCGAGGTCCCGGGCGCGACAACGGCACGGCAGTTCTTCGCGGGATTGCGCGCCGGCAAGGGCGTGGTCGGCGGCCGCCACGGCCACCACGGCACGATGTCGTCCGACATCGTCCGATTCGCCGCGAGTCTGCTGGCCGAGCAGACGGCCGCGGCCGTCCGGACGCCGCTGTCGTGGCGCACGCCCGGTGTGGTGTGCGGCGGCGTGTTCGGTCTGCCGCTGCTGACCGTGGCGCTGGCGGCGGGCGTGCTGCACTTCGTGCACGAGCAGCGCTTCAACCGAGATCTGCTCTTCGATCTCGTCTCCAGGCCTTCCGAGCTGATGCGCCGAATCCCGGAGCTCGCCGCGTGACGTCGGCGACACGGGTCGCGGTGTTCACGGACAACGATTTCGAGAAAGTGAACGGCGTCACCACAGCGTTGACGGCCGTGCTGGCGCACGTGCCCGACGATCTGACCGTGCGCGTCTACACGGCCTCGCGCTTGGGGGCCGACGCTCCCGGCTACCTCGCCCTGTCGTCGTGGGGTGTCGGCATCCCGTTCTACAGCGAGATGCAGATGTACTGGCCCCCATATCGCGCGTTCCTCGAGCGGCTGCGTCGCGACCGCGTGCAGGTGCTGCACCTCACCACGCCGGGACCAATGGGGCTCGCGGCGCTGGCCGCAGCCAGGCAGCTCGGCTTGCCGCTCGTCGGCAGCTTCCACACCGATCTGGCCGCGTACACCACGATGCTGAGCGGACGCCCCGCGCTTGGGACCTTCATGCGTCACTACCTGCGCTGGTTGTACGACCACTGCCAGCACGTGCTCGTGCCGTCGGCAGCCACCAGGACACTGCTCGCGGCGGCTGGCACGCCGGCTGAGCGCATCGGTGTCTGGGGGCGCGGCGTCGATACCGAGGTGTTCAGCCCCACGCGCCGCAGCCCGGCGATACGGGCGCAGTGGCGGGCCGCAGATGGACGCCCCGTGCTGCTCTACGTGGGCCGCCTGTCGAGAGAGAAGGGCGTCGATCGATTGCCGGCCCTGCATGACGTGCTCGTGCGTCTGGGCGTCGAGCATCGGCTCGTGATTGTGGGGGAGGGGCCGCTACGAGTCGACCTCGCGCGGCAGTGCCCGGATGCGATCTGTCTCGGGACCCTGGGGCGCGATCGCCTGGCCGAGGCCTATGCCTCGGCCGATGTGTTCGTGTTTCCGAGTACGACCGACACGGCTGGCAACGTCGTGCTCGAGGCGCAGGCGTCCGGGTTGCCGGTGATCGTGTCGGCGGCGGGCGGCCCGCGAGAGCAGATGCTCCCGGACGTGACCGGCGTGGTCTGTGGCGATGAGGCGGAGGCGTGGACCGTACACGCCGGACGCCTCTTGACCGACCCGGGTCTGCGGCGCACCATGAGCGGAGCCGCGCGCAGCTACGCCCTCGGCCGCCGCTGGGACGAGTCGCTGGTGCCGCTGTATGACACGTACCGCCGCGCCGTGCAGACCCCGCGGCTGGGGGCCGCGCCGCCGATGTCGCCACGCGTGGAGACGCGGCACGTGGCGTGACGCCGTCCAAGACGCTGCATCTGACCAACGCGTATCACGCCACCTCTGGCGGTATCCGCACACTTTATCACGCGCTGATGGCCGAGGCCGAGGTGCGCGAGCGGCCGATCCGCCTGGTCGTGCCGGGCGAACGCCCGGGCGTCGAGGCCTGCGGCCGATGGGGCGTGATTCACGCGGTCGAAGCGCCTCGGGCGCCGTGGTTCGATCGCCGCTACCGCCTGTTGTTGCCCTGGCACTATCTGGGGTCGCGCTCGCCGATCGCGCGGATCTTGGCCAGCGAGCGCCCTGATGTAGTCGAGGTCTGCGACAAATACACGCTTTGCCATGTCGCGCGTCTGCTGAAGCTCGGATGGCTCGACCCCGCGCCCCGGCCGACGCTCGTGGGGCTCAGCTGCGAGCGGATGGACGACAACGTGGCTGCCTATCTGTCGCCGCGGCCGGCGGTCGCGTGGGCGGCGCGCCTCTACCTGCGGCACGTCTACGCCCCGTCGTTCGATGTGCATGTCGCCAACTCCACTTACACGGCCGAGGAGCTGCGGATGCACGCGCACCTCGACGTGGTCGAGGTCTGTCCTCCCGGCGTCGATGCGCGCCTCTTCTCTGCGGCGCGTCCCGACTCGTCGTTGCAGACCTCGTTGCTGACCGCGGCCGGCGGCGGTCCAGGCAGCCGGCTGGTGTTCTATGCGGGGCGCCTGTCGCCCGAGAAGAACCTGCCGCTGCTGATTGAGGCGGTCGCGGCACTGGCGCGACGCCGGCAGCGGGGCGAGTCCCACGTGCCGGATGTGCGATTGGTCCTGGCGGGCGATGGCCCGTACGCGGCGGCACTCGCCGCACTCGCCGCTCGCGTGGCGCCCGACCGGGTGTACGGCATCGGCAACATCAGTGACCGGCGCGCCCTAGCTGTCCACTACGCGAGCGCCGACGTGTTTGCCCATCCCAATCCACGCGAGCCTTTTGGCATCGGTCCACTCGAGGCCATGGCCGCGGGGGTCCCGGTGGTCGTGCCCAACGCGGGCGGGGTGCTCTCGTACGCCAACGACGGCAACTCATGGTTGGCACCGCCCGAGGCCGAGGCCTTTGCCGACGCCATCGTGGCCGCCAGTCGCGGACGCGCAACGGCTCGCGTTCAGCGCGCTATCGACACGGCGCACGCCCACGCCTGGGACGTCGTGGCCGGCCGCTACTTCGACGTGCTCGACCGCCGGCACGCGGCCCGTCTGGCGTGTGCGCCAGGTCCCGAGGCGGTGGCTCGCCTGGGCGCGGCATCAGCGGGGCGCTGACCCTTTGTCGCCGGGGACTCCGCCTACCAGAACCCGAGCACCCGCCACCACGCCAGGCCCACCACCAGCCAGATCGCGAGGTTGACCGCGCCGACGATGGCGCCGGTGCGCCACCACTCGCCGAGTGTCACATAGCCCTGGCTGAACAGGATCGGCCCCGTCGTCGTGCCGTAGTGCGTCAGGCCCGCGGGCAGGTTGGCCAGGCACATGAGGCTGTACACCGCCAGCGTGGGCGGCACGCCGACGCCGATGAGCAGCGTCACAAACGGCGGAAAGAGCGCCAGCATGTGCGCCGTGATACTCGCAAACAGGTAGTGCGTCACGAAGAAGATCAGCAGCACCAGCACCAGCACGACCAGCCAGTCAACGCCGGTCAGCAGGCCGCCGATGGCGGTGGCGGCGGCCGTAGGCACGCCGGTCGCATTCAGCAACTCGCCCATTTTGAGCAGGCCGCCGTACCAGATGAACACGTCCCAGGCCGCGCGCTCGGCAATGATGTTCTCCCAGTGCAGCGTGCCGGCGATGAGCATCACCGAGAGTCCGGCGATGGCCACGAAGGTGACGTCGAGGCGATGCCATCCAGTCGTCAGCCACAGCAGGCCGACGCCGATGAAGACGGCGAGCGTAATGCCTTCCGGTCGGCGGATAGGGCCGAGGGCCGCGAGTTCGCGCACCGCAAACGCCGCGGCTTCCGGCGTGTGCGTGATCTCTGGCGGAAGCACCTTGTGCACAACCCACGGGACGACCAGGCACGACACGAGGCCGGGCACGCTGGCCGCGACGAGCCAGCCAGACCAGGTGACATCCACGCCCGCCAGCTTGGCGGCCAACCCGGCGGCGAGCACGTTGCTGGCCTGCCCCGTCAGGAACATGGCACAGGCCACCGCGGAGCCCTGATACATCGCCGCGATCAGGAATCGCCCCAGTCGCGGCGCCGTGGGCCCAGGCGTGGAGCCGAAGAGCTCCGCGATGCTGCGGCCGATAGGCAGCACCATGCCGGCCGACCGCGCCGTGATTGACGGCACGCCGCTCGCCAGCGTCACGTCGGTCATCACCAGCGCGTAGGCGATGCCGAGCGAGCTGCCACCGAACCGGCGAATGAAGAGCAGCGCCAGGCGGCGGGCCAGGCCCGAGTCGAAGATGGCCCGAGCCATCAGCATGGCCGACAGCACGAGCCACACCGACGGCTCGGCAAAGCCCCCAAGCGCCTCGCGCATCGGGATGCCGTTGGCGGTCGCGGCCGTCAGGCCCAGGATGACGAGCGCCGCGCCCGACATCGGCTGGATCGCCATGCCGGCAATCACGCACACGAAGATCGCAAACGTGCGCCAGCCCTGAGGCGTGATCGGGTCGGGACGGGGAAGCAGGAAGGTCAGCGCGAGAAAGAGCAGGACCAGCGCCGCCAGTCGGCCGAGGCGCACGGGAATGGCGGCAGACATCTGCGCGTCATTGTAGTCGTGCGGCGGCGCAGAGACGCGACGGACGCGGGTCAGGCCGTGGGTGCGGACGCAGCGACCCGCGCCAGCCGCGCCAGATCTTTCGACGTGCTGTCGGCGTGGCCGAGTGCGTGCAGCGCGGCATCGAATACCGTCGCCACGACCGGGTCGTGGGGGCGCACGATGCGGTAGTGCATCCACACCCCTTCGCGGCGGGCCTCGACGAGGCCGGACTTCCGCAGATAGGCGAGGTGGCGAGAGGCGGTGGGCTGCGACACGCCCAGGCTGTCGTGGATATGACACACGCACAGCTCGCCGTTGGGACCCTCCGGAGACGGCTGCGCCAGGATCGCGAGAATCCGAAGACGCGTGGCGTCGGCGAGCGCCTGATACAGGCCCGTGAGGGCCACGGCATTGCGCACCCGCGGTGCTGGAGTCGTCACGCAGCAGCTCGGCATATTTGTGTTGACGAATATAGCATGGTTCGATATATTCGTTAACGTGAATGTCTGGTATCAATGCTGGCCTGCATAGCCGGCCCAGGGAGATGAAACGATGAGCACCACAATTGACGTCAAGTCCACGGTGAAACAGAAGTACGGGGAGGCCGCCACGCGCGCCGCCAGTGGCGGATTGGCCATTGGCTGCTGCGGCAGTCCAAGCGACTCCGGGTGCGGCGATCCCATTACGTCGAATCTCTACGACCTGGCCGAGCAGTCCGGCTTGCCGTCGGCGGCCGTGGCGGCGTCGCTTGGCTGCGGCAATCCCACGGCGCTGGCCGACCTGAAGGCGGGCGACGTCGTGCTCGACCTGGGCTCAGGTGGCGGCATCGACGTGCTCCTCACGGCCAAGCGCGTCGGGCCCACGGGGAAGGCCTACGGCCTCGACATGACCGACGAGATGCTGGCGCTGGCCAACGAGAACAAGCGGAAGGCGGGCGCAGAGAACGTCGAGTTCCTGAAGGGCGAAATCGAACACATCCCGCTGCCCGACAACTCCGTAGACGTCATCATCTCGAACTGCGTCGTCAATCTCTCCGGCGACAAGCCGCGGGTGATCCGCGAGGCCTTCCGGGTGCTCAAGCCCGGCGGGCGCTTCGCCGTCTCCGACGTCGTCGTGCAGGGCGATGTGCCGAGCGACATCCGCAAGAGCATGGAGCTCTGGATCGGGTGCGTGGCTGGCGCGCTCGAGGTGACGGAGTTCAAGCAATTGCTCGCCGGCGCCGGATTCGGCGACGTGGACATCGAGCCGACGCGCATCTACAAAGCGGCCGACGCCAAGTCGTTTCTGGCCGAGGCGGGCCTGGACCGACCGGGCCTGGCCGAGTCCATCGATGGCAAGTTCATGAGCGCGTTCGTGCGGGCCACCAAACCGGGCGGCGAGACGCGTGAATGCGGCTGCGCGCCGGGGTGCTGCGCCTAGGTGCTGGGGGGCTAGGTTCTAGCGGCTCGTGCGTCCACGAAAGGCGGCGGTTCACACTTGCGGCGTCCCGTGACGAAAAAAGGGCCAGGCGATGTCGCCTGGCCCTTGGTCGTTGATGACGTCTGCCTCGCCGCTAGCACCTAGCCGCTAGCCGCTAAACGAGAGTTAGAACGAGTAGCGCAGCGAGAGCTGCATCTGGCGCGGTGTGCCGAGTCCGACCGTGCGATTCAGAGGACCGAGCATGTAACCGAACGTGCCGGCTTGCGCGTCGGTAAAGGGCACCCCGGGCGTGCCGTTCGGCAGGTTGATGGCGGGATTCTCGTAGTTCAAGCGGTTGGCGAGGTTGAACATCTCCACGCGCACCTGAATGCCCTGGCTGCTGGCGAAACGGAAGTCCTTCGACACCACCAGGTCGGCCTGCCAGAAGTTAGGACCGCGCAGGAAATTGCGCGGCAGGTTGCCGAACGCACCCGGCTGGGGCGTCGCGAACGCCGCCGGGTTCAGGTAGCGCACGCCGCCGCCATTCAGATACGGGTCCACGCCCGGGATGAGGTCCGGGCGCTGTGTGCCTCGGCTGTTGCCGCCTGGAATGTTGGTGACCGTCACGCCGTTCACCGTCACGTTGTCGGGCCGGCTGATCGTCACGTTGAGCGGCACGCCGCTGCGCGCGTTCACGATGGTGCCCAGGCGCCAGCCGCCCTTCCACAGCCCGTCGAAGGGCAGCTCGTAGGTGAGCGAGCCGTTGAAGGTGTGGGGGATGTCCTGCGGATTGATCCCGTCTTCGGCGTTGAAGTCGAACGTGTTCTGCGCCGTGGCGGCCTCGTTCGAGCCCTGCGTGGTGCCTCGGTTCTTCGAGAACTGATACTGCAGACCGCCGCTCAGGCCCGAGCGGAACCGACGCGACATGCTGAGCTGTAGCGCGTCGTAGGTCGCGGTGCCGCATCCCTTGGTGGGGTAGACCCCGCCAAGCGCGAGGTCGTCGACGCACCCGGCCGTCTTGAAGTCGATTTGGCCGTAGGCCGGCACCAGGCGCACACGCGTCACGGGATCGAGCACGTTTCCGACACCGCGCAGGAACATGTCCTTGCCCTGGCTGCCGGTGTAGCCGACGGTGAAGTTGATGTCGCCGGGCAGTTCGCGTGAGAGGCTCGCGCCGTACTGCACGTTGTATTCGTTGGGATAGTCGTGCGTGTAGCCGCGCAGCGAGAGCAAGTTGCGCAGCTGCGCCGCGGGCACCGGATACTGCAGGCCATTGTTCGGAACATCGGCCGTCTGCACGCGCGCGCGCTCGATGGCGTTCTCGATCGGCTGAATGCGATCCTCGAACTGGCCGGGGCCATAGAAGAGCCCGAAGCCGGCTCGCACGGCGGTCTTGGCATTCAGCTGATAGGCGGCCGACAGACGCGGCGAGAAGTTGTTCTTGTCGGCGTCGTAGAAGCCGTCGGCCACTGCGCCGAAGTCGTTCTCCTCGACAAAGAAAGGCTTGGCCAGGTCGTTCTTCTCCTTCACCACCGAGTAGTAGTCGTAGCGCAGGCCGAGCTCCATGGTGAGCCGGTCGTTGACGCGCCACGAGTCCTGCACGAAGCCGATGCCGTACCACTGCTGCGGCGTGAACTCGGGCGAATCCTGGTTCACGGCCACTTGCGCGGGGCGGTTGTCGATGAACTCGTTGATGCCGTTGTAGGTGATCTCGGTCGAACCCAGGAACTTGAACCTCGACGCGATCTGGCGATACTCGCCGCCGAACTTCACCGTGTGGGCGCCGGCGGTCCAGGTCAACGCATCCATGAAGGAGACCGAGGTCGGGTCAAACAGCGAGCCGGTCGTCGAGGATGCACTCGTCGCGCGAATGAGCAGGCCGCTGCGCGCAATGCCGGTGTTGCCGCGCGCGTCAATCGACGACGAGGTAAAGGTGCCCGACAGCGACACGCCCACCGGGTCGTAGCCCGCGGTGCCGAATGCCTCGGCGCTCGTCTTGGGCTTGTTGACGCCGATCTTGAACTCGTTGACGACGTTGCCGCCGAAGATCTGCTGCAGGTTTGCCACGAAGTTCGAGGGCGTTTGCCTGGCCAGCACGCGGCGCGGGGTCACCGTGCGGTCGGGCGTGTCGACCCGGCCAGAGCTGTAGTTGTAGCGGACGTAGGCCGAGAGGTTGTTGCTGAAGCGCTGATCGAGGCGCGCCGAGATGGTGTTTTCCTTCTGGTCCGCCTGTGACGCCAGAGTCGCCAGGTCCACGAGCGGATTGGCCGTCGGCACCTGGCCGGCCGGGAAGCCCGCGAGCAGGGGCGCCACCGACCGGGTCCGGTCCGCGCTCTGGCCGCCACCGGAGCCAATGGGTTCACCGGCCAGAATGCGCCGGCGCGCTTCGGCGCTGGGGACGGCTTCGCTGAAGCTCAGCCCGGTCTTCTGGCGCAGGCCTTCGTAGCTGCCGAAGAAGAACGTCTTCCCGCGCAGTACCGGTCCGCCCAGGGAGCCGCCGAACTGGTCCACCTGCAGCTTCTGTTTCTTGTCGTCGTACTTGCTGGCCGAGTCGAGCGAATCGTCGCGCTTGTACTCGAACAGGGAGCCCTTGAAGCGGTTGCTGCCGCTCTTGCTGATGACCGTGATGTTGCCGCCGGCGCCAAGGCCGCTCTCGGCCGGAGCCAGACCCGAGTTGACGCGGAACTCGGCGACCGACTCCATGGAGGTCTGCAGGCGGAACTGCGAGCCGGTGGCGCTCAGATACCCCGGGCTGGCGTCCCACACATAGGTGCCGTCGACGCCGTCGAAGTTCAGATAGTTCTGCTGGTTCGACTTGCCGTTGAACCGCACGCTTGCCCAGCCGCCGTTGCCGTCCGACGTCGCGCCCGTGGCGAGGGTCATCAGGTTGGCGAAGTTGCGGCCGTTGACCGGCAGCTGTTCGACTTCGATCGGCGACACGTTGACGCCAATCTTGGCCGACGACGTATCGAGCACGGGCGCCGCGGCCGTGACGGTCACCGATTCAGTGAGCGTCGCGACGGCGAGCGACAGCGTCTGGTTCGAGACCTGGCCGACGCCAAGGACCACGTCCTTGTTGACGGCCTGGAAGCCGTCGAGTTCGGCCTTGATCACGTAGGTGCCAGGTCCCAGGTTCGTGACGTTGAAAGTGCCATCGCCGCCCGCCACGTCGGTGCGCTCGGCGCCGGTGTCCTTGGACGTGATGGTGACCGTGACGCCCGGAAGAGCCGCGCCACTCTGGTCGAGAATCCGGCCGATGATGCGCGACTCGGTCTGTTGCGCGGCCGCAGGCAAGGCTCCGAGGCAGAATGCGAAAATCAGCGCCAGCCGCGTGGCCCGGCGCAGGAACGACACCATGAGAGTACCCCCAAGAATCGAGTTCGAATAAGCCACGACGACAGCATCGGGCCTGAGCATTTCCGGGGGGTGTCGTATGTGTAAATTCTCTGTGAATTGACGCGACGGCTGAGCAGGATCGCGTGAATGTAACCTGGAAGTAACGCCAGTTGTGGCACACTCGCGCTGCCCATCCGCGTGCGGAGAGGCGTCAGGAGCATTCGTGGCCGCGTTCCGTCTGATTCCGAGAGAAGAGAAGTTCTACGCCGATTTCACCGCGCTGGCCGACCGCATCGTGTCGGGCGCCACGCTGCTCGAGAAGATGCTGGCCGCCGACCCGCCGGCCTTTGAAATCGCGGTCGAGATCAAGCAGGTCGAAGAGGCCTGCGACACGGTCACCCACGACATCATTCACCGCTTGAATCGCACGTTCGTCACGCCCATCGACCGCGAGGACATCTATGCGCTGGCCAAGTCGCTCGACGACGTGATGGACGCCATCGACGCTGCGGCTGGCGTCGTGCGACGCTACCGCATCGCCGTGCTGCCCTACGGCACGCGCGAACTGGCATCGCTCATCTGGCGATCGACCATGCAGGTGAAAGTCGCGGTCGAGGCGCTCGAAAAGAAGACCGGCGTCCACGAGCCCACGGTCGAGATCAACCGGCTGGAAAACGCCGCCGACACGGTGCACGACGAGGCCTTGCGGCGTCTCTTCGAGCACGAGAAGGACGCCATCCATCTCATCAAGTGCAAGGAGATGCTCGACCTGCTCGAGCTGGCGACCGATGCCTGCGAGGACGTCGCCAACGTACTCGAGACCGTCATCGTCAAGCACGGGTAGGCGATCATGGAGCACTCGCTCGTCATCGTCGTCGTCGTGGCCGCGCTTGTCTTCGACTACATCAACGGCTTTCACGACGCCGCCAATTCGATTGCCACCGTCGTCTCCACACGCGTGCTCTCGCCGGGCAAAGCGGTCATCTGGGCCGCGTTCTTCAATTTCGCCGCGGTCTTCATCTTCGGCACCGCGGTGGCCAAGACCATGGGCTCTGGCATGATCGATCTGAAGGTCGTGACCGGCGCGGTAATCCTCGGCGGCCTGATCGGGGCGATCGTGTGGGACCTGATCACGTGGTACTACGGTCTGCCCACGAGTTCGTCGCATGCGTTGATCGGCGGCTACGCCGGCGCTGCCGTGGCCAAGGCGGGACCTGCGGCGCTCATCACCTCGGGGTGGACCAAGACGCTCATCTTCATCGTCCTGGCGCCGCTCATCGGCCTGGTGCTCGGCTTCGGCATCATGGTCGCGATCATGTGGATCTGCCGCCGCACGGCGCCGTCACGGGTGGACCAGCTGTTCCGCAAGCTTCAGCTCGTGTCCGCCGCGCTCTACAGCCTGGGCCATGGCTCGAATGACGCGCAAAAGACCATGGGGATCATCGCCGGGGCGCTGTTTGCCGGCGGCTATCTGACCACGTTCGAGATTCCCACCTGGGTCGTGTTTGCGGCCTATACCGCCATTGCCGCCGGAACGCTCTCGGGCGGCTGGCGCATCATCCACACCATGGGGTCGAAGATCACGCGGCTGCAGCCGGTCGGCGGATTCGCCGCCGAGACTGCCGGCGCCGTCTCGCTCTTTGTGGCGTCGTCGATGGGAATTCCCGTGAGTACCACCCACACCATTACCGGCGCGATCGTCGGTGTGGGCTCGGTGCGGCGGCTCTCAGCGGTGCGCTGGGGCATCGCGAGTCAGATCGTGTGGGCGTGGGTGCTGACGATTCCGGCGTCGGCGATCATCGCCGCCGCTACGTACTACCTGCTGGCGTCTGCCGGCATGCTGTAGTTACCGTTCGGCGTCGGGCCCGGGCAGGGACGCGGTGGGCAGCACCACCTCGAAGCGTGCGCCTCCGGTCGCCAGGTTCTCGACCCGTACGCTGCCGCGGTGCAAGCCCGTCAGATGCTTCACGATCGCCAGACCCAGGCCGGTGCCGCCCGGGCGTCCGCGTGACTTGTCCACCCGGTAGAAGCGCTCGAACACCCGTCCGACGTCTTCGGGGGGGATGCCGGGCCCATTGTCGGTGACCTGCAGCGACAGTTGTTCGCCGTGCGCCGCGGCCGAGACGTGCACGGCACCACCGGGCTGCGTGTAGTGCACCGCGTTCTCGACGAGGTTCCGAAGGATGTCATGCACTTTGGCGGCATCGACTCGCAAACCGCGGGTTGCCGGGCTCGAGTCGACGGTGACGGCCAGATGCTTGGCGGCAATTGCGTGGGCCATGTCGCCGACCACACCGGCGACGAGCGCGGGAATGTCGGCCGGGGCGCACTCGAGCAGTTCCTAGCCCGCGTCGAGCTGCGCCAGACGCAGCAGGTCCTTCACCAGCCGCTCCATCCGCGCCGCATGGCGCTGAATGATCTCGAGGAAGCGGTGGCGGGACTCGGCGTCGTCCTCTTCGTCGAGCAGCGCTTCCGCATAGCCGCGAATCGCCGTGAGCGGCGTGCGGAGTTCGTGTGACACGTTGGCCACGAAGTCGCGCCGGATCTGGTCCGCGCGCTTCAGGTCGGTGATGTCGTGCAGCACCAGCACGGCGCCCCGTCCCGTGGCCACCACCGGCGCGAGGCGGGCCACCAGGTCGCGCTCGCCATCGCGGGTCACCGACAGCTCGAAGGCCAGAGCCGCGCCGCCCGACAGCACCTGGCGGAAGTGCTCCACGATGCCGGGGTGGCGGATGGCCTCCACGTACGGTCGGCCAACGGATTCGCCCTCGATCCTCAGCATCCGCCGGGCGGCCTCGTTGACCAGCTGCAGCCGACCGGTGTCGTCGACGGCCAGCACGCCTTCCACCATGCTGCCGAGGACGGCCTCCATGCGCGCGCGGTCGCGCGACAGCTCCGCGACGCGCCGGCCCTGTTCATGCACCGCAAGGTCGAGCGCCCGCGCCGCCGTGCCAAGATCGTCGTCGCCGTAGTCAGGGCCCGGCCGTGACAGGTCGCCCAGCGCGTAGCGGCGGCCGACGTCGGCAATGGCCGCCGCGCGGGCGCGGTGGCGAGCGGCCAGCGCCGAGGAGAGCACGACGGCGAAGATGATGCCGAGTGCCGCGCCGAGTCCGACGGCCACGACCGGTCGGGCGCGGGCGTGCGCGACGTCGGCGTCGAGGGTGATCAACACGAACGCCAGCGCGGCCAGGGTCGAGCCCACGGCGGTGAGCAGCACCGAGAGGCGGTAGTCCCGGGTCACCGCAACGACCTCACGTGTGGCGGGCGACGCTTGGCGCCGCGCGCGGCGAGGGCGCCGGGTCGAGCAGGCGGTAGCCGAATTGCTTGACCGTCACGAGGGCGTCGACCATGTAGGGCAGTTTCTCGCGCAGCCGGCGCACGTGCACATCGACCGTGCGAGTGCCCCCCGTGTACGAATAGTCCCAGACGTCCGAGAGCAGGAGGTCGCGCGAGAGCACGCGGCCGCGGTGCTCCATCAGATAGCGCAGCAGCAGGAACTCCTTGGCCGTGAGTCGTACCTCGACGTCGTCCGCCTTGACCACGTGCCGCTCGACGTCGATTGTGAGCGGCCCGTAATTGAGGAGCGTCGCGGCTGCAGGCGGGCGCTCGGCGCGCCGCAGCAGCGCCCGCACCCGGGCCACCACCTCCCGAGGGCTGAAGGGCTTGGTGATGTAGTCGTCGGCCCCGAGTTCCAGTCCGGCGATACGGTCGGCTTCCTCCGCCTTGGCCGTGAGCATGATGATCGGCACGGCCGCGGTGGCCGCGTCGGCTCGCAAGGCGCGGCACACCGACAGGCCGTCCAGGCCCGGCAACATGACGTCGAGGATCAGCAGGTCCGCTGGCGTTTGACGCAGGCGCGAGACGACGTCTTTGCCCGAGTCGGTGACGTCCACCTCGAAGTCCGCCTTCTCGAGATAGTGCCGGACCAGACCTGCGATGTCGGCGTCGTCTTCGGCCACCAGGATGCGCGGCATGCCCTAGAAGTATAACGCTCGCGTGCGACGGGTCGCGCACACGGCACGAGGCGGTGACGCCGGCTGGCGTCACCGCCTGGTGAGACCGCCTGTCAGTCCAGTCCGTCGCGAGCAATGCCGACCAGGCGCCAGGCCTCGCCGTGACGGCGGAAGTGCACGATCACCGGGCGCCGCCATTCGGCGAAGCGCGGGTGGCGGGTGTGAATCGCGACTTCGACGAACTCGCCGGTCAGGGCAGCGGGTGGCGCTTGTGCGCGCTCAGTAGAGACCGACACGGGCCCGCCGACCCGCGTCGACGCGCCCGTGGTGTTGTCGAAGGAGGCCCAGACGAGTTCGTAGCCCTCTGGGGCGGAGGCCCGCCGGGTGGCTGTGGCCGCGTTCGTGAAGGTGAGCGTGCCGGTAGCGTCGAGCGCGAACTCCACGAGCGGATTGATCCCGGTCAGCCACTGCAGCCCGATCTTGTCGCGCCGCGCGATGATGACGTCGGTCATGTAGTCGGCGGCGCCCTGGCTCGAGTACTCGGCGGCTCTGACCGCGGCGCGCACGTGCTCGTCCGAGATGGCCATCACGCGCCGGGCTGCCCAGAAGAGATCGTCCGGCCGGGCGTTGCGGAAGGCCACATTCGGGTACTCGGGCTTCCACCGCTCAGGCCAGAAATACGCCGCCTCGAGGTTGCCGATCGAGGGGTAGTCGGGATAGTCCACCTTGATCCACGGGCGCACCCAGAAGCCGAACGACAACAAGGTGAGCAGCGTGGGACGCGCCTCCCAGAGGTATTCATTGCCGGCGCGCGGCTTCTGTGCCGACACGCTGGCGCTTCCGAGCGTGGACCCGAAGTCGATCAGATGATGGCGCACGATGGTGCGCCCGGCGGCGCGGTCCAGCGTGTCGAGCGAGTTCACCGACCGCGAGTCGTCGTGGTTGAGCCACGCCGAGAACGCGCGCAGCCCGCGCAGCTCGCGCCGGTGTTCGTGTGGGAAGATGTCGTTCGGGTCGTCGGGACGTGTGCCGTAGTACTTGAAGGGACCGACCGGCGTGCCCGGCAATGCCCGGCTCGCGATGACCCGGAACCGTCCGTCGGCCCGCCGCGCGCCCTTGGCCAGCAATTCGTCGACGTCGGCGCGAGTGAGCGCACGGCGCTTGCCGAGCGCGTCGCGAATCGTGGCCTTGTCGGTCACGACCAGCGCGGCCGGGTCGAGCACCGCCAGATAGTTCTCGGGCACGTGATAGCCAAGCGCCCAGAACAGCTTGGTCGAGATCATCTCGGCGCCGGTGGCCATCTCGGGATTCGCCGGCGGGTCGAACTTGATGAACCAGAGCGCGTCGGCCGCATCGCGAATGGTGAAGCCCGGTGTGATGCCGTCGCTCTTGCCCGACACCAGCGTCCACGAGCCCGGGGCCGGGGGCCCCGACACGTTGGGGCCACGCGCCACGTCTTCGGCGGTCAGCGGACCCGCGCCAATCCGATTGGTGAACCAGCTCGAGTTGGGCACCTCGTCGGCGGTGTTCACGTTCACCGCCCGCTGGTTCGTGTGATCGCCGGGCGTGAGGAACGTGTTCTCGACAAAGTCGTACGGGTCACTGATGTCGCGCGCCCGCACCGCGCCGGCATCGCGGGTCTCCGGGTCGTCCTGCAGCGGGTCATCCGGATAGTAGGCGGGCATGGCGGCCCGGCCGCCGGCGGTCAGGCCAGCGAGCAAGAGCGCCGCGACGGCGAGGGCACGACGTGGGGGCGTCATCGTCGGAACAGCGGCCGCGTCGTGGTCCAGATGCGCGTGCCTTCGCGGCCACCGGCAATGTCCACGCGCAGGAACACGCGGCGGTTGGTGTTGAAGCGGAAGCCGCCGCCCCACGAGGTCTTCAGGTTGGATCCGACCAGTGAACGCCAGGTCGGCCCCACGTCGCCCGCGTCCACGAAGAGCGCGAGGTCGAGACCTGAGAACGCCTCCCAGCGATACTCGGCGTTCAGGTTGACCGCGGCGGCGTCACGGAAGCGAAAATCGCGGAAGCCGCGAATCGAGCTGGCGCCGCCAACGGTGGGCATCAGGTAGAACGGCACTCGGCTCGTGCCCACTGGATCGATCCGCGAGGCGATCGCGTTCAGCGCGATGCCGCGTTTCTTGTCGAAAATGGGAACCACGTGCATCGCGGTGAGGTCGATGCGATTGAAATTGAAGTCGTTGCGGCTGCGATCGCGGAACACGCCGAGCGACAGGTTATAGAGCCCGCCGGCGCGGGTGTTACCGGGTTGGTCGCGGGTGTCCACGCCCGCCGAGGATTGGGCGTAGGTGAGGGTCAACGCGTTGCGTAGACCCGGCGCGGTGACGTCTGTGAAGGTCTCTTCCACCGAGGGGAAGCGCGCGTCCTCGCCCGTGTCAACCGTCATGCGGTGCAAGCCCACGCGCCCGCGCGCCACTAGCCATCCGGCTTTCCTCGCCTCCAGTTGGACGAAGGTGTCGAGGCCCTCGAGACGATAGCTGACGCGGTCCCCGAGGCTCGTCGCCCGTCCGAGCCCGAAGAAGTCCTCCTGGGTGAAGTCGTACCATGCGGCGCCCGTTGACAGCTCCACGGGCCGGTCGGGCACCGGTTTCCACCCCACGTGCGCCTGGGCTGCCTTGTAGTGCCTGGTCGTCCACTGCGCCGACGTGTCGAGCAGCAGCCGGCCGCGTGCTGGCCGCTGGCGGTAGCCGGCGCCCGCGCCGAGGCCGCTGCCCATGGTGACGCCACCGAGTCTGAGATAGAAGCCCTGCGAAGGGTTCAGTCGTTCGATGACACGCTTCTCTTCGATGACGAAGAGCGTGCGTTCGAGCCAGGGGCGGCGTTGCACGCCCAGGGTCAGCTCGCGCGCAGCGCGCTCAGCGTCGAGGGCTTCGGCACGGGTGGCCGGCGGCCCCGCAGGTTGCGCCGCCGCCACGGCCGGGCTGAGCAGCCAGACGGTCAGCAGTGCGGCAGCGGCGCGCGACATCGCGTCAATTCTAGCAGCCCCGCGACGTCAGCACGGCCGCGGCGTCACGACCACGGCGGGACCAAGGTAGGATTGGCGTTGTGAAACCCTCTGTGCTCACGGGGCATCCAAGCCGCATGCGTAGCTTCTTCGTCGTGCTCGTCCTGGGTCTGAGCGCCACGACCGGGGTCGGGCGGTCCCAGGTGCCAGTGGCCGTAGACGTACTCGGGCCGCAGCCCGGAACCCGGGTGCCCGAGTTCAGCGCCGCCGACCAGAACGGGCGTGCTCATACGTTGAAGTCGCTGCTGGGGCCCAAGGGCGCCATGCTGGTTTTCAGCCGCTCTGCCGACTGGTGACCGTACTGCCGTACGCAGCTCGTCGAGCTGCAACGCCGCGCGAAAGACCTGAGCGACCAGGGCATCGGTCTGGCCGTCATTACCTACGACTCGCCTGAGATACTGAAACGGTTTGCCGACGAGCGGGGCATTACCTTCCCGCTGCTGTCGGATCCCGGCTCGGCCATCATCAAGAGCTACGGCATCCTGAATACCGGAAACAAAGAGGGCACCCGCGCCTACGGCGTGCCGTATCCGGGCACCTTCATGCTCGACCGAAGTGGCGCCGTTGTGGCCCGCTACTTCGAAGAGGCGTACCAGGAACGCAACACCCTGTCGAGCATCCTCACTCGGCAGGGCAACGGTATCGGCAACGGGCCGGCGCAGACCGTGCGCACCTCGCACGTCACCGTGCAGGCGGCAGCCAGCGACGGCGTCGTGTCGCCGGGCAGCCGGTTCGTGCTGTCCCTCGAGGTGACGCCCCGGAAGGGCATGCACGTCTACGCCCCGGGCAAGCACACCTATCAGACGGTCACGTTCGTGCCCACCGCGCAGCCCTGGCTCAAGGC
>JANMDX010000155.1:0-24271 GCA_031376505.1 Acidobacteriota bacterium
CGCCTCGGGGTCGCCGGACCAGCGTTTGATCTCGGCCATCACGCGCGTCATCAGGCGCCAGTGGTCGGCGCTGTCGGCGGTGCCGCCGATGTAGTGCTGGAGGATCACGTCCGTCGGGTGCGCGTCGCGCCAGTGGGCGACCCAGTTGGCGAGCAAGGCCGACTTCCCGCTGCCGGAGTCGCCCGTCAGGAGCAGCGGTGCCCCGTCGCCGGCCGCGTGCCGGTCCAGCGTCTCGACGTACTCGGTCCGCCCGATGTAGGTCCGACGGCGAACCTCGGCGAACGCCTCGTGATCCTGGGCCTCGCGGGTCAGCGTATCGGGGACGATGTCCTTCGGAAACTGCGCCTCGATGGCCTCGGTGAGATCGGCCAGGACCAGGGCCGCGAGGTGGGTCGGGTCGGGGTAGTCGTCGCGCAGCGGGATCTGCTTCGCGGCGCAGGTCGTGCGGACTACGGTCTTGAGCGCGGTCTGCTTGTCAGCGTCGGCCGAGGTGTCGGACAGAAAGTCGGGGCCACGGCCTTGGGCGTACGCCGGATCGCGGAAATAGAAGAACGCCCGGCCAGCCATGTCGGGGTTGTTCAGGACGCCGTGGAGGATCTCCAATTCCGTGACGCTCGTGCCGTGGAGGGCCCGCAGCCACGGCTGTTCCTCCTGCAGGTCCGGGGTGAACGCCTCCTCGCCGGGGGTCCATCCATGCCGCTCGCCCAGCAGGCCGATGAAGAACGGGCGGCAGGCGCGGATCTCGTCGAGGCAGAGCTTCAGGGTTTCCTTGCGGGTGCTTTGGGCTTCGGCGATGCCCCAGCGCAGGTCCACCTCCACCAGTTCCACGTGGCGGTCGTGGCACAGCCGGCGCAGCACCGGCCAGGTGTGCGACATCAGCGCATTGCGGTCCTCGACCATGTCGCGAAAGGTGGAGGAGATGAAGACGCGGATGCGGCGGTTGGCGGCGTCGGCCATGGCGTTGCGGATTATAGGCGGGCTATCGCGATGTGAGCGCTACCTGAGAGGACTCCTCGATCCTTGTCGCTGGTTATCAGAGGGCCGACGTGCACGTGCGCAAATGGTTCTCCGGGATCGACGACGGAGAGATCTACCTGAGCGTGTTCGTGATTGGGGAACTGCGGCGCGGCATCCAGTGCATCGGCCGGAGGGATGCCGCTTAGGCGCAAGCGCTTGAGCGCTGGCTCACGCGGCTCACCCGGTAGCATGCGGAGCGCATCCTTCCGGTCGACCGGCGCGTAGCGGACCAGTGGGGACGATTCTCGAGCGCGCGTCGCGCCTCGCCCGTGGACACGCTGATGGCGGCCACCGCTCACGTCCACGACCTGACCTTGGTCACGCGCACCGTGCGCGACGTCGTGTGGACAGGCGTCGCCTGTCTTAGTCCCTTCGAGCGTCAGGCGTAGACGAGCGCTCTCGGCGTCCGCCGTCAGGGAAACGCGCGGTCCAGCTGTTCCAGTAGCCCCGCAGCCGACGGGTCTAGGATGGTACCGCCCGCTCGCATCTTCCGCAGCACCCGGTGGCAGCCGCGCCAGTAGCTCGCGGCAGCCGGGTCCTGCGCCTCAGCCATGTGACTTGCGATCTTGTAATACGACACCGCGAGGTCGCGCTGCCAGTTGGCGTTGCCCGGGTTGGCGTTGGCGAGGCGTTCCCGAATGGCGAGACTGGCCTGAAAGGCCCCGAGCGCCCCCAGCGGGTTCTCTTGCGCCTTCAGTACGTCGCCGACCCTGTCGTGACTGACGGAAGTGTCGCGTTGAAAATTGGCGTGGCCCGGGTCGGCGGCGGCGAGGCGCTCCGCAATCGCGAGGCTGGCCTGAAACGCCGCGAGCGCCCCGGGCACGTCCCCCTGCGCCGTCCGCACGTCGCCGATCCTCCCGTGACTGACGGAGAGGTCGTGCTGCCAGCCGGCGTGGCTCGGGTCGGCGGCGGCGAGCTGCTCCGCAATCGCGAGGCTGGCCTGGAACGCCGCAACTGCGCCCGGCGTCAGTCGTGGCGAGCGCCCGCGGCGTTCGCTGTCAGGGGACATGGCGGTCCAGTTGTTCCAGTAGCGCCGCAAGCGGCGGGTCGAGAAACATGCCCCTCGCCTTCATCCGACGCAGAATGTTGTGACAGTCGCGCCAATAGTTCGCGGCCTCCGGGTCCTGCAGACGATTCAGGTGGCGGGCCAACATGCGGTTTGACACGACGAGGTCGCGCTGCCAGCCGGCGTTGCCGGGATCGGCGGCGGCGAGGCGCTCTCGAATCGTGAGGTTGGCCTGAAACGCCGCGAGCGCGCCGGGCAGGTTCCCCTGCGCTGTCAGCACGTCGCCGAGTTTGATGTGGCTGGCGGCGAGGTCGTGCTGCCAGTCGGCGTTGCCGGCGTCGGCAGCGGCGAGGCGCTCCGCAATCGCGAGGTTGGCCTGAAACGCCGCGAGCGCGCCCGGCAGGTTCCCCTGCGCCGTCAGCACGCGGCCGAGCCGGTCGTGACTGATGGAGAGGTCGCGCTGCCAGCTGGCGTTGCTCGGGTCGGCGGCGGCGAGCCGCTCTTGTATCGCGAAGCTGGCCTGAAACGCCGCGAGTGCGCCGGCCAGGTTCCTCTGCGCCGTCAGCACGTCGCCGAGGCCGATGTGACTGGCGGCGAGGTCGCGCTGCCAGCGGGTGTTACCGAGGTCGGCGGCAGCGAGTTGCTCCACAATCGCTATGCTGGCCCGGAGCGCCGCGAACGCGCCCGGCAGGTTTCCCTGCTCCCGCAGCACGTCGCCGATCTTGAAGTGACTGACGGCTAGGTCGTGCTGCCAGCCAACGTTGCTCGGGTCGGCGGCGGCGAGCTGCTCCGCAATCGCGAGGCTGGCCTGAAACGCCGCGAGCGCCCCGGGCAGGTTCCCCTGCGCCGTCCGCACGTCGCCGATCTTGTTGTGACTGACGGAGAGGTCACGCGGCCAGCCGGCGTTGCCGGGGTCCGAGGCGGCGAGCCGCTCGAGAATTCCATGGCTAGCTTGAAACGCCGCGCCCGCGCCGAGGAGGTTCCCCTGTGCCATTAGCACGTCGCCGAGCTTGATGTGACTGACGGCGAGTTCGCGCTGCCCGCCGGCGTTGCCTGGGTCGGCGGCGGCGAGGCGCTGGAGTTGCCCGCCAGCCGCTCGCGCGACGTCGCTCTGCCGGGCGAGCGACGCGTTCGACAGCGCGTCGCTCAACTCGAACAGCAATAGATGACTGGCCCGACCAATAACCTCGTCGGAAAGCCCGGGCGCGGCCAGCAGAGCGTCGGCCAGCGGCGTGCCCGGATCCTGCTCAACGATAGCTGACGCGAGCGTTTGTGTCGCGGCCTCGAGCGCCGCGGCCGGCAGATCGCTCGCGTAGTGACGTGCCGCCCGTGCCAGATCACCGCTCTGCAGAAGGTGATACATGGCCTCGCCCTCGCGGAGGCCGTCGTTCGCGGGCAGGCCGGGCAGGTGGTCGAGGCCGAGCAGGTGGTCGACCACACGGGTGTGAATCTGCATCCGCACTTGTGCGTTGGGCACGTTCGCGTGTTCCGCAGCCGCTCGCGCCTGGCGGTGATGGAAGTCCCAGCGATCGTCCTCGCCCCGGCGAACCAGGTGCGCCCGCAGCGCGCGGCGCAGGGAAGCGAAGGAGAGCGCGTTCCACGTGAGCGCAGGGGCCGACGGATCGAGGAGCGTCGCGACAACCGGAACAAGCGTCGCCAGATCTCGCTCGCGGAAGCCTCTGCGCGACAGCGCAATCGCGGTCGTGAATGCCCGCGTTAGCGCGGATCCTTCGCGCGGGTCGTCGGACACGCGTCGTCCAGCCCGCTCGAAGATCCGCGCGTAGAGCGCTTCGACATCGCCAGGCAACGCACGCGCCTCGCCCACGACCATCGCATGCAGCCGGTCTTCGTCCGTGCCGTCGGTGCCTGCCTCAGCGCGCTGGAAGTCGTCGCCGTCCAGCAGGTTCAGCTCCTCGAGCGCCGACACGAGCCAGAGGGCGCTGCCGTGCGCGCGGGCACCGTCCGTTGTCAGCGTGGCTACCAACTGGCCGACCGCGTCCTGGTTCGGCTCCCGATGGTAGCGGCCGTAGACGCTCGTGGCGATCTCGCGCGCCTCGTCCGTGGTGAGCGCGTCCAGCGTCTCGACGACGACGTCCGGTCGCCGGGCGAGCGCCGCGCTCTCTGGGCCGGTCACCGCGGTCGCCACCAGGCGGACGTTGACCGGGAGCCGCGGGGGCAGCCAGGTGACGTGCTCGGCCTGCGGCGTGCGCTCGAACCGGTCGAGCGCATCGAGCAGCAGCACCACGCGCTTCTTTGCTGCAGCCCTGGCCACCAACTCCGCGAACACTTCGTCTGGCTTCGGCCGCTGGTCGGTGCCGGTCGCCGTAATCGACCCCAGAGCGCCGGCTCCTGCGGCGGGCAGCGCCAACGGGTTCGCGATGCCGAGCTTGCCTGCGAGTACCGCCACCCAGTCTTCCAGCAGGCTTGCCACCGAGGTGGACCGCGGATCGATCCCGGCGGCGTGCGCGAGCAACCAGACGTCGTCGCCGCTGCTTGCGGACAACTCTTCGAACACCCGGGCGAACACGGCGCTCTTGCCGCCGCCCGAGGGGCCCGCCACCACCACGCCGCGCACGTCGGTCTCCGTCGGATCGGTGGCGTGCGCCACGAGTCGCGCGACAACACCCGCGCGGCCTCTAAACCCACGCGCCCGCTCGGCCACGAATTGTTCGAGCGGCGTCGGCAGCGTGCCGGCCCTGGCGGCCGCGACCTGCTCCTTCGCCTCCGCGACCATGTCGGGAAGAAGGTCGCCGATCACATCCGCGACAAACGTGCCCAGGCCCGTCACCTTGTTTGCGGCCGGGTCCCAACCGGCGGTGTAGTTGCGGCAGCGAGGGCCCATTACCGGATCCGTTCGCAGCCGCCGCTTGGCGGCAGCTAGCGCCGCGCCCCGCTCCGCGGCCTTCGCGTGCTCCTCAGCGGATACCAGGGGTGACACCGCGGCGCGCTCGTCGCTGAAGACGATCGCGTGCGCTTCGTCCATCCCCGTGTAGTCGAGTTGACGGAAATAGATCCGGCTGCGGGTCTGCTGGTCCGAATCGCCCCACAGTCCGTACTCGATCTCGAGCGCCGTGACGCTCTTGCCCTCGAGGGTCTCGCGGAAGCCGGCCTCCGTGGCTGCCGCCAGCGACCGCTCAATCGGCGGCACCCAGCCGTACCGGTCGCCGACGAGCACGATCAGGAACGGCCGGCAGCGCTTCACGTCCTCCAGGCAGACCTTGAGTACGAGCGCCTGCTTGGCATGATCGTCCGCAAGACCTCGGGTTTCGACGCCGACGCGGAGGTCCACGCGCTCCAGTGTGGTGAAGTACTGCGCGAGCTGCTCCTCGAGCGCCGGAAACGCCTGGTCTCCCAGCAGGTCCCGTTCCGCGTGCATGTCGCGGAAGGTGCCGCTTACGAACACTGCGCGTGCGCGCCAGCTCATTGGGGAGGCTCCTGGGGGCGGGCCATGCGACGTGTGTGCTCCGGCCGCGGCTGGTTATAGCACGCGGGGCCTTCTTGCCTCGGCGTCTGGCTTCAGCCGCGGCGGGGCGGCACGGCGGGTCCCGTGTGACCTAGCGCAATCACAACATGCGGCGAGGCGGGCGACTTGCCGACCCGGTCGAGTGTCCGGGCTTTCCGGGGCACATTTCGCTCGGCCTGTCTCCCGTTTGTCCTTTCCAACGGTCAGGCACTTCTGACAGGATCCCGCGCATGCGTCCCACCGTCATCGTCACTGGAGACATCGTCCTCGACTGCCACCTGTACGGCGGAGTGAAGACGGCGGCAACGTCGTTTAGCGAGCCAGGCACGCGTTACGAACAGTCGCTCGGCGGCGCCGAACTGACGCGCCGACTGTTGCACGCTTCGGCGAAGGCCAGCGGCGACGCGTGGGAGGCAGAGTCCGCCCTCCTGGTCCAAGACGAGGGACACACCCTTCCCGGACACCTACGGTCCTTTGGGGTGTGGTCCCCAAGAGCTGGTACGAAGTCAGGCGATCCGGCCGTCTGGCGGATCGATCGCCATTTCGGTTACGGACCGTCCTCGGCCGTCGCCTCCGATGCCTTTCGATTGGCACCCACCGATCGTCCGGCTTCCCCGCAGCTCACACTCATCGACGATGGGGCGATTCTGTTCAGGCATGAACGCTTCCGACCGTTCTGGCCGGAAGTTTCCACGGCGACTGGCTTCTTCCTCTTGAAGATGGGGTCACCCCTTTGCCGCGGTGATCTCTGGCCTGCGTTGGCGCCGATAATGGATCGCTTGGTCGTTGTCGTTTCAGCAAACGACCTCCGACGTGAAGACATCAAGATCAGTCGTCGGCTCTCCTGGGAGCAGAGCTGCGAAGACACTCTCACGGGGCTGAGGCACGACTCAGTTGGACAGGCTCTTCTTCGCGCAGCGCACGTCATCATCAGCTTCGGCTCCGAGGGCGCACTCTGGGTACGCGGCGGAGGCGAGCACGCGGAACTGATTTTCGACCCCGGAAGGCTCGAAGGCGAGCACGCGGAGGGCTTCGACGGAACTGCCTACGGATTTCAGACGAGCCTGCTCGTCGGCGTAGCGAGTCATCTTATGCACGGACTCGCGCGGGCGGACGCGTTGCCCGATGGTGCCACTGCCCATGCTGTTGCCACGGCACTTCCGCCTGGAATCACCGCAGGGTTGGTGGCTCGTCGCGCGCTTCTTGAGCTTGGCCACGGCGTCGTCGGACGCGGCAGCCCGGGATTCCCGATCGAGGCCCTGGGCGCCATCGTGGCCAGCACCCACGGCGGCTTCGTCCGGGTAAAAGTAGGAGACAGGCGGGTAGCTGGCGGCGCAGCATGGACGATTCTTGCGAGCGAAGAACTCGGGCACTCCGACTCCACACCGCTCGTAGGCCTTGGCGAACTTACGGCACGGTGGGGCACCAGGAAGACGCTCTCAGACGTACCTGCTCTGCGTCGCGGTCGGCTGTTCACGGTGGACCGAGGAGAAATCGAAAGCCTCAGAACACTCGACGGGTTGATCCGCTCGTATGTGGATGTCCCCGTTCAGAAGAAGCCGCTCTGCATCGGCGTGTTTGGTCCTCCTGGCGCCGGCAAATCGTTCGGGGTCAAGGCGCTCGCGGAGGGCGTGCTGGGGCCGAAGGTTCCGTTCCTCGAATTCAATCTGTCGCAGTTCAAGGGCCCCGACGACTTGATCGGCGCGTTCCACCGCGTCAGAGACGCGGTGCTCGGAGGGGTCACCCCGGTCGCATTCTGGGACGAGTTCGACTCAAAGAACTACGAATGGCTGCAGTACCTGCTCGCACCGATGCAGGACGGTGCTTTTCAGGAAGGCCAGATCACGCACCTAGTCGGAAAGTCGCTGTTCGTATTCGCTGGTGGCACGAGCGCGACATTCGAGCAGTTCGGCATAGCCACGCCAGTACCGCGCGCCGCCGGCGATGAGGCAATCCCACCTGAGGATCGGAGGGAGCACGCCGAGCGTTATCGTCACTACAAGCTTCTGAAGGGTCCGGATTTCGTTTCGAGGCTTCACGGATTCATGAACGTTCTTGGACCGAACCCCAGTAGTGTGTACGACCTTACGTACCCCATCAGGCGTGCGACCCTGTTGCGCGCCCTGCTCGGACTAGGCGAGGAGGAACTCAAGATCGACAGCGGCCTGCTCCATGCCCTGCTGAACGTCCGGACGTATCATCACGGCGCGAGGTCTTTCGAGAAGATCGTCAGTGCTCTGGCGCAATCTCGCGACGACAGCCGCATCAGCCGCTCGGGGCTTCCGCGTGACCTCTCGCGAGACACTGATGTGGCTGACCTGCAGCGCCTCATGGATCAGCGCAGCGCATTCAAAACTCACGCCGACCTTGAGGCGCTGGCCGCTGCGGTCCACTCTGGCTTCCTCCAGGGTGCAGAACGTTCCACACTCGACGCCGCGGTTCGCGACGAGCCGCACACCGCGTGGACGATCCACCCCGCCGTGGCGCGAACCTACGAATCGTTGTCCGAGGACATGAAGGCTTCGAATCGAGCAGCAGCGCGGCGCATTCCGGATCATCTGGCACTCATCAATTTCGTCGTCGCTCCCCAGGTGCTTGGCGAAGGTGCATCCTGGCGCGAGCCTCTGGAGGCGGCCATCGAAAAGCACCTAGAGCGGCTCGCACCGGCCGAGCACCTGGGCTGGTGGGCCGAACGTGAAGCGAACGGTTGGGTGCATGGCGTCCGAGATAACACGTTGAAACATCACCCCGACCTCGACGTGTGGGCCAAGCTGTCGCCGTCCAGTCAGGACAAGGACCGCTCAGCGATCAGAAACATTCCGGCGGTGTTGGAAGTCGCGAAGGTCAAGGCCATCCCAATCGGCGAAGTCTAAGCGGACGACACCATGGGCTACGGCGTGCCCGGTGACCTACTCGGAGTTCGTCCGGTCAAGAGGCGAGTGTTCGTCAGCTATCACCATCAAGGAGACCGCTCGTACTACGACGCGTTCTCGCGACAGTTCGCTGAGAACTACGACGTCGTCCATGACAGCTCGGTTGAACGCGTTATCGGGAGCGATGACGCGGAGTACGTGATTAGAAGGATCCGCGAAAACTACATTTCCGGTTCATCCTGCACTGTGGTTCTCTGTGGCGGTCAGACACCCGGACGGAAGTTCGTGGATTGGGAAGTTAAGGCCACACTCGACAAGGAGCATGGGCTCATTGGTGTGAAACTGCCCACCAACCCGATACAACAAGGCGGGACTGTGCTCGTACCGGCTCGCCTTCATGACAATATCGAGTCTGGGTACGCTATCTGGGTCCAGTGGAACGAACTCATGCTGTATCCCACTCAGCTCGCTGCCCAGATCGAAGAAGCCAACGGTCGCAACAAGGCTCTGATTCTGAACATGCGTGCGCTTGCTTCGAGGAACACATGAGAGGGTAGCCACGCGCGGCGTGCTACCCCGTGAACTCAGGCCGACGGTCAACGAGTGACTCGGCCCATTCGGCGCTCTCCAAATCCAAGATGCGCTCGGCCTCTCGGACGCAATCTCGCAACTGCTCGAGGCTCTCGGTGTCCGCCATCTGGTCGGCCAAGCCGCGCAACAGTGACGCCATCAGCGCGGAGCGCTCGGCCAATCGCTCGTAATCGTCGAGCGAAAACATCACATGGAATGCGGCGGCCCATGCAGGCAGGGCCACAGTGGCCCAGGCGACCCAGAGATCCAGTCGCGTAAGCGCGGCCCCCCCTTCATGGACCGCGTGGCCAACCCCGAGGGCGTGAAGGGACGCTACGAGGGCCAGCGCTCCAATCATCGTCAGCCGGAGGCGTTGGGTCCAGCTCACGACTCGATGCTTTGCCCCGGCCTGTCGCTCGTGATATTCGGCCTGCGCGAGGATCCATGCCTCCCTGAGAAACGCGACCACGGCTTGTCGTTGTACGGCATTGGTCAAGTCGAGACTAGATGCAAAAGTCCGACGCTCCTTCGCCAGCACGCGCTTGAGTGTTGCAACGAACCACGCGTTGGCCGGGCTATAGAAGGGCAGTGGATCGCGAATGCGGCCAAAGCGCCGCGAGAGTCGAACCGCGTGCGTTACCTCGAACTCATCGTCCTCGGCGTGTCGGACCAGAGTGACGAAGAGCGCGGCGCGGAGGCCTTCGGCTAGCCGACGGTCGTTGAGCCATTTCGCGTGCCAGGCGTCATGAACACTTACTCGGTACGCGATGTAGCCAAGCGAAAGCACGAAAAGCTCGACCCCCGCCAGTGAGTAGCGCAACGGCAGAAAGATGATCTGAAAGGCCATCAGGCTAACGACAATCGCTGCTGTCGTCGGCCACAGCCTAGCTGAGAAATCCCGCAGCTCGCGATACCTCAGCGCCAAGTGATCTGCGCGTGCGACATGTGGCAGGAGGTTCCGCACGATGACGTTAGTGACGGCGGGGGCCAGACCGCATGCCGTGGCCGTTCTTGTCAGATCCTCCCCTTTCTTGCGGACTTCGCGTTCCAACAGCGTTTCCTGAATAGCGCCGTCGCGGTTGTATGCGGCCAGCCGATGGAAGTTCGTCGAAAGTTCCTTGGCGCGCGTCGGCAGCGGATATGCAACGACTCCGGCGGCGACCTGCAGCCGGTCGTCAGGCTGTTGAGGCGCGCTCTGGTCTTTGGCCTCCCCGGCGGTCAGCGGCTCCGCGCGTCGAAGTAGCCGTGGCCCGCCGGCCAAGTCCGCGGGATTGATCCAGAGGACCGTGCGGCCGCGGTCGATCGCGAATTGGACGGTTTCACCGGTGCCCCCCCGGCGCTGCTCCCTGGTGGGATCCCAGATCGCGATGATGATTTCGGACGTCTCGACGACGTAGCGCCCGGCGGCCGCATAGGCTTCTGCGCGGGTAGCCTCCCGGACTCCGGCCCCGTGGGTCTTGCCGTCGGAGAAATCAGCGAAAAGCACGGTCGGCTCAGGGTGCGTGTTCAACCTGCCGCAATCGAGTTTCAGAAGGTCGCGCAGTGCCTCGAGATCCTCGGGAGACGTGAAATCTTGCTCGTAGACGCTCAACGGAAACGGCAAGACGGCCTCAAGGTAGCGGTTTCGCTCCTCCGGGCAACTAACGAGCTCGCAGACCGCCCTAGCCACTAGCTGATCGGCCCCCTTGGCCAGCGACGAGATGACTGTGAGCTTCAGCGGAGTTTGACGCTCCGGGCCTGGCCGGGGCGGCGATACCGGCACGCGTGGCCACCGCGGAGTCCCGAACGCCCCACGGAAAGGCGCCGACAGAGCCCTGCCCAGGGCGTCCAGCACAGGCCCACCGAGGCGTGTGCCGGCGCCAAGCGCGCGCGCGAGAAGCCGATCCAACTTGTCGGCTGGCGACTGCTCGCTGCCGAATGGCCCAAGGGGATGGGCGGAGGCCCCTTCGAGCACGGTGACGATGTGGCCCAGCAAGGACCGGACCGCCTTGGTGATGTCCTCTGGATGTTCGAGGTCGCGATGCCCCGTCACGCCGATTCGAAGCTCGTACTGGATGGCACGGCGTGCTGGCACGGGAGTCGCGGCTTCAGATTCCATCTGGTCCGAGTGGAAGCTACCCGATCGCAACCGAACAGGGAAGGAGAAGTTCCCGGTGCACCAACGCCGATGCTGGTTGGCCTCGCCACCGGGCGTGACGTCCGCATGTCACATGTGATGCGGACCCCTCGGGGTCTACTCGCGTCCCCAGGATCGGGGATCTAGGGGTGACATCACCCGACGGCCCTCGGGGCGACTAGGATCGCCGCCATGGTCGCCCGCTACGACTTCGACCGCCGCAGCCGGAACCGCACCCCGCGCCTGGGGTGTGTCTCGATCAGCTTCGGCGACCATCGGGCCAGAAACAACTTCTCCCGCAGCCGCCCCAGCCTCACGACCAGCGTGTGGACGGCGAGACGGCGACCGAACATCCGCTCGATCGCAGCAACAAGCTCGACGTGCGACACCAGTGGTGGGAAGCTGTCGTCGGTGCGTCCGGGAACAGACACCAGCGCCTCGAGCAGTTCGGCCGCGCCGATGGGGAGCTCGAACGGCTCGGCGCCGTCGATGAACACCATCCTGAATCCGGTCTTACCGTCCGCGAAGGTCACCGTGCCGACGCCGTTCCGCGCGAGCTCCTCGAAGATCGGGTCCGCGAAGAGCCGTGGCTTCTTTCGCGCGTTCGCCAGCGCCGGGCCAGGGCGCGCCGCTGCCGGCGTTGGCCGCACCAGGTTGACGCCGAGGCACGACAACATGTCGCAGAGCGTGTCCGACAGCTCTTCAGCGGCGCTCAGCTGCTTCTGGAGCCGGCGCACGAGCTTGGTTAGCTGGTCCTCGAACGCGGGCTTCAGGCCGGCGGCCGGCGCCTCGGGCGATTGTTCGGGTCGCGGCGCAGAAGGCGTGCGGTTGGCCGACTTCCAGGCGGTCTTCAGCCGCGCGGCCATCACGGCCTCGAGCGGGGCGTTCGTGCCCCCCAGCGCGGCCGCCATCTCCCCCATCCACGTCAGATACGCGTGGCGCTGGTCCGGAGTCCACGATGTGGGCAGTGCGGCCAGGTTGGCGACCTTGTCGGCCAGGCGGATCAGACGCGCGCGAGGTGACGCGGTGCGGACCTGGGCCAGCTGCCGGCGTCGGCGCTCGTTCGTGGAGAGGTTGGGCGGATCGGTCACGTCCTCCACCAGTTGGCGGACGCCCTTTCCGAACCATTGCTCGATCTCCGCCGGTGTCGTGGCTGTGTCTTCTAGCGTGTCGTGCAGCACGGCCGCGATGATCGCCTCGTCGTCGGACACACCCCCGACCTTCACCAGCAGGTGCGCGGCCTCGACCGGGTGGTTGATGAACGGCGACTGGTGGACGTCCTTGCGGCGCTGGTCGCGATGCTTCCCCGTCGCGAAGTGGATCGCCTCGACCACCGTGGCGTCGATTTGTCGTCCCGACATCGGCCCCTCACTGTTCTGCACGGGTTGCTGCCGCCCGGCGACCGAACACTAGCGCAGCTAGATGGCCGGTGCAACATCAGGTGGCATGATATGCAGTTTGCATGTTTATGCTTCTTGCGATCGGCGCGGAGATCGTCTACAACTCCGCTTGAGGGTGTCGTCACATGTCGTCCCGTCAACAAGATCGCAAAGACTTCGACGTGCAGCGCGCAGCCTATCTGTGCGCCGAGCGTGAACTCACCCAGGCGGAGATCGGACGCATGTTGGGCGGGCTGTCGCAGTCCCGCGTGTCGCGGCTCTTGAAGCGCGCCGAGGAACGAGGATGGCTTGAGCGGTCTTATCGCTTCGTGCCCGAGAAGCTGGAGGCGGGGCGCTACGAACAGCTTCGACAGTTCGAGGAGCCGAGCACGCTCGTGGATCTACTGGCGAAGATACGCCCTCGGACCGGCGTCCACGTAAGTGGCGTGCACGTGCTGGATACCGGCTCGAGCGGTCTGTCGGAGCGCACGATCACGGTTCGACTCGCTCGCTTTGGCCGCGCCGCAGTGGCGCCGCTCGACGGCCTGCTGGGGCGGTCGGCGTGCGTGGCGGTCAGTTGGGGGCGGAGTGTGTCCTGCGCCGTGGATTCACTTCGCGCTGCGCCCAGCCTTCGAAGCGCCGGCCGGGCTATTCGCGTTGTGCCGCTTTGCGGGGAACCGACCGAGCAGCAATCAAATCGCGATACGTCGTCTCATCTGGCGGAGCGCCTGCACGAGGCGCTGCACTCCTCGGCGCCCAAACCGCCGTCGCTGACCGGTGTGCCCGCGCTGATTCCGCGTCACTTCAAGGGCGCGGACGCCAGGGGCATCCGGAAGTTCGTGGCGCTGACCGCGTCCTATCGCGACGTGTTCGGCGCTGCGGACCCACTGATCGACCGGGTGGACACCTTGCTTACGAGCGTCGGCCCCGCCAATCGCCCGATGGGGTTCATTCACGAGGAGCTGTTGAAGGCGGGCGGCCCGAGAGGGAAGCCTCTGAGGTCAGCGGACCTCCAAGACCTCGTCGCCGGTGACATCGGCGGCGTTTTGCTCCCGCGTCAGGGGCTAAGCGCAAAGGGCCTGCGGGAGGTCGAGGCGTTGAACACGATGTGGACCGGTGCGACGCTGGCACAGTACGAGCGGATCGCGCAGGGGGCGGCAAAGACGTCGCGGCCCGGCATCGTCGTGCTCTCAATTGGAGGCCCTGGCCGTCCCGAAATCATCGCCGAGGCGATCCGGCATGGGCTGGTCGGCGTGCTGGTGATCGACAGGTCACTGGCAGATGGGCTGACGAAGGTGCTGGCGGCGTAGGGCCGCCAGCGTCCCGGGCGTTCGTCGCGCTTCTTCAGTTCAAGGCGCTCCGAAGAGCACCGACACCATGGCGGGCTTGATGTTGCCGAGCCGGTCCCAAACGCCCCAGCATGCGCCCTGCGGACCCTCGCGCGTCGCCTTCCACTGCTCATCGAATGCACCGAAGTAGAAGACGTCAACCGTCGAACTGCGCGCCCAGGCCAGCACCGCAGACAGATACTGGGCGGCATTGGCGGGGCTGGGAATCGCCGCGCCAACAGGATTGCCGCAAGTGGGCCAGCCCGTCTCACTGACGATGACCCTCTTGCCAGGCGCGGCCGCCACGAGTGCCGCATGGCGGCTCGCGAGTTGAGCCGGCGCTTGTGCCAGCGAGGTGCCCTCCCAATAGGGATAGGTGTTGTGTAAGACGACATCGACAGCCGCCAGGACCGAGGCGTTTCCTGGCTCCAAGAGCTTGCCAGACGTGTCGGCCGTCGTCACGTTCACGCCGGGCACAGCGGCCTTCACCCGGGCGATGTAGGCCACCAGCTGCCCCACGGACAGTCTGTTGAACTGCAGCGTCTCGCTGCCCACGATTAACAAGTCGCACTGTCCGGCTCGGCCCAGGATCTCCAGGGCCGTCAGTTCTTGATCGTTCGCGGCAGTGCTGCTATTCAGCCAGGCCGCGCATGCCACCTTCAGTCCTAGACCCTTGGCGAGCGCAGGCGCTTTGTCGAGGCCACCGCCAGTCCCGAACAGTCGAACCCACGTGGTCCAAGGAGCGAGCGTAGCCAGTCGAGCCATGATCTGTGTGGGCGACGCGAAGTCGCCCGTCTCTGGGTTCTGATCGAACATGAACGGCGAGAAGTTCAGGCCCATAAACGGCCTCGTGCTCGGCGATCCCCCGACTCTAAACCTCACCTCGCTGATGCCGTCGTAGATGTTGGCTGTGCCGGTCTGCGTGACAGCCGACAGCCATCGATACTCGCCCGGCGGTGTCCCTTGTGGAATGGTGACGGTCCAGATGGGGATGCTGACGTTCTGGGCCGTGAGCCCGCGCGCAATAGGCACAACACCTGGGACGAGGGACCCACCGAGCTGGAGCGAGAGGTAGGCCTGGTCCGGCGTCTGCAGCACGACATAGGCGTCCGTGATGGCCGGCTGGGCGCCGGCCAGCAGCGATACCCGTAGTTCCATCACATCACCCGGGCGGAACGCATTCCCGTTCAGCTGCACGCTCAGAGATGGCGGATCCGGGGCGGCCGCGGCTGCTCGAGGAACCCCGACGACACACGCCATCGCCAACGCCGCAGCCACAACGACGAACCGTCCTGCCGACGTCAAATACTGTTGCCTCATACGTCACCCCTGCAAACTGCTAAACGCTGTGCCGCCATGGTTCCGAGGGGAGCATAGGCGATCCCTCCGCGGGCGTTGGCAGGCGTGCGAAGTCACGTGGGCCGGGCGTGGCGGCAGGCGACATGGAGCGGCATTTGGCCCACACCCGTCTCGGCGTCACATGTGATTGCGAGCCACCTTCGAGACCGCGATGAAGGCAGTCCGATGGTGCTCGTCGGTCGCGTGCCAAAGGAACAAACGCTTGGCCGCGGGGCCACTCGTGAAGTGGCAGCGAGGGGGAACACAGGGGGGAACGCACCCTGGGGAGCAGTGTTCCCCCCTGCATGACCGGCTGCGGAAGGGCCGATGACGGAAACCGCGCGCGGACGACGTCTGCAAGTCGTTCTGCCGCAGTGCCTTGGCCGCCCGCGACACCATCCTCGCCAACCCCGATAGCGCTGGTTGACGTCAGAGAGATGAAGGAGATCGGGTGTGAGCGACCCCCTCCCGCACCCCCGACTTTCGTCGGGGCCGCAACCCAGAGGGTCGCTCACACCCTCGTGACTGGCTTCAACGATCGCGTTGCCCGCATCCCTGTGTGCATGTCTGTGACGCACTCTGCAACCGCACGGTTCGCACGCCGTCGGTAGCACCTTAGAGCGGGATGCACGCGCGCCTTCTGCGCCACGCAGATCAACCGCGTCAGGCGCGTGCCACGCGACGGCAACAGGGCGCGTGTAAGGATCGTGCGCGCGGCTGCGTTCCTCCTAGTGTGGGCGCGTCGCAAACGGGTTACGTTCGCGACCTGTTTGCGCCCACCGCGTCTCGCGTGTCGGTGCCGCCGGCCTCACGCCCGTTGCACCGTGTGCGCGCCGCCCTTGCGCGGCCGGGTCTGGGCTCACAGAGCCACTGACAACGAGGCTCCATCGCGCGCGGTTTGCAGTGACGAACGTCGCTGATCATTCCGGTCCATCACGTGGCCCATTGTCGGGCGTCCGTCGGGCTCTTCAAGCCGCGTCGCTGCGCTCCGCCCCCGGGGCGGGGCTCCCGGGCTTGACGAGTCCTCCGGGCCGCCTCGCGTCGGCATCTACGTGATGGCCGGCAGACACTGACCGGCAGCACAACTTGTCGCGCGCAGAGACGCAACACACCGTAAACATCCTGGAGTGCCTGATGCAACCTCATCGCTTGGACCTGCAGTCGCCCTGGCTCGATGTCAGCCAGGGTGCGATGTATGCCCGCGTGTCGAAGAAGCTGCTGTACCGCGCGGTGTCGTCCGGCCGGCTCAAGGCCGCCCGCGTCGGTGGACGTCGACAAGTGCGGCTTCGGCGCGAGTGGCTGGACGCGTTCATCGAGGGGCACGTCCCCGCGGCAACGGCGGCACACCAGGGGTGATGCACGCGGCGCGGCCAGCGCTACACTGAGCGCTTGGAGCCGCGAGTGGCCCTTCGGCCGTGCTCGTCGGCTCCGGGAGGAGCGCATGGCATGAAACCGTTCACACGCACATTGACCGATGGTCGAGAAGTGGATGTCGGTCGTAACCACGGTATCCGGAAGATCTGCGCCTGCGCGCGCCACAAGCACGCGAAGTGCCCACACGCGTGGTACTTCAACTTCTCGTGGCAGGGGCGATCGTACCGGCTGTCGCTCGACCGGTACTCGGGCGCGCATGTGGACACGCGCGCGGCCGCCGAGGCGCTGGCCGACCAACTCCGCGCCAGGATTCGCGCGGGGTTGTTCGACACGCCGGCGGAGACGGCGGGTGAAACCGCGGCGCGTGACGGCACCCTCACGTTCCGCGCGTTCGCGACCGAGTGGTCATCACGCCGCGGGTATCAGCTCGTGCGCGCGCGCGACAACGACTATCGCCTGAAGCTGGTCGACGACTTCGCGCTGCCGGGCACGAGCCCGGCGCTGAGGTTCGGCGACAAGCGGGCGGTGGACATCACGACGGGCGACATCGAGTCGTACCGGCATCATCGGCGCCAGCAAGGCGTGTCGCCGGTGACCAGCAATCACGACCTCAAGCTGCTCCGGAAGATGTTCGCCTGGGGTGTGCGCGAACGACTGATTCCCGCCACGCCGTTCAAGGTGGGGACGGAGTCGGTGATTGCCCTCGACCCGGAGACGCCGCGCGAACGCCGGTTCGCCTGCGACGACGACGAGACGCGACTGCTACGGTCGGCCAATCCGCATCTGCGCGGCATCCTCGTGGCGATGCTCGACACGTGCTGCCGGCCTGGGGAGATCCTGTCGCTGCAGTGGGGCGACGTGGACATGTCCAGTCGAGAGCTGGTCGTACGCGCCGAGAAGGCCAAGACGCGGCGCGCGCGACGGCTGCCAATGTCGACCCGGCTGCACGCTGTGCTGCAGATGCGCCGCACCGGCGCTGATGGCGTCGACTTCGGCCCTGAGGCGTATGTCTTCGGGGACGCGACCGGGCAGCGGGTGACGTCGATCCGCACGGCCTGGGAGGCGGCACGCGAGCGGGCTGGGCTGGCCGACCTACACCTGGCCGATCTGAGGCATGAAGCCGCCTCGCGACTCGAAGATGCGGGCGTGCCCACCACCTACGTATCGAAGTTCCTGGGGCACAGGAATCTGTCGACGACGACCCGCTACTTGAACGCGACGATCCGCGGGCTGCGACTGGCCGTGGAAAAGCTGGAGGAATCGCGCAGGAAGGCTGCGCGCGACGCCAAGAAGTCCGCCGGGCTTGCAAACGGCTTGCAAACCGAAGGTGCGACCCGCTCGAAGCGCGACTCACGATCGCGTGAGTCGTCCCCGCCTAAGTCACTGACTTCCTAGCACTTACAGGTTGGTGCGGAAGGGGGGACTCGAACCCCCACGGTATTGCTACCGCCAGCCCCTCAAGCTGGTGCGTCTGCCAATTCCGCCACTTCCGCATTCGAGGGATGAAGGCCGCTGCGCGTTCGGCCGTGCTATTCAGTTGTGCGCCGGCAGCCAGGCCGCCGGGGTCGTGCTTACGGCTTCTTCGCCGGGTCGGGCGTGGTCGCGCCCGGAGCCGTGGTGCCGGCCGCCGGCGCTACCGGTGTCGCGGGTGTCGCCGCTGGTGCCGCGGGCGCCTGAGCCGGAGTGGCTGGAATGTCGGTGGCACCCGCCGGCAGCGTCACCGCTGGTGGACCATCAACGCCACCGACGACCGAGCTGGTGCCGCGCGATCCCCAAACAGCCAGCAGCAGCGCCAGCCCCATAAACGCCACGGTCAGGCCGGCCGTGACCTTCGTGAGCACGGTAGCGCCGGCGCGAGCGCCGAAGACCGCCTGGCTGGAGCCGCCGCCGAAGGCATTGGCGATATCGCCGCCCTTGCCCTGCTGCAGGAGGATGACGATCATCAGCACCAGGCAGGCGACGACGTAGAGTGTGACAAACAGGTAATAAAACATCGATCTGCTCTCGGCCTCGCAGGCAAGCCGGAAACCCCAAGTATAGCCACAAGATCGCGGTTGACGCCACCCTCGAGTGCCAGGGGAACCTTGGAAGGGCGCCGGCACGACGCCGATTCAGGGGGTAACGGCTGCAGAGGCTCCCACTGCCACGATCTTGGCGAAATCGGCGACGTCGAGGCTTGCGCCGCCAACCAGCGCACCGTCCACGTCGGGCAGGGCCAGCAGCGCGGCGATATTTCCCGGTTTCACGCTGCCACCGTAGATCACCCGGCAGCGTTCGGCGGCGTCGGCGCCGAACCACGACCTCAGCCGTACGCGGATGTGCGCGTGGACCTCCCCGGCCTGCTCGGGGGTGGCGTTGCGGCCCGTGCCGATGGCCCAGACCGGTTCGTAGGCCACGATCATGGCGGCCACCTGGTCGGCGGCCGCGCCGTCGAGGCCGCGCTGCAGTTGCTGGTCCACGACCTGCAGCGTCTGATGCGCGTCGCGTTGCCCAAGCGATTCGCCGACGCACACGATGGGCACGAGCCCGGCGGTGAGCGCGGCGCGCATCTTGAGGTTCACGGCGTGGTCGGTGTCGCCAAAGAGCGTCCGGCGCTCGGAGTGGCCGAGAATCACGTACTCGGCACCGGCCTCACGCATCATGCCGGCGCTCACTTCGCCCGTGAACGCGCCCTCGCGCTCCCAGTGGCAGTTCTGTCCTGCCACCGCCACGTTGCTGTTGCGCGCGGCTTCCGCCGCCGCATGCAGGGCGGTCGCCGGGGGTGCCACCACGATGTCCACACCCCGCACGTCTTTCACGAGCGAGCGCAGTTCCTTCACGTGCACGACCGCGTCGTGTACGGTCTTGAACATCTTCCAATTGCCCGCGATGAATGGCTGCCGCATCGGATCCTCCATCGGTCTCGGGTGGGGCATCGCACCGGCCCTTCGTCTCTTCCAGCCGCTGGGCGCTAGCACCTAGCACCTAGCACCTAGCACCTAGCCGCTCGTCCTACGTCTTGTCGGGCAGTGCCGCAACGCCTGGCAGGACGGCGCCGCCCAGGAACTCGAGCGACGCGCCACCGCCCGTCGAGATGTGGCTGATCTGGTCGGCCACGCCGGCCGCATGCACCGCGGCCACCGAATCCCCGCCGCCGATAATCGTGGTGCCGTGCACCGCCGCCACCGCGTGCGCCACGCCCATGGTGCCGGCCGCAAACGGCGCCATCTCGAACACGCCCATCGGGCCGTTCCACACCACGGTCTTGGCCGTCGCGATGATCGACGAAAAGAGCGCCGTCGTCTCTGGGCCGATGTCGAGGCCCATCCGGTTGCCGATGCCGTGGTCCGACACCTGCAGTATGGCGGTGGCCGCTGCGGCGTCGAACGTGTCGGCCACCACGTGATCCACCGGCAGGGTCAGCGCCACACCGCGCGTTCGTGCGTGTTCGACGATCTGCAGGGCGGCACCGAGTTTGTCGTCCTCGACGAGCGACGCGCCTACCGGAAGACCCAGCGCCTTGAAGAACGTATAGGCCATGGCCCCACCGATGAGCAGGTGGTCGACCTTGCCGAGCAGATTTTCGATGACCTCGATTTTGTCGGAGACCTTCGCGCCGCCCAGAATGGCGACGAAGGGCCGCTCGGGGTTGCCGAGCGCCATGCCCAGGTACGACAGCTCTTTTTCCATCAGCAGACCCGCGCCGGCCGCGGCAAAGGGACCCACCATGCCGTCCACAGAGGCGTGCGCGCGATGCGCCGCGCCAAACGCGTCGTTCACGTAGACGTCGGTCAGGGTGGCCAGCGCGGTGGCGAACTCGGGGTCGTTCTCTTCTTCCTCGGCGTGGAAGCGCAGGTTCTCGAGCAGCACCACGCGCGATCCGCCGGGCTGTTCGGACTTGGCAATCGCCGCGCGGGCCGGCTCGCCGATGCAGTCCTCGGCAAACACCACCTCGAGACCGAGCAACTGCGAGAGGTGCGCGGCAATGGGCTTCAAACTGAATGCAGGCGTCACCTTCCCCTTGGGCCGGCCCAGGTGCGATGCCAGCACCACCGTGGAGTCGTGCGCCAGTGCGTAGCGGATCGAGGGCAGTGCTGCCGTGATGCGGGTGTCGTCGGTGATTACGCCGTTCTTGAGCGGCACGTTGAAGTCGACGCGCATGAAGACGCGGCGATCGTCGAGCGGGAGATCGCGAATCGAGTATTTGGTCATGTCGGGGCTTAGAGCGACGTCGCGATCTTCTTGAGCAGGTCGACGCAACGGTTCGAGTAGCCCCACTCGTTGTCGTACCACGCCATGACTTTCACGAAGTCGCCGTCCATCACCTTGGTATAGGCGCTGTCGACGATGGAGGAGTGCGGGTTGCCGCGAAAGTCGATCGAGACCAGCGGCGCGTCTTCGACGTGCAGCACGCCCTTCATGGGACCAGCGGCCGCGGCGCGAAACGCGTTGTTCACCTGGTCGGAGGTGACCGACTTCTCGAAGAGCGCCACCAGGTCCACCACCGACACGTTCGGTGTGGGCACGCGCATCGAGATGCCGTCGAGGCGGCCCTTGAGTGCGGGCAGCACCTCGCCCACGGCGGAGGCCGCACCGGTCGTGGTGGGGATGATCGACATCGCTGCCGCGCGGGCCCGGCGCACGTCTTTGTGGGGCAGGTCGAGCAGATTCTGGTCGTTCGTGTAGGCGTGCACCGTGGTCATCCAGCCGCGCTTCAGGCCAAACGACTCGTGCAGGACCTTCACGACGGGTGCCAGGCAGTTGGTCGTGCAGGAGGCGTTCGAGATGATGTGGTGGTTCGCCGGGTCGTACTTCTCGTCGTTCACGCCCATCACGAGCGTGACGTCGGGCTTCTTGGCGGGTGCGGTCACGATCACCTTCTTGGCGCCGGCGGCCAGATGTTTGGCGGCGCCGTCACGATCGGTGAACTTGCCGGTGCACTCGAACACCACGTCGACGCCGAGCTCGCCCCAGGGCAGTGTGGCCGGATCTTTGGTGGAGAGCACCTTGAACTCGTCGCCATCCACGACGATGCTGTCGGCCTTGCCCTGGATGGAGGCGCTGAGGTTGCCGAGCACCGAGTCGTACTTCAGCAAGTGCGCCAGCGTCGCGGCATCCGTCAGGTCGTTCACTGCCACGAAGTCGATGTCGTCGTCGGCGAGCGCCGCGCGCATGATGTTGCGACCGATTCGCCCGAACCCGTTGATGCCAACTCTGACGGCCATGCGCTGCCTCCTGTGCGTGGTGTGTCACTCCACAGACACACATGCAAACGTAGGATTATAGAACGGAGCGGGATGACCGGGTCAATCGGGTCGCGGTATACTACGCCGGTTCTAACATGCGTAAATTGAACGAGTTACGCGCATAAATGTACGCCCTGTATAGCGCCCTCATCGTGCTGTTCGCGCTGGCCGTGTCGCCGTGGCTGGCGTACCAGGCCGTACGTTACCGCAAGTACGTCGGCAGCCTCGCACAGCGGCTCGGTTATCTGCCGGTGTCGTTCAACATCGACGGCGAGGCGTCGATCTGGATTCACGCGGTGTCGGTGGGCGAACTGCTCACGGCCCGGCCGCTCATCGCGGCGCTGCGCGCGCGCCATCCGGGGTTGCGGGTCTTCCTCTCCACGACCACCATGTCGGCTCAGCAACTGGCCCGGCGCAGCGTGCCCGACGCCGATGCGGTATTTTATTTCCCCTTCGACCTCGGGTTCGTCGTGCGTCGCACGCTCGACCTGGTCAAGCCGCGGCTCTTCCTGATGATGGAGACCGAGTTGTGGCCGAACCTGTTGCGCGAGTGCCGGCGCCGCGGCGTGAAGACTGCGGTCGTGAATGGCCGGCTGTCGGCCCGCTCGTTTCCCCGCTATCGCCGGGTGCGCACCTTCTTCCGCCACGTGCTGGCCGACGTCGATCGCTTCTGCGTGCAGTCCGACGAGTCGGCGCGCCGCTTTGTCGAGATCGGCGCGCTGCCCGACCGCGTCACGGTCACGGGCAGCCTGAAGTTCGACGCGCTCGAGCCGCTCGTGGGCAGCGGGCAGGGCGGGCCCAAGGAGCGCGTGCTGCGCTACTTCCGGTTTGCTGCCACCAGGCCGGTGCTCGTGGCCGGCAGCACGATGAAGGGCGAAGAAGCCATCATGCTGCGCGTGTTCCGGCGGCTGAAGTCGACCCTGCCCTCGGCGGTGCTCGTACTGGCCCCCCGGCACCCGGAACGCTTTGATGACGTCGTGCGCCTGGCCGAACAGGAGGGTTTCCGTACCGAACGTCGCAGTGATCTGCCGATTGACGCCGAGCCGAAAGCCGACGTGGTGGTGCTCGACACGATCGGCGAGCTCGCTACGGTGTATCAAGTCGGCACGGTCGTGTTCGTGGGGGGCAGCCTGGTGCCGACCGGCGGCCACAATATCCTCGAGCCGGCGGTCTACGGCCGGCCGGTGATCTTCGGGCCCGCGATGCAGAATTTTGCCGAGATTGCCACAGCGGTCGTGGCCAACGCCGCTGGCGTGCAGGTGGCCTCCGAGGGCGAGTTCGAGGAACAGCTGGTCGCGCTCATGACCGACCCGGTGCGCCGCGCGCGGCTGGGCGCGGCCGCGCGCGCCCTGGTCGAGGCCAACCGCGGGGCGAAGGGCAAGACCCTGGCGGTGCTCGACGCGCTGCTGCCTCCGGCCTCGGCGACCCGCGTGTCCAACGTTCACCCGTTTCGCAGGCGGTAGCGTGCGTCAGGCGCACTGAGACCCACGTGCTGCACATTCTCTATGGACGGCTGGCGCTCGCCCGGCGCGCGTGGTACGAGCGCCCCGGAACACGCCGGCGGCTGGCGCGGCCCGTCGTGAGCGTAGGCAACCTGAGCGTGGGCGGCACCGGCAAGACACCGTGCGTGGCGGCGCTGGCCGCGTGGCTTGTGGCCCAGGGCGAGCGGCCGGCGATTCTCTCACGCGGCTACGCGCGGCAGGTGCGGCGGCGGGGCGTCACGGTGGTGTCGGACGGCTCACGCCTGCTCTGCGATGTGCGCCACGCCGGCGATGAGCCGATGATGCTCGCGCAGGCGGTGCCGGGCGCGGTGGTGGTGGTGTGTGGGGACCGCTACGAGGCGGGCCTGGCCGCCGAACGCACCCTGGGCGCCACGGTGCATGTGCTCGACGACGGCTTCCAGCACGTCCAGCTCGCCCGCGATCTCGACATCGTGGTCACCCCTTCCGGCGAACTGGCGCGCGAGCACGTGTTGCCCAAGGGCCGGCTCCGCGAGCCGCTGTCGGCACTGACCCGCGCGTCGCTGCTCGTGGTCGTCGGCGCCACCGACGCGCAGGCGCAGGCCGAGGCCCGCGCCGTCGGCGTGCCGCGTGCGGTCGGCGCCACGCGCCGGCTCGGCGTACCGGTGACGGTGCACGACGGCGTGCCCGAGCAAGGCGCCACGGTGGTTGCGATGGCCGGCATCGGTCAGCCGGCGCAGTTTGAAGAGGGGCTGCGCACGGCCGGGTGGCAGGTGGCCGACGTGTGCGTGTTTGGCGACCACCACTGGTACTCCGACCAAGATCTCGTCGACGTGGCACGGCGCGTGCGGGCGGCCCAGGCCTGGGGCGTGCTCACCACCGACAAGGACGCCGTGCGTCTGGATCGCGCGCGGCCGCAGCCGTGCCGCATGGCGCGCGTGCCGCTCACGCTCGATATCCCGCAGTGGCAGATCGTGACTGACGCCGTGCGCCAGGTGATGGGCGGTCGCACGTGAAGGCGCTGCGACAACGCGTGGAGTTGGCGGCGGTGCGCGCCGTGCGTGCGGGCGTCGGCGTCGCGCCCAACGCGGTCGTGCGCGCGTGCGGGGCGGCGCTCGGCTC
>JANMDX010000197.1:0-3704 GCA_031376505.1 Acidobacteriota bacterium
TCGAGTGCCAGGAGTCAGGCTCAAGCTGTTGGATTATATGGGCGAAACCGCAGAGTCGGCGGAGTCAGGGCTCGAGGGCCTCGATATCGGCCAGATCCTTGGGCCGCCCGGTCGCGCGCTTGTTGCGGATGAAGTCTTCTCGACCGATCACCGCCATCGCCGCACCTTCCACATCCAACGGCATTCGTCGCAGCCACGCGTCGTCGAATTGCACGCCGCTGACGCCGGTCAGGATGTCGACACGCGACGGTGGCACGCCGATCTGAAAGACCGTGTCCGACCTGGTGAGATCGTCTAGCGTGAGATCGTGAAGCGGCGCCCCGAACGCGGTGAGCGCCTGCATGACGCGACGGGCATTGGCTGGCGTTGGGCTGACCCAGATGTCGAGGTCGCCGGTCGCCCTGGGGGCACCGTGGGCCGCCAGCGCATGCGCGCCGACGATGAGAAACTCAGCGCCCGCCTCTGAGAGTGCGGACAACATCTCGGCGAAGTCGCGGTTCACGGAATCCTGGCTCCTTGAACGCCCATGCTTGCAGCGTCAGCTGCCACACCATTGCGACCCGCGCCGACGGGCTCAAGCCCTTGAGATAGGGGTCGCGCCCTTCATCGGCCAGCGTCGTCTTACGAACTCGATATGCCGATCGATCGTGCACCACTCAATTATAGGCCCGAGACGCGGGGCGCCATCACCGGTTCAACAGTGCCGGCCAACTCCTGCGCCACGCTACTGCTTCGCCTCGGGATTCCAGTTCAGAATCAACCTGATTGGGGCGTCGGCGCCGTCAAGCAGCGAGTTGATCAGAAACCGTCGGTCGGGGGCGACGTCGTATTGCCGCCCCTGCTGCGCGTCCACGCCACCGCCGACGATGCGTGTGGGAAAGAGCACGACCGGGGTGCCCGGGTCGAGTGACGACGCACGAACGGTCACAGGCGCCGCCATCATGGCCCCTTCCGGGTTGAGGTAGTAGAGCTCCTTGCCGTCGGCACGCCAGGCGGGCATGATCCCGCCTGCCGTCGACACCTGCCACTGGCCCACAGGCCCGGCGGCGGTCGCACCGGGCGGCAGGAACGTCCGCACGTAGACCTCGTTCCGGCCAGACTCGTTCGACTGGTACGCGATCCACTGGCCGTCTGGCGAGAACACGCCAGAGCGTTCGATGAAGGGCGTCTCCAGGATCACGGACGATGCATGTGGTCCCGTCATCGTCGTGACCCACAGGTCGCTCTGGGTCTTCGGGTCGGTACGCTGATACAGCAGGAACCGGCCATCGGCCGACCAACCGGTGGGCAGCTTGGTCTCATCAGAGGCCACGACGACCTGGACGTTGCCCGCGCCGCTCGTGTCCTTCTGCTGGAGGTCAAACGTACCCGCCCCGCGCGATCCGAACGCCATCCGGGCGCCGTCGGGCGACCACACGGGCCATCGTTCGAACGCGGCATCGAAGGTGAACCGGCTCGCACGAACGCCGTCCAGCAGCCAAAGGTCCTGATTGCCCTGCGCCGTACGGCTCACCACCACGCGTCGTCCATCGGGCGAGATGCGCGGATTGGTCAGGCTGTCATCCGGGTCGCCGAGGGTGCCCCGCGCCGCGCCCGACCGCTCCATCCAGGTCAGCTGGGCCTGACGCTGCGCCTCGGGCCGGTAGGCGAGCAGCCCCGGTATCGCCGCGACGCCGCTTCGCGCAAGCGTATCGACATGCAAGCCGTTGGCGATCGTCACCGGTTCGCCCACGAGCGCGGCGGCGTCGAGGTCGAGCCGTTGGGCCACGAGCGCCGCCGCTCGCACCCACAGCACCCACCCGGTCGTCGTGGCCCCTTCGGTCGACGCCTGGGCTGGCAGATAGGTCAGTGCCGTGACGAGTGTCGACACCAGTCGGATTGGTGCGCTGCCGTCGAGTGCGCCCAGGTAAATTCCGGCGGAGGAGTCTTCGGGGCTAGACGCATAGAACACGAACCGGCGTCCGTCGGGCAGAAACGACGGGAACCGGTGGGCGACTTGCGCCGAGACGAGGGTGGTCACGGCCGCTGACGCGCCACCGGAGGCGAGCACACGCATCAGGACGCCGGTCGTGTTGGGCGCATACACGATCACGCCGTCCGAGCCCCAGGTCCCTCCCCCGTTGTCGACCGCACGCGCCAGGCTCTGCGCCGTCTGATCGCCGAGGTCGAGCCGCTTCAGTTCGCCAGCGATGAAGAAGCCGAGCGAACGGCTGTCGGGCGACCAGAACGGCGACCTGGCGCCTTCGGTGTCCGGCAGGGCCTCCGCAGCGGCCGTCGCCAGTGATCGCAGCCAGAGGCGCGACACACGACCATCGGCCGCCGCAAACACGATCTGCCGGCCATCGGGTGAGATCGCGAATTCCGAAGGCCGATCCGCCGCGGGCGTCGTGATGTCGACGCGCACCTCCGGAGGTGCGGGTGGTGGCGCCTGGCGCAGGTAGCGCAGCGTGGGCACGGCCATGACTGCGATGAGCGCCGCCGCGACGGCGAGAGCGGCCATCCATGGCAGTCGTCCGCGCGACGATGCGGTCGTGGCTGGCGCGCCTGAGACGGATACACCATCCGCCGCCGTGGGCGTCGTCAGTGCCTCGTCGATCTCCAATCGCGCGTCCGCGGCATCCGGAAGTCGCCGCTTGCGATCTTTCTCGAGGCAGCGCCGCAGCAGGCGGCGAATCGGCGGCGGCGTGCCGGCCGGCAACGCCGTCCAGTCGGGCTCGCCCTTCAGCACGGCCGCCAGCGTGTCCGACACGGTCGCGCCCGCAAACAGACGCGTCGCCGTCAGCATCTCGTAGAGCACCACGCCGAAGGCCCAGACGTCGGCGCGCTTGTCGACGGCGGTCCCACGTGCCTGCTCGGGCGCCATGTACGCGGCCGTCCCGAGAATCACGCCCACACCGGTCATCTGCGCCGGCGAGGTGATCGTCGGCGACTGGTCCGCCGTCGCGCCCGCAGGATTCACATCGAGCGCTTTGGCGAGACCGAAGTCCAACACCTTCACCGTCCCGTCGGCCTTGACTTTGATGTTCGCGGGCTTCAGATCGCGATGGACGATCCCCTGCTCGTGTGCCGCTTCCAGCGCCTCGGCGATCTGCCTGGCGATCGGGAGCGCCTCGTCGATCGGGGTCGCGCCGCGCGCGATGCGCTGCGACAGGTCCTCGCCCTCGACCAGTTCCATCACCAGGGCCGTGATGCCACCACCTTCTTCAAGGCCGTGGATGTGCGCGATGTTCGGATGATTCAGCGACGCCAGCGTCCTGGCTTCACGCGTGAATCGCGCCAGACGATCGGCATCATGCGCGAACGCTTCGGACAGCACCTTGATGGCCACGTCGCGATCGAGCTTGGTGTCGCGCGCGCGAAACACCTGCCCCATCCCGCCCTCACCGATTTGGGTGATGACTTCGTAGACGCCGAGACGGGTGCCGCGGGTGAGGGCCAAGGTGTGCGTGATTATACGGGCCAATCGGTCCCGGTGGCCGGGCCTGTGCTGTGGACGCTGCCGGAGCTGTGGACGCCTTGCCCGCGGGGTACTCAGACGGGCAACGCGCCCACGAGCTCCTTGGAAACCACAGAACGGTTTCCACAGCTCCCACAGCATTCTTCTTCCTTCTTTGGATCTAGATTCTTCGACACGACTGGACCGCGGTAGAGCACGTCGATGGCCCACGGCAGGTCGAAGCGGGTGCCGTCCCGCGTGGGCAGTG
>JANMDX010000176.1:0-4873 GCA_031376505.1 Acidobacteriota bacterium
CACCGCGAACCGGCACGCCTCGCTGACACCGCGCCGGTCGGCCTCGGCCGTTGCGCGGGCAGCTTGGGTCGGACTCAAGGTGATGCCGCAGTAGTGCCCGCCGAGACGTGCGTGCAGCGCGAAGATCGTGCCGCCGAGGCCGCAACCCGCGTCGAGCACCTCGAGCGCGGATGCGACCGCACGGGGCGCACCTGTGGCGTGCAACGCCTCAAGGAGGCGGTCGTGAAGGACGTTACCCGAGACCTCGCCGGTGGCGTTGCGGAGGTGCCGGTGCACGGTCAGGGTGTGTTGGCCGGTGTCGTGCGCGACCAGGCGCGCGAGGTCCTGAAACCATGACAGCCACGAGTAGTACCGCGCGACGCTCATCCGGGCACGCAGGCGACGAGGGACGCCGGATACGCCCCCGGCGGACGCACGAACAAGCGCGCGAGCGGAAAGCAGGCGCCGTCGGCGGGCGGGGCGAAGGAGGCGGCTGTCCGGCGGCGGGTCATCGCCGGCGCGGGCGGCCAGGCACGACGATCGGCGTGGCGGCCTGCACCTGCGCCCACACCCGCCGGCCGACCTTGTCGGCTTCCGCGATGATGGCCGGCTCGTCCACCGTAAGGATCTTGCGGTCGCGCATCACGAACTGGCCGTCGATCATCACCGACTCGATGTCGTTGGGCTGGCCGTTGTGGATCCACGCCGATACGATGCGCACCGCTGGCACGAGGTGGATACGCTGGGTGTCGAGCACGAGGAGGTCCGCCTTCTTCCCGACCTCGAGCGAGCCGATCGCGGCGGTCTGACGCACGGCTCGCGCACTGCCGAGCGTGGCATCTTCGAGCACGTCTTCAGGCTGTGGCACCATGCCGGGAAACGCGTCGTCGCGGCGCACGCGCTCGGTCAGCATGGCGACCCGCATCACCTCGAAGAGGTCGGTGGTGTTGTTGTCGGTGCCCATCGCGATGGGCACGCCAGCGGCGCGCAAGGCGGGAATCGGCGGTATGACGCCGCGATTGGCGGCCATGGCCGCCTGATGCGACACGATCGTGCCAGACCGCGCCAGCAGCGCGATGTCGGCGTCGTCCACATAGCGGCAGTGCGCCGCGAAGAGCCGCGATCCCAGGAAGCCGTGGCGGTCGAGGAACCCCACCGGACTGACGCCGTGGTGTCTGCGCACGTAGTCCACCTCGGCGCGGCTTTGCGACAGGTGGATGGTGTAGCCCAGGTCGTGCGTCTCGGCGAAGGCGCGGACGGCGCGGAGCAGCTCCGGCGAAGAATTCTCGGCGAGTGCGGCGGCGGGGAACACGCTGATGCGCCCGTTCTGCTTGCCGTGCCACGCGGAGTGGAGATCGGCGATGCGCCGCATCCCTTCGTCGCGCAGCGTCGGCGAGAAGCGCGGAGGCTCGCCCTTCGCGAGGATCTCGGGCGACATGGGCGAGCCGCCTTCCCGGTCGGTGGCCGACTCCGCGAAGACGCAGCGGATCCCTGTGCCGGCCAGTGCGGACGCCGTCGGCGCGATGCCGCCCACGTTCTCCACGACGGTCGTCGAACCCGAGCGGATGGCTTCGAGCGCGCCCACGACGGCCATCAGGGTCGACTCATCGCGAGAGACGAGGCTTGTCGGCTGTACGGCAAGCCGATAGCTGTTCGGGAAGCCGAAGTCCTCGTTGAAACCGCGCGCGAGCGTTTGCCCCAGATGCGCGTGACAGTTGATGAGGCCCGGCAAGAGCGCCTTGCCCCGTCCGTCGTAGACCTCGGCTTGCGGATAGCTCTTCAAGACCTCGTCGGTGGGTCCGATCGCGACAATCAGACCGCCCTGCACCGCGAGCGCCACGTCGGGCTGGACGGCGTCGACCGTGACGACCGTGGTGTGCGAGAACACGACGGCGCGCCTGGCTGGCGGCTGGGCGTGCCCGCTGCGTGCGTCGAGCACCAGAGCGGCCGCGCCGGCGCCGGCAGTTGCGAGCAACTCGCGACGGCTGAGGCTGGGTGACGGCATGGCGAACCGTAGCGCCGGGGCAAACGCATGTCAAGGACGCCACCAGCTGGCTGCGTACCTCAATTGACTCTGTGGGCGGGAGCCGGTACCATTCCCGCAACCACCTGCGGCACACAGTTGCGGGTCGAAGGAGTGTTCCTGATGCAGCGCACCCAGAAGCTCGGCTGGATTCTCACGCTCAGCATGGCCGTGCTTGTGCCCACCATCCTTGGCGTGGTGGCCCCCGTTCACCTGGGCGCTCAGCAGACACCTGCCGCCGCCGAGTCCGCGGTGACGTTCACCAAGGACATCGCTCCAGTACTGCAGCGCAGCTGCCAGAACTGCCATCGGCCCGGCCAGGTGGCGCCCATGTCTCTCGTCACCTACGAAGAGACCCGGCCGTGGGCTCGCGCCATCCGGCAGCGCACCTCCATCCGTGACCGGGCCGGCGCCATGCCCCCGTGGTACGTGGAGAAGAACATCGGCATCCAGCAGTACAAACACGACCCGTCGCTTTCAGACGACGAAGTCGCGAAGATCGCCAAGTGGGTCGAGGCGGGCGCGCCGCGCGGCAACGTTGCCGACATGCCCGCGCCGATTCAGTGGCCCGACGACGCGACGTGGTCCATCGGGGAGCCCGATCTGATCGTCGAGGGCCCGGAGATTGTCGTGAAGGGCACCTCTCCCGACTGGTGGGGCGAGCTCGAGCCCACCAAGATTGCCCTTGCCGAAGACCGCTACGTCGCGGCGGTCGAGATCAAGGAAATCAACGACATCAAGAGCGGCGAGGCGGGGCGCGACACGGTCGGCCAGCGCTACGTCTACCACCACTTGATCTGGTCCACTGCGGTCATCGAGCCGGGCGGCGAACTGCCCGAGAGCACGGGACTGGGTGGCTGGCCGGTACACGAAGTGGGCCGCAACGCCGACGTATTCGCGCCCACGGCGGGCCGCCTGCTCAAGGCCAACTCGAGCATCATCTACGAATCCACCCACCTGCACTCGAACGGGCGCGACACGAAGTCGCGCCTACGCTTTGGCTTCAAGCTGCACCCGAAGGGGTATACGCCTGCCCACCGCAGCACCCTGCGCGCGCTCGGCAACGGACTCGACATCGACATCAAGCCGAACGAAGCGAACCAGCAACTGCACGCCTACCTCGTGCTCGACCGCCCGACGAAGGTGGTGACCTTCGAACCGCACCTGCATGCACCCGGTGCCCGCATGTGCCTCGAGTACATCTGGGGCATCAACATCCAGACCCTGACGTGCTCCGGCTACGATCACAACTGGGTCCGTCAGTACGAGTACGACGACGACTTCGCGCCGCTCCTGCCCAAGGGCGCCATCCTGCACATCACCGGCTTCATGGACAACACCGAGCGCAACAAGAACGTGCCGGATCCGCGCAACTGGCAGGGGTCAGGGAATCGTTCGATCGCCAACATGTTCATCGACCTCGGACAGAGCGTGGGGCTCACCGAGGAGCAGTTCCAGAAGGAGATGGCCGACCGGCGCGAGAAGCGGAAGATGAAGAAGAACGACTACTTCGTCGATTGCCCGCTCTGCGGCGTGCCACCGCCGCCCCCCGCGACGGCGACGGCCCAGCCACAGCAGTAGGCGGAGCAGGGCATGACGAGACGGGTACGGATCGCGGCGGGAGTGTCGGCGCTGGCTCTGGTGTTCACCATGACCGGGGCCGGCGCGCAGACGCCGAGCTACATCAAGGGCCAGAGCGTCTCGCCCGCGTTCGAGGGATGGGAATTGAACCCCGACGGCTCGTTCAACATGTTGTTCGGGTACATGAACCGGAACTGGGAAGAAGAGATCGACGTGCCGGCTGGGCCGGGTAACGGATTTTCTCCAGGCGTGCCAGACCAGGGGCAGCCGACGCACTTCTACCCGCGCCGCAACCGGTTCGTCTTCAAGGTGCGGGTGCCCAAGGACTGGGGCACCAAGGAACTGGTCTGGACGCTGACGAGCAACGGCAAGACCGAACGCGCCTTCGCCACGCTGCGGGCCGACTCGTTTGTCGACGACCTCGTGCAGGCGTCCGAACATGGCGCACTCGGCGCGGGCGTGAGCTCTCCGGCGATGCGCAAGAACACCGCGCCGACGCTCAAGGTCGACAGCGCCGCCGCGCGTACGGTGAAGGTGGGCGAGGCCGTGAACCTGTCGGCCTTCGTGCTCGACGACGGTCAGCCGCGCCCGCGGTTCGGGCCGGGCTCGAGTAGTGAGAAGTTCTTCGATCGGCCCATCCAAGGTGTGCATCCGTCTCAGCGTCCGCCGGTGGCGCTCACGGTGGGGAGCCCGGCCGGCTTGCGGATGTCGTGGTTCGTCTACCGCGGCACCAACGCGGTGACGTTCTCGCCCGAACAGACCAAGGTCTGGGAAGACACCCGCGCGGGCGCGAATTCACCGTGGGCGCCTCGCTGGGTCGCCCCAAAGATCCCCGACGACCGCCGGGTCGACACCACGGTCACGTTCTCGCAGCCTGGCACCTACGTGCTGCGCTGCCTGGCCTCGGACGGCGCCATCGGCTCGACCTACGACGTCACCTTCACCGTCGTGAAGTAGGCTGAGGCGTCCCGTCAGCAGGACTCGAGAGACGCCGCCGGTCGCGCGTTCATCGTCAGCAGGTCGTAGGTGGCCACCGTTTCGGCGGCCTGGTTGACCACCTCGACATCCCAGCGTACCTCGCCGTACTCGGGCGTACGTGCAGCTCGTTTCTGTTTCACGGTCAGGCGCACGGCGATGGCATCGCCGGGTGACACCGGTTTCAGGAAGCGGAGATTGTCGAGCCCGTAGTTGGCCAGCACGGGACCGGGATCTGGCTGCACGAACAGTCCGGCGGCGAACGACAGAATCAGGTAGCCGTGCGCAACCCGGCCGGCAAAGAACGGATTGGCC
>JANMDX010000218.1:0-2893 GCA_031376505.1 Acidobacteriota bacterium
TGCAGCGGGAGGTCGAGGGCGCACGCGCCGTCGTGGCCAGGCTCGAACGGGGCGAGCCGTTGCTGCCCCCCGATGACGTCGCCATTTCGATCGACCAGGCGCTGGTGCGGGATCTCATCAACGCGCAACTGCCCTTCGAACTCGACGTCGATCGCTTTCATCTGGTCCTGAAGGACGCCGACGTGCTGTTCCAGGGCAGTCCGGCCGTTAGGCTCAGTGGCCGCCTCAACCTGCGGGAGAACTCGGACCTCAGCGCCGCCGTCGAGGTGCTCGGGGCGCTCGAGAACATTCGCGTGGATAGTGTCTCGTCGACGCTTCGGGCCGAAATCGCCGTCGATCACCTGGGCATTACCGAGGCGACAAGCATCGGCCAGATCTTGAGCGGGGCCGCCCTCGACGAAGTGGCGCGTCTGGTCCGCCTCGAGATCACGAACCGGCTGCCTACGGTACAGATCCCGGTGAAGGTTCAGCCGACCATCGGCTTTCCCGCAGTGGGCGAAGGACCGATCCGGATTGACGGGGCGAACCTACCGCTGCAGGTAGCGGTATCGCAGGTTACGGCCGGCCAGGGCCGGCTCTGGATCGCGGTGCATATTCAGCCCGGCGAGTTCGTGAAGGCCACGGGGACAGGGAAGAGCGTGGGGAAGTGACGACCCCCACCCGGACCATCGTGCTGTCAACCGTCGTCGTGTCGGCACTTGCGGCGTCGGCCGCGTGCGGCAGAAAAGACCGTCAGACTCCGGAGGCCCTGCGCGGCGAGATCGCGGCGCTCGTCACCGAACGCGACGCCCTGCGTGGGCGGCTCAACACACTGATGGTCTCCGACCCCCGGATCGCGGCGATGCCGGACACCCCGGTACGCGTCGGCGTGCCGACAACGCTGGCCCGCGACCTGATTCAGCGGGTCATCGGCGGTTTTGTGGACCAGGTGACGCTGACGCTCAGGGACATCAAAGTCAGAAAACAAGGGACGGTAAAGAAAGTCGTCGTTCTCGGCGAGTACGACTTGAAGGTGACAGTTACTCAGGTGACGGCCCGGCTGACAACCGCGACTCCCAACGTGACGTTCGGGAACAACCGCGTCGACCTGGCCATGCCTGTCACGCTCTCGAAGGGCACCGGGCGAGCCACGATCTACTTCACGTGGGACGGACGGAATATCGGCGGAGCGGTGTGCGGGGACATGACCGTGACGCAGACCGTATCGGGCAACGTGCGCCCGACCACGTATCCAGTGTCGGGCAGTCTGGTCTTTGCGCTGACCGCCAACACGATCGTGGCCAAGCCGCGGCTGCCCAAGATGGTCGTCAATCTGAAGGTGGCGCCGTCGGAGGCGGCCTGGGGCGCGGTCCAGAAGATCCTTGACGACAAGCGGGGCGTGTGTGGCTTCGTGCTCGACCGGGTCGACATCTTGGGTCTGGTCAAGGCGATGATCGACAAAGGCTTCGATGCGCGGCTGCCGACCGACAAGTTGAAAGCCGTAGCCATCCCCGTCGGGCTCGAGCCCACGTTGGAGGTGCGCGGCGCGCCGTTAGCCCTGGGGATTCGGGTGGGCGATCTCGTGATCACCGACGAGATGATCTGGCTCGGGGCTCACGTGTCGATGGCCGTGGGCGACACCCCGGCTACTTCAGCTCGATCGCGATGACGCGCGGCGCGCCGCTTACGCCCTGCTCGGTCTGCATCGTGCCGCGCGTGATGTAGCGCGCCTGCTTCGGGGCCAGCACGCGCGTCTCAGGCTGCCCGTTCGCGCTCGTGACCGTGATGGTGCCGCCGGTCACGACCACTTCGACGACGTCGTTGCGGTAGACGCGCTTCACGGCCGGGCCGTTTGGCTGGTAGGTGTAGTCCCACATCCGCACGCGCGGATTCTCGAGCACGTTCTTGGCGCCGTCACGCGGGTACGACGACGGCCCCGGATCGTCGATCATCATCATGTCGGTGACCGCGTCCTTCAGGTCCACCATGATGGCGAGCCGCTCGGGTGTGCCGGGCGCCTTGGCTTCCTCGCGATGCGTGATGCCTTTGGGCTGGAAGTACGGACGGGGCACCGGGAACTCCGCCCCCGTCACGGCCTTGCCGTCAGGGTCGGTGACGGTGATGATCCCGAAGCGCAGGTACACGCCAGCCATGTCGTACTTGTGGCGGTGGATCGGCTGCTCGTCGCCGTGGCGCCAGTTCACCTCCCACACCGTGACGCGAGTGTTGTCGAAGAGCTGCGTGACGCCCTTGCGGGGGAACGCGTGCGGGTAGTCGCCGGCCTGCGCGCCGAGCCGCGGCGCACTCGCCATGACCCCGGCCAGCAGCGTGAGCGCGGTCGTAAGACGTGCCAGCGATGTCATGGGCGGGCTCCTCGTGTGCGTCGTCTGACGGGCGTTACTTGCGGGTGGCGGTGAACTTGCCGTCGCTGCCGCCACTGACGGTGCCGGTGATGGTGTTGCCCTTCACCTTGCCGGTGTAGCGCGGCCCGCCGCCCACGGTGAAGGCGATCTCGTCGCCCGTCATCTTCGCGTCGGTGATGGCCGTGCTGCCGAGCGTGCCGCTCAACATCTGGAAGTTCTGCGTCAAGGTCAGGGTGCTCGTGCCGATCTGCCACGTGCCGGCCGCCTTCGCAGGCACAATCCAGAGGAGCGCCGTGCACCAGCTCACGCAGTCGCCCGAGACGGTCTCGGTCTGATCGGCCGCCCAGTCTTCCATCGTGAAGGTGTTGGCGACGATGCGCGTGCCGGGCGCCATCGCCAGAATCTTGTCGCGCAGCTTCATGTTGATCGAGGGCAGCAGGAAGAGCGTGACCACGTTGGCCTTCGAGAAGTCGGTCTCGAAGAGGTCCGCCTGCACGAACGTCGCGCGATCCGCCGACACCTTGGCCGCGACGGCGTTCTTGCGCGACAGC
>JANMDX010000233.1:0-66364 GCA_031376505.1 Acidobacteriota bacterium
CCAGATGATGGTGTCACCATCATCTGGGGTGACACCATCATCTGGGGTGACACCATCATCTGGGGTGACACCATCATCTGGGGTGACTAGAAACCGCGAAGAAGAGTGCAATTCCCTCTGTCGTAGTTTCCCCGAAGAGCCGAGGTACAAAATGAAGACGCTTATCATCTGGGGCGAATAAATCTTGAGAGTTCGTGGCGAGGGACATGGCCGGCGAAGGGACTGAGTCCACCTTAGGAAGAGTCTACTTGGCCGTCATTCCGGTGACAGGCTTGGCTATTCTTGGCTGGTCGGTCTCACAGGTCGCGGCCACCCCTCCGCCGGTAGGTTGGTTCGTCCTGACAGGTCTAACGGCTCTTACGGGCGCATATGCGCTGCGGATTCCAGGGCTCGTTGTTCGGCTATCAGTTTCCGAACCAATTGTCTTTCTAGCGACCCTCCTCTACGGGCCGTCGGCCGGGACAATTGCTGCGGCTGTAGATGCGCTGGTAATGTCAATGCGGCTCGGGCAAAGGTTCCGAACGCCGCACCGGATCGTCTTTAACGTCGGCGCGCTCGCGATTACCGTATTCCCATCAGCTCACCTCTACTTCTATCTCGCCGGCCTTGACACCAGGGCTCCTCACTACGGGACGCTCGACACCTTTGTTGGCCCGCTTTACCTATTCGCAATTAGCGTTTTTTTCTTCAATAGTTGGCTGATCGCGATCGCGTTGGCCGTCGAGCGGGCTATTTCGCCGCTCACTATCTGGCTGAAACAGTTCCTGTGGCTGGCCGCCAACTACCTCGCCAGCGCTTCCATCGCCGCAATCCTTGTGCTCTTCACGCAGGCCCTAGATCTTGCCCTTGTTGCGCTGCTTCTACCGCTGGTGGTTGTGTCCTTCTTGGCGTTCCGGACGACACTGGGCAGGCTAGATGACACAACAAGGCACCTCATTGAAGTCAACACTTTGCACCTCTCGACTATCGAGACCCTTGCGATGGCGATTGACGCCAAGGACCAAGTCACGCACGGCCACATCAGACGCGTTCAACGCTACGCCGTAGGTTTGGCGCGCGGCCTGGGGATCCAGGACGAACGCCAGTTGCGTGCGATTGAGGCAGCAGCGCTGTTGCACGACATGGGCAAGCTTGCAATTCCTGAGTTCATCCTCAACAAGCCAGGCAAACTGACCTCCAGTGAATTCGCTGTGATGAAGACACACGCAGCGCTTGGTGCGGACATCCTCGCATCGATCGAGTTCCCGTATCCGGTGGTTCCGATCGTTCGCCACCACCACGAGAACTGGGACGGCTCAGGCTATCCAGACGGCATCCGCGGTGCCGATATCCCGATCGGAGCCCGCATTCTTTCGGTCGTCGACTGCTACGACGCGCTGACGTCGGACCGTCCGTACCGGCCCGCCATGACCGCCGAGCAGGCCATCGACATCCTCATGCAGCGGCGCGGGAAGATGTATGACCCCCTCGTCGTCGACGCATTCGTAGAGACGCAGGCGGCGTTGTGTATTGACGCTGAGGTCGACAGTGCACCGGCCATCATGCGGGTAAAACAACACGATGCCGCTCTAGTGGAAGCGGTCTTGCTGGGCACGCCGCCAGCGCAGGCCGCGCCGATCGAGTCACTGCGCCTTCTGGCTTGCCTGTCGCCTTACCCTTCGGCGCCGCCACTGCATTCCGTCTGCCTGCAACTCATCAGCAGCCTGCGGTCAATCGCGACCTTCGACACGGCAGCCATCTTCATGGTCGGCGATGCTTCGGCAGAGGCCGAAGCGATCTTCGCAGACGGTTCAGGCTCGCCGGTGCTGTCGCGCACGACGATCCCGGTCGGCGAACAGCTCACGGGGTGGGTCGCGGCCCATCGCACCTCCGTCTGGAACTCGGATGCCGCGTTGGACCTGGCTTTGGCAGCTTCGCACCCGAAGCTGACGATTGGCTCAAGCATGCCGCTGTGCGCTGGCGACGAGCTCGTCGGCGCGTTGACCCTTTATGGTCAGGCTGGGCAAGAGATCAGCGTCGAACAGCGCCGCGCACTCGAATCGTTGTTACCTACGATCTCGGCTACTCTGGATGACGCGCTGACACGTCCCTGGATCGCCATCGACTGCCGACAGTCGCATATCAGGGATGCAGCCCTCTCAGCTATGGATTCACTTCTCTCCCATAGTCGCCTGCCGTCGTCGCAGTCTTTCGGTTCAGCGCTCGCCGTGTCGATAGAAGCCAGCTCCGCCGACACCACCCGCGCGAAGCTAAGCCTTGAGAGCGCTGTCCGCACCGCAGCGGCCATACTTTCGCCGCGCAGCGCTCACAATCGGTGCATTCTTCGTCTCGGTGCGAGCCATCTGCTCGTCTGCGCTCTTGATGACGCTTCCACCAACGTGCTCCTCGATGAAGCACGCCGCCTAGAGCAGGCACGGTCGCTTCACTCATTCACCTTCTCGATGGCCCCTGTCGTTACTTCACTTGAGCTGCAAGACCGTGTGCGCCGGATGACGGACACGGCGGTGACGGCCAGGCCTCTCAGCGGCGTGCAACGCCGCATGGAGTAGGCCGGTGCCCGCTTCACCGGCCAAAGTGGCGGACTCCGGCAAAGTCGCCGAGGCCTTGGAGCTCTTGAGAAGAAGCGGCTCTTCAAGTGCTCACGAGAGGTTGCTTCACTGCGAATTGGAGGCGCTTGCAGGGAATAGGCCAAAGGCGCTGGAGCTCGCGAACGGAATTCTTGCGAGAGATACCGCTCCTGCAGTGGCGGCTCGGGCGTTAACCGTCGTAGGCCGGGAAGCGATTTCAGCCGGCAGACATGCAGAAGGTCACGCAGCTTTCCATCGCGCCCTTGGATTGGCTTCGGAGTCCAGCGACCCGAAGCTTGTAGCGTTGATATTAGAACGTCAAATCGAGACGTTACTTCATTTCATAGGTCTCGAGCCCGCTGGCGCCTTTCTGGGAGCCTTCCGGAGAGCCTCAAACCGGGCTGGCGATTCGGAAAGCCTCCATGCACTCCACAGATTGCTTGCGGAAACCGAGCTCAAGAGCGGTCGGACCCTCCGCGCCGTACGCGAACTCGCGCTTGCAGAGTTGCACTCTCCGGGCCAGCCCAACGACCTTGTTAATGCGCGGCTTGAACTCGCTCATGGTCTCGTCCTCGCCGACCTTGGGGACATAAGGGCTGCTTACCTTCATAGTCGCCAGGCAGTCGGACTCGCAGAAGCGATCGGAGCCTACTCCATCCTGGGGCCAGCCCGAGTCAACGTCGCTCATCTTGAAGTACTGCTCGGGCTACATGGAGAAGCATCCAAGACGATCGAAGCACTGATCGCCATGCGCCCTCAATCCGTTACGACGGAACTGTTCAGACGGTCAAGTCAACTAATGCTTCTCACGGCCACTCGTGACGTGGACGCCGGGGGAACATTGGACGAGACGTTCGGCTCGCTTGCGAAGGCTAACGACAGTATTCCGGCCCATTGGTACAACCTCGGGAGAGTCTCCTACCTGACCAGCGTCGGACGGCTGGCTGAGGCTGCGGGTGTCGGACTCGAGTCCATCGGACGCGTCAGTGCCTCATCAGACTGGAATCTGCTCGAGCGCCTCCGCAGCGCCACAGCCGAAGCTCTCGGACTCCAGGGCGATACCGCCGGCGCCGCGCAACTGCTCGGGGATTTGCTGCATGGTCCGATGGCGACTCTTCCAGAGTTCATCGCCTCAGCGCACCGCGTCTCCGGACGCCTCGCCACCGACTCCCCCGTCGCCGCTTTCGACCATTTCGACCGCGCCGCTCGCATCTTCGGCCACATCGGGCACATCGTGGGCCGCGGCGAGTCGCTGCACAACGCCGCCACGCTGCGCGCGTCGCTCGCGCCAGCCGGAAGCCACACGCCAGCCGTTCCTCACATCACGACCTTCTATTCGGAGCCGCCCGACACTTTCGGTCGGGCGGATGCCGGCGTCGCGCCGACGACGTCTGCCGATGCGGTTGGCCACGCCCTGCGTGCGACGGCTGCCATGGTGGACCTCACATCAAGGCCGGCGCTGTCTGGCTACGAGCTGCTGTCCCTGATGGCCGCCAGCGGCGCCGCGGAAGCGGCAGTGATGGTGGCCAGGAACGGCTCTGCTTCAGAGATGCTCGGATGGACCGGCGGCGACAGGGCCGACGAGTCGCTGCTGTCGGCATCCGAAGAGTGCGTCACCTTTGTGCTCGGCCAGGACGGGGGCCGCGAGGTCTCGGTCGTCGTGCGGCCCACCAATCACGGCTCGGCGCGAACGACGCTGCTGGCTCTGCAACGCCTGGCCGCCAGCGCCGCAACGCTGCACCGCTCCGCGGTCGCCGAAAGCGAACGCTCGGCCATCTGGCCCGAGCCGTTACCCGAGCAGCAGCTCGGGTTCGTGTGCGCGTCCGAGTCGATGCTCGACCTGCTGAGTGCGACCAGGCGCGTGGCCGCGAGCAACATCGCGGTGCTCATCACGGGCGAAACGGGCACGGGCAAGGAATTGCTCGCCAGAGCGATTCACCAGTGCTCGCCGCGCAGCAAGCAGCCGTTTCAACCGTTCAACTGCACGGCCGTGTCGCGCGAAATGCTGGATTCCCAGCTGTTCGGCTATAGGCGCGGTGCCTTCACAGGCGCGCACGACGCCTTCCCCGGTGTCATCCGCAGCGCGGCCGGCGGCACGCTGCTCCTCGACGAGATCGGCGAGATCGGCCTGGACGTGCAGCCAAAGTTGCTGCGATTCCTCGAGTCGAGCGAGGTGCATCCGCTTGGCGAGCCCTCGCCCATCCGTGTGGACGTGCGCGTGGTGGCCGCCACCAACGCCAACCTCGACAAGCTCGTCGAGGAAGGCAAGTTCCGGGAAGATTTGTACTATCGCCTCAACGTCGTGCGCCTCACGATTCCGCCGCTGCGTGAGCGGCGAGAGGAGATCCCGCTGCTGCTCGACCATTTCCTCGAACGCACCCAGAAGGAGTTCGGCAAGTCGGGTCTGCGCGTCGGCGAAGCCGCGGCCGAGTATCTGTTGCTGTACAACTGGCCCGGCAACGTGCGGGAACTGGCCAACGAGGTGCGGCGAGCCGTGGCCCTCGCCGAGCCTGGCGCCGTGCTGATGCCCGAGCATTTGTCACCCAAGCTGGCCGCGACCAGGCGTACCGTGCCTGCGAGCCAGCGTCCGCCCGACGTCACCGAACTCGTCGTGCGGCGCGACCAGCCACTCAACGCGGCCGTCGAGCACGTGGAACGTGCCCTGATTCAGGACGCGCTCCGCGCCCACGCCAACGTGGAGGACGCCGCGCGCGCCCTGGGGCTCTCGCGGAAGGGCCTGTACCTGAAGCGCCAGCGTCTCAAGATCGACGAGTGACGGCGCCGGCTCTGCGATGACGCCGCTAGCCCACGTCTACCGGCGGCATCGTCGCGCGACCCTTCAGCTTGACTTGGGCGGCCTCAGCGGTCGAGCGCAGCAGAGGATCGGACGCCGTGGTCCACGTGTCCACCCGGCGGGCCAAGGCGACCAGGCGCAGTTCGCCGATCGCGAAGGCCGCGCACGCCTGCAGCCAGGGATCGCGGCTGCGCGCCAGCACCTCGACGGCCTCCTCGCGCGAGCCCACCGCAACGCCCACGAGCCGGTCGGCCATGCGCGCCCGTTGCGCGGCAGTCACTTCCCGGTCAAACAGCGGCACCACTAGCGCCCTCATCTGCGGCGGCAGGATGTTGTCGAGGAACTCGAGCGCGTTGTCGTGCACGCCCGGCTGCTCCGACTGAATACCCACAAACGCGCTGTGCATGTCGTGCGTGGGATACAGGATCTTCATCAGCCTGAAGATACGCTCGCTCTCCTGCGAGAGCGCTTCGCGCAATGCTTCCACCACGGGTTCGGCAGCGGTCAGCGACCCGCCAATCGTGTCGAGCACCTGATACGACCGGTAGTGACCCGTGATCTCGCCTTCGAGCGCGGTCTCCACCAGCGCGCGGTTCATGGGGCGGCCGGGGTGCAGCTGCGTGAGCTTGTTCAGTGCCGCCAGAATGCGCATGCGCAGCACGGCGTCGCCGGTGAGCACGTTGCTCACGAGCACGGCCTGTGCGGCGGGCGTCGCAATGGCTTGCAGCACGACCGGCAGCTCGATTCGCACCTGGGGGGGCGTGTCGCGGTCCTCGAGATAATCGCGAATCGGGTCCACCACGCGGTCGCCGAACGCCCCGAGCGTCGCCACGATCTCGTCGGTGAGCCAGGGTTCGGCGATGCGGTCCACCAAGCGGTGCACGAGGGCGCGCTTCCCGAGCCGGCCGGCCGAGCGGATGGCCTCGCGGGCTACTTCGGGAGCGTCGTCTTCCAGCAGCTTTCGTAGTTCCCTGTCGAACAGATCGGGCGCCATGCCGACGACTCGCGCGGCCTCGACTCTGGTACGCAGGCCGGCGTCGCCGGGCTCGGCCACCATCTGCTGCAGCATGAGCTGCGCGGCCTCGACGTTCTGCGCCGATCCAGGACGCGACAGGAACGCGATCATCGCCGCCTGGATCGAGAAGTCGTGAAAATCGCCCACCTGTGCGATCAGGGCCAGCGGATCCACGTTCGAATATCTGGTCAGATACAGCAGCGCTTCGGTGCGTACTTCGAGGTGTGAATCCGCAAGCAGACGCTCGACGTCGCCCTTGACAGCGGCCACGTCGCCCTCCGCAAGCAGCGCCAGGGCGCGCACGCGCACGTCGGGTGAGTCATGACGCAGCAGGTCCGCCAGCGCCATATGCACGCTCTCGGCGGGCCATGTCTCGAAGAAACTAAGCGCGTACAGAATCTCGGCGGGCGATCCCTGGAGCTTCTGCGCCAACGCCGCGCTGGCGTTCCGGTCGAGCACCGACCCCCGGGCCCGCTCCGCGTCTAAGCGGTGCTGGCGGATGCTGTCCTGCAAGTTCGACACGTATTGCCGGCGCGCCACGTCGGCCGCCACCAGCCAGGCCACGACCACAGCCAGCGTCAGCCATCCCACCTGCACTGGCGTCCATCCGAGCCACGCGGCGCAGGCCAGCACGACCACGCCGCCGAGGGCATCGCCGAAGCGGTAGATGACCGTGTCGATGAACGACTTCACGCGAAACGTCTCGGCGGCCGACAGCGGCAGGTAGAGCAGTTCGACGGTCACCTTGTCGATCGAGTAGCGCAAGACCTGGTCGCTGGCCTTCAGCGCCGACGCCGCCATGACTGAGCCGAAGACCAGGAGGCCGAGCGTGGTCGACGCCATCGCCACCGGCACGATGAAGAGCGCCAGTCCCACACCGACCGATCGCAGCACGCGGCTTGTCAGCAACAGCTGCAAGGCCAACGAGGCCATGCCGGCCATCATGTTGAAGGAACCGAAAAAGGCCGCCAGCTGATCGGTATCGGGAATCTGCTCTTTGGCGATGGCCTTGAACTGCCAGCCTGCCACCGTCGTAGCAAACGACGCCAGCCCGATCACCCAGGCGATCGAGCGCAGGTAGGGCGAGGCGGCGATCTCGCGGAGGCTGGCCCGGAAGCTCAGCGCCTCCATAGTCATGTCGTCCGCGGTCAGGTTGGCACGCTTCCACGACAGGTGCACCAGCCAGGCCGACACCAGCAGCCCGCCTGCCACCCACAGCAGCAACGTCTGCGTGCCCAGCCACGACGCGGTGAGGCGCGTGGCCAGCCCGCCGACAATCCACCCGAGAATGGCGCCGCTGCCGATGAATCCGAAAGCGCGCTTGGCCTCGCGCGTGGTCAGCACGAAATTGGCCAGCGTCCAGACTTGCGCCGGCGCCAGCACGCTGAAGATGCCGACCCACAGATAGATCGCTACAAAGAGCCGGCCGTCGCCGTCGTTGGCCAGGCTGAGCCACCAGAAAATCAGGCAGTTGGCGGCATAAAAGACGAGGCTGCCGATCTGCAGCGCTCGCAGCGACACCCAGCGGCTCGCGCGAATGTAGAGGGCCACCGACAGTCCCACGAGCGCGGCAATCGCGATGTCGGCATACGGCAGGTCTACCGCCGTGTAACGGTCGAGAAACAGCGCGTCACGGGTGGCTTTGCTCGCCACCGTGCCTGAAATCGTCAGGAACAGGTACGCGAAGATCGGCCACGACCGGCGCAGCTCGTCTTCATTCAGGCCCAGCATCCGGGCGACGACCTTTGGCATCCAGCTACGTATCGTATTGCTGCCGGGTGCTCGGCTGCATAAGATTCACCCACACCCATGACCGCGCCAGACTCGCGCCCCTCCTTGCTCACCCGTTGGCTGTCGCCGCTGGCCGAGTTGCGTTCCGGCGAAGGCGCCACGGCGCTGCTGCTGTTCCTGTACTCGTTCCTGGCGATGACGTCCTACAACATCGTCAAGCCGGTCACGCGGTCGCAGTTCATTACCAGCCTGGGCGCCGACAACTTGCCGTGGGTGCAGTTTGCCGCCGGCATGGTCATCGGCGTGCTGATGCAGGCCTACACGAAGCTGATTGCCAAAGTGCCGCGGCGATGGACCATTCCCATCACGCAAGCTGGCATGATCGTGCTGCTCGTCCTCTTCTGGGTGCTGTTCACGCAGGTGGGCGGCGAGTGGGTCTCGGTCGGCTTCTATCTGTACGGCCTGGTGCTCGGCATTCTGCTCATCAGCCAGTTCTGGACGCTCGCCAACGACATCTACGACCCACGGCAGGCCAAGCGCCTTTTCGGCCTGATCGGAGGTGGCGCCAGTCTGGGCGGCGCCATGGGCGCGGCCATTACAGCGACGCTCGTGGAACGCCTGGGCGCCAAGTCGATGCTGCTCGTGAGCGCGACCATTCTGGCGATCTGCCTCGCGATCGTCGTGCGCATCATCCGCACCAACGAGCGAGCCGGCCAGTCGGACGCGTCGAAGACCGGCGAGGAAGCGAGCCTCGGCGGCGGCGAGGCCCTGGCGCTGCTCCGCGGATCGCGGCACTTGCAGATCATCGCGCTCGTCATCACGTTTGCCGCCATCGGCGCGGCCATCATCGAGCAGCAGCTCAACATGGCCACGGCCGAGGCCAAGGGCCGCACCAATACCGACGGCATCACCGCGTTCCTAGCCCAGGTCACGGTCTATCTGTCGCTCATCGGCCTCTTCATCCAGGTGGCGCTCACAAGCCGCATCCACCGCCTGCTCGGCATCGGCTTCGCGCTGATGATCCTGCCTGTCAGCCTGGGCGCGTCTGGCTTTCTGATGCTCAGCGTGGGCGCGCTGTGGACCTCGGGCGTGGCTCGCGTGCTCGATACGTCGCTGCGCTACACGGTCGACAAGACCACGCGCGAGATCCTGTTCCTGCCGCTGCCTCCCGACGTGAAGTACCGGGCCAAGCCGTTCATCGACGTCACGGTCGATCGGCTGTCGAAGGGCGCGGGAGCCCTGCTCATTCTGGTCCTCATCAAGGACTGGGGACTGGCGCTCACCTGGCAGCAGCTCAGCTACGCCAGCCTGGCCGTCATGGTGCTGTGGGTCTACTTCGCGATGCGAGCCCGTGCGGAGTACATGGCCGCGTTTCGCACCAGCATCGTGCAGCAGGACATGAAGGCCGGCGAGATTCGCCTCGAAACGGCCGACCTGTCGACCATCGAGGCGCTCGTCGAAGAGCTGGGACATGAGGACCCCAAGCGTGTGACCTATGCGCTCGATCTGCTCGAGTCGCTTGATAAGCGGCACCTGGTCAGTCCGTTGATGCTCTACCACGAGCACGCCGACGTGCGGGTCCGGGTGCTTCGTTTAGCGGAAGCCACGGGACCAGCCGGCGCCGACCGGTGGCTGCGCGGCATCTCGCGCGGGCTGACCGACGCCGAAGGCGAGGTGCGCAACGCGGCCGTCCGGGCACTCGCGGCGGTGAAGGGCGAGGAAGCCGCGGCCCTGATGCGGCCCTACCTCGACGACGCCGATCCCGCGCTCGTCGTCACGGCGGCTTCGGCGCTGTCGAGCAGCGCCGACCCGGCGGACGTTGCCGCCGCGGCCGACGCGTTCCGCACCCTCATCGACGACTCGCGCGAGCAGCGCGCCAGCACACGTGCGGAGGTGGCACGGGCGCTCGGCCGGGTGGCCAACCCGGAGTTTCGTCCGCTGCTCGTGCCGCTGATGTTCGACACCGACATCGACGTGGCCCGACACGCCATCCAGAGTGCCGCCCGGCTGGGCGGCGGCGACTACCTGTACGTGCCGCCACTCGTATCGCTGCTGCGCAACCGGCTGCTGAAGGGTGCGGCCCGCGAGGTGCTCGCCAGCTACGGCGAGGACATCGTGCCGACGCTCGTCTACTTCATGCGCGACCGCGACGAAGACATCTGGGTGCGCCGGCACATCCCGGCCACACTCGCCCGCATTCCGTGCGCCGCGTCACTGCAGGCGTTGCTCGATGGGCTTGAAGACACAGACGGGTTCCTGCGCTACAAGGCGCTGGCCGCGCTCGAGCACCTGCGCCGGGTCGCGCCCGAGCTGACCGTGCCGCAGGCGACCATCGACCGTCTGGTGTCGGCGGAAACGGCCAGGGCCTTCGACCGTCTCACGCTGCACTACAACCTGTTCCATGCCGGCGGCCTCGATCAGGACTGCCTCCTGGCGCGCGCATTGACCCAGAAGTACGACCGGGCCTTCAACCGCGTCTTCACGCTGCTTGGCCTCGGCCATTCGTCGAGCGACATCGCCGCGGTGCGCCACGCGCTGACATCGGGCGACGCCCGCAGCCGTGCGAGCGCAGCGGAGTTCCTCGACAACATCCTGAAGGGCGAAGCACGAGGGCGGGTCATGCTGCTTGCCGAGGACATGCCGCTTGATGTGAGGGTGCGCAAGGGCAACGCGATGTTCCGCACCAGGGAGCGCGACGTGACCGACACGCTGGCGCAGCTCGTGCACGACGAGAGCCAGGAGGTGGCGGCCACCGCCATTCAGGTGGTGGAATCGCGCCAGCTCTGGTCGCTGGCCGGAGACCTGGAGCATGCGCTCGAGCACCGGCCCGCGCGCGACTGGTGGGTGTTCGAGGCCGCGTCGTGGGCGCTGGCCGCGCACCGCATGCCGGCCGAGCGGCGACGCGTGCTCTGGCAGGAACCGCTGCCCGCCGTCGAACTCGCCGACCGGCTGCGCCGGATCCAGTTGTTCGACTTCGTGTCCGTCGATGAACTGTTCCGGGTGGCCAGCCTGGGCCGTCAGGTGCGGCACGAAACCGGGCGCGTGATCGCCCAGGAAGGCCACGCCGCCGACACGCTGCACTTTGTGCTCGACGGCCGGGTGGCCGTGACGAGCGAGCGCGAGGGCCGTACGGAAGTAGCGGCACCAGGCGTGATCGGGTTCGAAGACGTGCTCGAAGGACATCCCTCGCGTGGGACGGCCACGGCGCTCGAACCGGCGATTACCTTGACCATGACAACCGACGAGTTCCTGACGCTCGTGTCCGAGAACGTGGAGATCGCGCAGGGCATCTTCCGCATGCTGCTCGAGACGCGGTGCGCGCCGTCCTGGCGAACCGTGGTGCACGGCCAGCTCTCTCCAGAGCTCGAGCGACGCGTGGCCGACGGCGTGCAGGCACTCGACGGGCTGCTGCTGCTCCAAGCCAGTCCACTGCTGCAACGCGCCACGTCGGCCGAGCTGGTGCGGCTGGCCGGAGCCGCGCGAGTGGTGCCGCTGGCACCTGGCGCGGCGCTCTTCAAGGCCGGCGACGTCGCCGCCATCTATGCCGTGCTCACCGGGGAGGTGGCCGTGTCGGCGGCCGACGGCACAGCGATCGACACCGCCCACAGCGGCGATGTGGTAGGCATGTACGAGGCGCTGAGCGGCCGCTACATGACCGCCACCGGCGCGTCTGCCGCGCCCGGCACGGTGCTGCGCATCGACCGCACGGAGCTCTTCGAGCTGATGGCCGACAACATCCCGCTGTTGCAGGGCATCTTCAGTGGCTTGGTGCACGCAAGCACCGCCCGGCGCGACCGGGACGCCACGCACCAACATCCGCGAACGCACCGGCATCACACCCACACGCACCAGACGCATCCGGCGGTCTCCGAGCGATGACGATCAGTCCGGAAGCCGCACCTCGAAGCACGTCTCCACGCTGGGCGTGCTGGTGACCCGCACGGCGCCGCCGTGGCGCGCCACGATGGCCTTCACGATCGACAGTCCCAGGCCCGTCCCGCCCGCGTCGCTGCGAGCAGGGTCGGCCTTGTAGAAGCGATCGAAGACGTACGGCAGATGCGCGGCATCGATGCCCGCCCCGGTATCGCGGATCGTCAGCACCATGGTGTCGGCCTCGCGGGTCGCGGCCAGCGAGACCTGCCCGCCTGCCGGCGTGTGCCGAAGCGCATTGCCCGTGAGATTCTGCAGCACCTGTTCGAGCCGGCGTTCGTCACCGCGTACCGTCTCGGCGTCTGGTGCAACCGCGGTGTGGATGGTGATCCCCGCGGCCGCTGCCGCCAGACCGTGCCGGTCTACGACCCGCGTGAACAACCGCGACACGGGAACGTCGGCCAGTTCGAGCGGTGCGCCACCCGCATCGAAACGCGCCAGGTCCAGCAGGTCGTTCACGAGCCGCTCGAGACGCTGCGCCTCGACGTCGACCACGTGCACCGCGTGACGCCCTTGCGGTGAATCCGGGGCGAACGCTGGTAGCGTCAACGTCTCGGCATAGCCTCGAATGGCGGTCAACGGCGTGCGCAGCTCGTGCGTCACATCGGCCAGCAGCTGACGACGAGCACGGTCGGCCTCGACCAGGGCGGCTTCGCGCGCAGCCGCCTCGCCGGCCATGCGGTTGAAGGCCCGCGCCACCGATGCCACTTCGTCGCCGCCGCCTTCGAACGCACGGGCCGCAAGTTCGCCTTCGCCGAACCGCCGGGCCGCGTCTTCCAGGGCGCGCAGCCGATTCTGCGCCGGACGGAACACCGCCAGCGACGCCAGGGCCGTGCCGGCCACGAGGAGCGCCGCGAGCCCTGCGGCGAGCCAGGGCGCGAGCTCGCGCGCCACCGATCCGAGCGGACGTCCACGCGCTACGAGCACGGCGGCGACCGCACGTCCGTCGACCAGCACCGGCGCTATCGCCCACGGCGGCCCGGGCAGCGCGACCGCCATCGGGTCGGGACGTGGGCCGGCTCCGGGCGGGCGTCCACGAAAGCGCCCGGGTCTCATCCGCGGGGGGACACTCCACTCGTCGATGTCGCCGGCGCGCAGCCGGTCGAGAGTCAGGGCCACCATCGGCGGCGGCGGATCGAGGCCTGCGGCCACCACGCGCCCATCCGCCAGCACCAACGCGGCCGGACGCGCAAGGTCCGCGAAGCGCACGCGCGCCAGCGCGGCCAGATCAGCCGCGGGCTCACGGGCAGCGGCATCGGTGAGTTCGTCTGCCACGAGCCGCGTGAGATCGGCCAGTAAACGCGGCGGCATCGCCTCGTCGCGCTGCGTGGACAACCACAGGAAGAGCCCGCCCTGCGCCATGAGCATCGCGGCCAGGGACGCAATGAAGCCCGCGGCAATGCGCCAATAGAGGCTGCGGTACCAACGGCGGGCGCCCGAGGGGGTCACGCTAGACATCGGCGCACTTGTAGCCCGCGCCCCACACCGTGAGGACGAGCGCCGGTGATTCGGTGTCGGCTTCCACCCGCCTGCGTAGTCGCTTCACCAGCGTGTCCACGGAGCGCTCGGTCACAAACGTCTGCCCCGGCCACACGCGCGCCAGCAGCGCCTCGCGACTGAACACGATCCCGGGGTGCGACGCCAGCAGGTGCAGCAGTCTGAACTCCTGGGTGGTGAGCTCCACGTCGTGCCCGCGCACGCGCACCCGGCGCCGCGCCGGGTCGATCTCGACGCCGTGCACCGTCACCACCTTGCCCGTGCCGGTACCGGCGCCCTCGTCAGGCGTCGCCGGCGAGGCCGCGCGCGACCGCCGGAGCAGTGCGCGCACCCGCGCGACGAACTCGCGGATGCCGAACGGTTTGGCCAGGTAGTCGTCGGCGCCGGTCTCGAGGCCTAACACCTTGTCGGATTCCTCTCCGCGCGCGGTCAGCATCAGCACGGGCGTGCCGGTGTTGGCGCCCGTGCGGCGCAGGGCCTTGCACAACGTCAGCCCGTCGACCCCCGGCAGCATCAAGTCGAGCACCACCAGGTCGAACGGCGTGGCGGCCAGGCGATCGAGGGCGTCGCGGCCGTCGCCGATCAGCGTGCACTCGAGTCCTTCAAGACCCAGGTGCAGCGCGATGAGGTCGCGGATATGGAGGTCGTCTTCAACGACGAGGACGTGGGACATCGGGGCCGGGTGCAGTCGCGATCTTACGGGCCGGCGCGCCGCTTGTGGGCAATTCTACGACCTGCCATACTTTTTTCACCGGCCCGCCGCAGCCTCGCCACGTGCGTCCCGTCTCATTGGACAGGAAGGGCTGGAGGACACACCGATGACCAAGACGATCAAGCTGGTGGCAGGCACCGCACTCGGACTCGCACTCGTGGCCGGGGCCGGAGTGGCCGTGACGGCGGCGCGCGGACAAGGTCCGCATGGACCCGGCGGGTTCATGGGCCAGGCGGGCCCAGGGGGACCGGGCGGCCGCGGCATGCGCGGGCCGGGGGGTCCCGGTGGCCCCGGCGGACCCGGCGGCATCATCCAGGGCCTGCGGGCGCTCGACCTGACCGACGCGCAGCGCGAACAGGTGGAGGCGGCCCTGGAGTCACATAAGGCCGAGTTCGAGGCACAGTCCGAGAAGATCGGCACGGCCCGCAAGGCACTGCATGACAGCATGACGGCCGCGACGTTCGACGAAGCGGCCATCCGCCAAAGGTCGGCCGAGGTGGCCGCCGTGGAGGCCGATGGCGCCGTCCTTCAGGCCACGTTGCACGGCGAAGTGTGGGCGCTGCTCACGACGGAACAGCAGCAGAAAGCCCGGCAGCTGCGCACGCAGATGGAGCAACGGCGCGGCCAGATGCGCGAGCGATTCGAGCAGCGCCGGGGGCGGCAGCAGGAACGCCGCGAGCGACGTCAGCCACTGCGCGACTGAGCCTCTGCGGGTGCGATCGGACAGCGCCGGCCCAGGCCGGGGCTGCCGGTGTACTCCGGATCCTGCGCCTGCTGGCGAAGCTCTGCCGCTGGCTGGACGGCGTTTTTGCGCCATTGACACCAGGGCCTCCGGGTCTATGATGCGCGGTACGCGTCGCATCACACCCTGGAGGAAGGCATGAAGACCGTCCAGCACGTTCTGCAGGCGAAGTCCGGCCCCGTCATCTCGGTGTCGCAGGATGCCACGGTGTACTACGCCCTGGCGCTCATGGCCCGCTACGACATCGGCGCGCTCGTGGTCGTGGACGAGGACGGCATCACCGGCATGTTCTCGGAACGCGACTACGCCCGCAAGGTCATCTTGCACGGCAAGTCGTCGCGCGACTTGCTCGTGGCCGACGCCATGACGCGCCAGGTGCTGACCGTGACACCGCATTGCACCATGGCCGATTGCATGGCCATCATGACCGACCACCGCGTGCGCCATCTGCCGGTGCTCGACGGCTCCGGCGTCGTGGGGATGGTGTCGATTGGCGACGCGGTGAAGGCCCTCCTCGACGAGCAGCGGTTCACGATCCAGCAATTGGAGCACTACATCGCGTCCTAGCTCGCCTGCGCCACCCGGCCGGGCGGCGCCGGCTCATCACGGGCGCGAGGCTCGAGCCGTGAGCCGAGGGCGGATGTCGACGTGGCGCAGTGAGGCCACTCGCGCGATTGCGCCGTAGTCGCGGTCGCAGTGCACCACGGTCAGGCCGTGACGCAGCGCGCAGGCCGCGATCAGACAATCCACGCTCGACCGCACGGTCACGCCAGCGCGCCGTGCGCGGCGGTAGAGGTCCACGGCCTGATCGACGACGGCCGCGTCGAGCGGCGACTCCACGCAGGGAAAGGCGTGCATCGCCGTGTGCGCGATGCCATGGGCACGATCGTCATCGAAGCCCTGAAGCACTTCCTGGACCACCGGCAGGCAGGTGACAATGAGATCAGGGTCGTCGACCAGCCGGTCGAGGGTCATGCGCGCGGGTCGGCGAAACACTTCGACCCACGCGCTCGTGTCAACGAGCCACACGACGCTTCCGCGTACGGTAGATGCCCGGCGGTTCGCGCACTGCCGCCGTCGGCCCCGCGTCGCCGCGCATGACCTGTAGATTACCGCTCCACAGGCCGGCACCAGCCAGTTGCTCGATACCCCGGGCCCGGGCGCGGCGAATCATCTCGGACAGGGCCCGTTCGATGGTGCGCGAGTACGTGCGCTCGCCGCTCACCCGCACAGCCTCTTCCAGGACGTGCTCATCAAGCACAACATTTGTGCGTCTCATGTGCGTAGGCTACCACACCTCAACCGCCCTGGAGGCGCGCTCAGATGCCGTCCCCTCACCGCCGACGGCGAAGGCGCAACAGGCGCAGGCCGTTCACGGTCACAGCCACGGTCGCGCCGGTATCGGCCAGCACCGCCATCCACAGCGGCGCCGATCCGAGCAGCGCGGATACGAGAAACGCCAGCTTCGTCACGAGCGAGATGCCGACGTTCTGGCGGATCACCCGCACGGCGCGGGTGGCGTGCTGCCCGAGCAGCGACAGGCTCGCGGCTTCGTCACCGCCATCCACGAGCACGACGTCGGCCGCGGCCATCGCCGCCGGGCCATCGGCGTCAGTCGCCACCCGCACGCCCACGCGCGCAAACGCGTCGCGCGTGTGGTGGCTCGTGGAGGCGGCCAGTTCGAGCGGCGCGCCGCCCTTCACCACCACGCCGCGGGTGGCCAGTGCCGTCACCGCCGCGACGACGGTCACGGGCGTGGAGATGACAAGCGCGCACGGGCACGCCATCACCAGGAAGACGAGCGCCCGGTAGAACCACTGTGCCCACAGCCCGTCCACGAGCGGCGGCCCGACCGCCACGACCACCGCGGCCAGCGTGACGGCAGGCGTGTAGACCGCGGCGAAGCGCTCGATCCAGCGCTCGACCGGCGCCGCCTGCTGGCTGCTGTCGGCCGACAGCAGGCCCTGATCGGCGACCGACGACAGCGCCTCGCGCGCGCGCTCCAGGCTCCACGCCTCGAGCCGGTGCGCCACGGCAAAGAGAAACGCCACGGCTGCGGCCTCCGCCCACTGCCCGATGGCGGCCGCACCGGCCGCCGACACGCACACGAGCACATGCATGTCGAGGCGCAGATGCCGCAGCGCGGCCAGCGCACGGGGCCACATGCGCCACAGGCCGACCACCATCGCCAAGCCGTACGCCGGCACGGCTCCCGGCGCGTGCCCGTGGGCCAACACGTCCGCGCCCGTGTGGCCAAGGAGCGCGTCACGCCAACTGCCCGCCGCGACGCCGTCGATGATCCACCCAAGCATCACGAGCGCACCGCTCAGAGCGACGTCGGCGTAGGCCGCTCGAGCCGGTGTCGCCGGGCGCGCGCCGCCCTCCGTCGCCGCCGACTCCACGGCAAGGCCCGTACGTACGATCGCGTCGATGACGCGGGACTCGGAGGTCTGTGCGGGATCGATGGCCAGGTCGACGCGGCTATGCACGAGGTCGAACGCCATGTGCACTACCCCAGGGTCGCCTTCAAGCGCGCGGCGCACGAGGGCCACTTCGTCCGCGCAGTCCATCGCCGGCACGCGCAGGCGCAGTTCGCTGAGAGAGGTGGACGAGGCGGGCGGCAAGGAAGACATGGCGAGTCGGGCGGCTGCGTCAGCGCCTGCCGAGCCTTCCATTATGCCGTTCGTGGCCCGTCCGCACCTACCGACGTTCCGACGAATGGATGCCGGTCAGCGTTCGACGGCCGCAGGCGCGCGCTGGGCGGCCACGGCGGCATGGGAACGCCGCGGCTCGGCACCCCCTTCGACCGTACCGGCCGCCACGTCCACCAGCACCGCGGAGGCATAACCGTAGCGCACCTCACCCTTGCGCCCGATCTTCTGGAAGGTGTGACCTCGGCGCTCGAGGTCGTCGAGCACGCCACGCGGGAAGCGATCCTCGATCTCGATACGGGCACCACGCTCCAGTGGATCGGCGGGATCGCGGCCTGGCAGGAAGCGCGGCGCCTCGATGGCCTGCTGCGCCCCAAGTCCGCCATCGACGACGGCCGTGATGACGTTGTAGACCGTGAGCGGAATCCAGGCATTGCCAGCGCAGCCCACGGCGAGCCGCGGTACGAGCCCGCCGGGCGTCTCGACAAACACCAGCGTGGGCACCGTGCCGGTACTGGACCGCATCAGCGGCAAGAGGCTGCCGTAGGCCCCGGGGGTGGTCCGGGTGCTGCGCAGGTGGTTGTTGTAGAGAAAGCCGAGTCCCTTCGAGACGTAAAAAGTGCCGCCCCAGGTGCTGAGCGTCTGGGTCACCGCGATGAGATTGCCCTCGGCATCGCCCACGGCAAAGGCCGTCGTGCCACGGCCGATGCGAGTGGCCGGTGGCGAGAACGGGCCGTCGTCCTCGGCCTGCCGTTCGAACGTGGACGCCTTGGCGGGATCGATCTGGCGGAAGAGGCGCGCGGCGTGGTCGGCGCGCAGGTGCTCGTCGAACTCCACCGGCCAGCGTTCGGGATCGGCCACGCGGCGCAACGGGTCGCGCCCCTTCCAGGCCTCGATCACGTAGTGCCAATAGTCGGCGTCGGTGGTCGCGCGAGCGCCCGGATGAGGCGTGTAGTGGTCGAGAATCTGCAGCGACTCGATGAGCTGGATCCCGGTCGACACCGGCGGGCTCGCCGAGAAGACCGCATGGCCGCGGTAACGGCCGCGCACCGGCGCGCGCTCCATCGCCCGGTACTGCGCGAGGTCGGCGTAGGTGATGATGCCGCCGCGATCGGCCATGTCGGCCGCAATCTTCTTGGCAACCTCGCCGCGATAGAAAGTGTCGGCGCCGTCGCTGGCGATCGCCCTCAGCGTCTCGGCGTAGTCCTTGTTCACGAAGCGGTCGCCCGGTTGCGGCACCTTCCCGCCCGGTAGGAAGATTTTCGCCGACTCCGGATACTTCTCGAGAAACCGCCGGCCTTCACTGATGCTCGACGGCAGCGCCTCGTCGAGGATGAAGCCGTCGTCGGCCAGCGCAATCGCCGGCTCGATGAGTGAGGCCCAGCTCACCTTGCCGCTGCCGTAGCGGCGATACAGATAATCGAGGCCCGCGACCACACCGGGAATATTCGCCGCCGCCGGTCCGTCGGCCACCAGGCGCCCGTCGCGCACCAGCGCTGGGTTGTCCAGCGTGGCGTGGATGGGCGTCTGGTCCTTGTACTCGACGACGGTCGGCGCGGCCATGCCCTTCAGATACAGCACGGCCGTGCCGTCGCCGCCGAGGCCAGACGCCTCGGGCTCCACGACGCCGAGCGCAAACGACACCGCGATCATCGCGTCCACGATGTTGCCGCCTCGTTCGAACGCGCGCCGGCCGGCGTCTGAGGCCAGCGGATGGCCCGACACGATCATCGCGCCGCGCGAAGTGACGACCGGCTTGATGAGCGGCTGCTCGGCCACGAGCGCGTCGAGCACGGCCTCGAGCGCAGCGGGCGTGCGCGCGGCCTGAGCGCGCGGCCGGTACTTCTCGCCGAGCGCCACCCATGTGACCGCCGACGGTCCGCTGGTGTAGTAGAGCCGTCGCAGCGTGTCCCAGGAGCGCTCGAACACGGCCGTGAGAGCCCGCGGCGAGACGAGTGTGGCCGTCATTGCGGGACCCGCCTCGTCCACCGGCGCCGGCGCCGCGATCCGCCACATCTGGAACGCCGAAGCGCCCGCAAAGAGCGGCGGCGCTTCGAGGCGATCGCGCGTGGGATTCCCGTTGTACACGGGCTGCGGCGCGGGTAAGCCGGTCACGAGCAGCGTGCGGCCGTCGGGGGACCACGCGGGCGCCCCGGCGCGCCGCGAGACCAGTTGCGGCGGGGCCGCGGGCTTGGGCCGCGCGCGCGGCGGTCGCGTGCCTTCGGTTTGCGGCAGGTCGACGGTGGCCACCCACACCGCGCCGACGCCGCCGCGCACGCCGTAGAACGCGAGGCGCAGGCTGTCGGGCGCCCAGGACACGTGGCTTTCAGCGCCGGCGGCCCGCACGACGCGCGTGGGCCGGGGCGGCTGCGAGCCCGCGGGGGCCGTGCGCGCCACGCGCGCGCCGAGCGCGACGGGCGTGGCAGTGGCCGGCGGCACCGGCACGACCCAGATGTCCACGTCGTCGTCGGCCGCGCGTTCCGAGACAAACGCCACGAGTGTGCCGTCGGGCGACACGCGCGGGCCGGTCTCGCTGTCGAGTGTGTCGGTGAGCGCCACGGGCAACTGCCAGGCGGTCGATCCTTCGACCGGCCGCACGACGTGGAGGTCCCACTGCGCGCCCGGGTCGGCGCCCACGCGACCGTTGCGGGGCTGGCGGCTCGCAAACACGATGCGGCCATCGGGCGTGAATGACGGCCAGCGCTCGTCGCCTGGCTGCGTCGTGACGGGCGTGGCGGCGCCGCCGCGCACCGGAGCCACGTAGATATCGAAGCCAGCGCCACGGTCAGCGGCAAAGGCCACGCGCGTGCCATCGGGCGAGAACACCGGATCGCGTTCCACACCGGCCGGCGCATCGGCCACAAGCGGCGCGGGGTGCTTACCGTCGGCCGTCATCGTCCAGATCGTGTCGAGGGCCGACACGGCGACGCGGCCGCCGTCGGGCGACCACGCCGGATCCTGCGCTCCCACCACGGCCGTGCCCGCCGGTTGGGCCGCGAGTTCGACGTGGCCGGGACTCGCCGCGAGCGCCAGCACGCCGGTGGCCAGCACGAGCGCCCCGCGGCGCAGTTGCGCCACAGGATTCCCGCCGCGACGGGCCGCGCGCGTGCCGTACCGTCCGCAGCGCCAGGTCATGCCGCGTTCACTGGGCGCGCACGGCAGCGGCAATCTTCTGCGCCGACAGCCCGTAGTAGTGAACGAGCTCGTCGGGCGTGCCACTGTGCGGAATTTCGCGTACGGCCAGCCGGGTCACGACGGCGCCGACTGGCGCCACCGCGCGGGCCACGGCGTCGCCCAGCCCGCCGACGGCATAGTGATCTTCCACCGTGATGAGCCGCGCGGTCTCACGCGCGCACCGCTGCATCGTATCGGTGTCGATGGGCTGCAACGAATACGCGTCCACCACGCGAATGGCGATGCCCTCGGCCTTCAGGAGGTCGTGCGCCTTGAGTGCCTCGAACAGCGTGATCCCGGCGCCAAACACCGTCGCCACGTCGCTCGCGCTCTCGCGCAGCACGTGGGAGCCGCCGATGCGGAACGGCGTGTCATTGGCGTAGATCACGGGCGTCTTCGGCCGCGACATGCGCAGGTAGACGGGCCCGGGATGATAGGCCGCCAGCGCCACGAGACGTTCAGCGCACACGGCGTCGCTCGGGTAGAGCACCGTCATGTTGGGCTCGGCGCTCATCATCGCGAGGTCTTCGAGGGCCATCTGCGAGGCGCCGTCCTCGCCAATCGACACGCCCGCGTGCGATCCGGCCAGCTTCACGTTGACACCACTGATCGCCGCCATACGGATGAAATCGGCACCGCGCGACAGAAACGCCGCGAACGTGGACGGGAACGGAATGGCGCCCCGGCTGGCCAGGCCCATCGCCGCGCCAATCATCACCTGCTCGGCGATGAAGCACTGATAGAAACGCTCGGGATGCGTGGCTTCGAAGCGTTCGCTGAAGGTGGAGTTCTTGACGTCGGCGTCGAGGGCGACGACCCGCGGATCGGCGTCACCGAGCCGGGCGAGCGCTGTGCCGTAGGCTTCACGCGTGGCCACCAGGTCGCCCAGGGCGTAGTTCGGCGCCGCCACGGCCGCGGCGGTGAGCGGGGCGCCCACCGGCACCGACGGCCGCGAGGGCCGCCGGATCTCGGCGCTGGAGCCGGCCGGCTCGGGCACGATCTGCGCGTCGAGTTCAGCGAAGGCGCGGGTGAGCTCGTCGCCTTTCTTCAGGGCCTTGCCATGCCAGTTGGACTGCCCGGCCAGAAAACTCACGCCTTGCCCCTTGAGCGTTCGCGCGAGGATCATCGTGGGCTTGCCGCTCGTGGCACGCGCCTCGGCGAACGCGCCCAGAATCTGCGCCATGTCGTGGCCGTCGATTGCGACGGCGTGCCAGCCAAACGCCGTCCAGCGACGTGCGAACGAGCCCAGATCGTGTTCGTGCTGCGTGCCCCGGCTCTGGCCGAGGGCATTCACGTCGGTGATGCCGACGAGGTTGTCGAGGGCGAAGAACTGGGCGGCCGCGGCGGCTTCCCACACCGACCCTTCGGCGCTCTCGCCGTCGCCCATCAACACGTAGGTGCGATAGTCGCTGCCGATGCGCCGCGCGTTCAGCGCCACGCCGATGCCGGCGCAGAGCCCCTGTCCAAGCGAGCCGGTCGCGACGTCGACAAACGGCAGGCGCGGAGTGGGATGGCCTTCCAGATCGGAGGTGAACTTGCGCAAGTTGAGCAGGTCCGCGGGCGGGAGGAACCCGGCTTCGGCCCACGCCGCGTAGAGGAGCGGCGCGGCATGCCCCTTCGACAGCACGAAGCGATCGGCGTGTTCGTGCTGAGGGTGCGCGGGATCGTAGCGCATCTCCGCGAAGAACAGGGCCGCCACCAGATCCGCCGACGACATGCACGTGGTGGGATGGCCGCCACCTGCCTCCGTCGTCGCGCGAATCGACTCGATACGAAGCCGTGTCGCGATGTTCTTGAGCACCGGCACGACACGGGACGTCTCAACTGTCACGCAATTTCCTCCGGAGCGGAGTGTAGCAGCGCCCTCTGGACGCGGGCAACGCCGAAGAACGCGAAGCGGGCCGACGGGCGCGCTGTCCACTAGAATGGTGGGATGATCGTGCTGCGCTACGCCTACGTGCTGGCGCTCATTGTGTGGGTGGGCGGGCTCATAGCCGCCGGGGCCTTTGTAGCGCCGGCGCTGTTTGGCGTACTCCAGGCCGAGGCAGGCCCTGAGGGCCGGGTGCTGGCAGGCGCCGCGTTTGGCGAGATCCTGCGGCGCGTGCTCGTGGCGGGCGAGGTTGCCGGTGGCGTACTGCTCGTGACGATGACCATTCTGCGACTGCTCGGCCCGAAACCACTGAGCTACGGGATGCGCGCGCTGCTCATCGGCGCCATGCTCACGGTCAACGCCTATACCGCGCATACGGTGCTACCGGAGGCCGAGGGTCTCCGTCGCGCGATGGCCGGCCCGGTGGCCGAGGTCGCCGCCGGCGAGCCCCGGCGCCTCCGCTTCGACCAGCTCCACAGTCTGTCCACCACCCTCGTCACCACGATCGCCGTTGCCGGCATCGCGCTGGCTGCGTGGGAGGCGCGAGAATAGGGCTTCCACGATTTATGACACACCCCATCACCCTTATTCCCGGCGACGGCATCGGCCCCGAAGTGACGAGGGCCGTCGTCCAGGTACTCGAAGCCGGCGGTCTACGCGCCACGTGGGAACCGTTCAAGGCTGGCGCTACCTCGGTGGCCTCGGGCGGCACCACGCTGCCCGACGCACTGCTGGCGTCGGTTCGCCGCACGAAAGTGGCGCTGAAGGGCCCCATCACGACGCCCATTGGCGAGGGCTTCACCAGCGTCAACGTCGGTCTGCGCAAGGCGCTAGCGCTCTACGCGAACCTCCGGCCGGTGTGGAACCTGCCCAACGTGAAGTCGCGCTACGAGGGCGTCGATCTGGTCATCGTGCGCGAGAATACCGAGGACCTGTACGCGGGGCTCGAGCACACGGTGGTGCCCGGCGTCGTCGAGAGCCTCAAAATCATCACCGAGGTCGCCTCCACACGCATTGCCCGATTCGCCTTCGATCACGCCCGGCGCCACCGGCGCGCGCGGGTCACGGCGGTGCACAAGGCCAACATCATGAAACTGAGCGACGGGCTGTTCATCGACTGCGCCCGGCGTGTGTCGAAGGACTACCCCGAGATTCAGTACGACGAGCGCATCGTCGATGCGGCTTGCATGCAGCTGGTGATGTTCCCAGAGCGCTTCGACGTGCTGCTGCTGCCAAACCTGTATGGCGACATCGTGTCCGACCTGTGCGCGGGCCTGGTCGGAGGGCTGGGCGTCGTGCCCGCCGCCAACCTGGGCGCCGACGGCATCGGGGTCTTCGAAGCGGTGCACGGCAGCGCCCCGGACATCGCCGGCCAGGACCTCGCCAATCCCCTCGCGTTGCTGCTCTCGAGCGTGCTCATGCTGCACCATTTGAACGAAGACGCCATTGCCGGGCGCGTCATGCGCGCGGTCACGACGGTGCTGGCCGGCTCGGTGCGCACGCGCGACATCGGCGGCACGGCGACCACGACCGAATTCGCGACGGCGATCTGCCGCGCCTTGGACCAGCCGCAATGACGACCGACGAGATTGCGCAGGCCGTCTTCGCCCGTCCCGAAGTGGCCAGGTACCTCGAGGGCAGCCACGGCGTGTGCGGCGACAAGGCGCGCGCCAAAGTGGAGGGCTACCTCGGCGAGCTGCGCACGACGCAGCGCTACGAGTGGTACCGGGCGCTCGAGTATCCCCTCTTTCCGATTCTCCGGAAGCTGGAGCGGATCGACGAACAGATCGAGCACCCGCGCGCGGCCGCGGCGCGCGGCTGCCGGATCGTCTACGCCTCGAACCACCGCAGCCACATGGACTACCTGCTCGAACTGCTGGCGCTCGACGCCGCCGGCATGAAGCCGCCGATCATCGCGGCGGGCATCAATCTCTTCGGCGGTCCGCTCGGACTGATTCACCGGCACGTCACGGGCGCCCTGCCCATCCGCCGCAACACCAAGGACCCCGCGTACCACATCACGCTCAAGGCCTATGTGGCCGAACTGCTCAAGGCGCAAGACTTCTTCTTCTATCCCGAAGGCGGCCGCAGCTACAGTGGTGAATTGAAGTCGCCCAAGACCGGACTGTTCACAGCCTGTCTGCAGTCGGGCCAGCCGAATCTGGTAATCGTACCTGTGTCTATTGCCTACGACCTGGTGCTCGAAGACCACGTGCTGGCCCGGCAGAAGGTCAAAGGGCGTCAGCGCGCGTTCAGCCGCGAGGTGGCCGAGATGGTGCGCTACGCGGTGGGCTACCGCAGTCGCGCGTTTGTGACGTTCGGCGAGCCGATCCCGGTCGGCGAGTTCACGGGCGAGTCCAGGCGTTCGGTACTCGATCTCGGCCACCTCGTCATGGACCGCATTGGTCGCCAGGTGAAGGTGTTGCCCACGGCTTTGATGGCCGCGGCCATGGGCCCCTCGATTCCCGAGACCGAGCTGGCCGGCCGCATCGACGCGATGCTCGAGTCGCTCATCGCGATGGGCGCCAATCTCGAGGCGCGTACGTCAGCCGCGGTCATCGCGGCGGCTGCCGGTCCGCTCGAGGACCGCGGCATCATCGCGCGCGAGGCCGGCCTGTTCCGCGTGCGCGAGCGCGGTTTGCTACGCTACTACGCGCGCACGATCGAACACCTGCTCCCCGCCCCCGCGCCGAGGGATTGATGCTCGCCGCGACGTCGAAAGCGGTGTTCCACGGCCTGGCACGCATCGGACCGTTGCGCCGTCTCGCCTCGCGCTACGGCATGGCGCCGGCGTCCGGCTTCGCCCGCCGCTTCATCGCGGGCGAATCGGTCGACGAGGCCATTGACGCCGCCCGCTCGCTCGCCGCGCGCGGCTTCGGCGTGTCGCTCGACTATCTGGGCGAAAGCGTGGCCACGCTGGAGCTGGCAGACGCCAACACGCGAGCCTACCTCGCCATCATCGCGCGGGTGGTGGCCTCGGGCGTCGAGCGCAATCTCTCGCTGAAGCTCACGCAGCTGGGACTCGACGTCGATCGGGCGACCGCGCTCGACAACTTGCGCCGCATCTTGGGGCCGGCCGGCGCGCACGGGTTCTTCGTGCGCGTCGACATGGAGAACTCGCCCTACACCGATGCCACACTCGACGTCATCGCCACGTTGTGGTCACTCGGCCACCGCGACGTCGGCACGGTGATTCAGTCGTGCCTGCTGCGCAGCCCCGCCGACGTCGACCAGCTGAACGCGCTCGGGGCGCGCGTGCGGCTCGTAAAAGGCGCGTATCGCGAGCCCAGGACGGTAGCGCATCAGCACCTGCGCGACGTCGACACGGCGTTCATCGACCTGGCTCGGCGGCTGCTCGATCGCAATCCTTATCCAGCCATCGCCACGCACGACCCGGCGATGATCGACACGGTCAAGGCCTACGTCAGCGAGCGCGGGCTAGGCGCGACCGCTTCGAGTTCCAGATGCTGTTCGGCATCCGGCGCGACCTGCAGACGGCGCTGCTCGGCGAGGGCTACCGCGTCCGGATCTACGTGCCGTTTGGCCAGCAGTGGTTCCCGTATTTCATGCGCCGCCTGGGCGAACGTCCCGCCAACGTGGCGTTTGTCGTGAAGGGCATCCTGCGCGACCGCAACTAGCGAGCCGGCGGCACTGCAGAATCTGCAACGCGCAGGCGAGGTCTCGGTGACAGGCCCCGTGACAACCCGTTACAACTTCAGCGGCACCAGTCGCGGATCAGGCCCGCGAGCGCATCGCGACACTGACGCACGCTCGCCAGGTCGACCCATTCGTCCACGCCGTGAAGGCCCGCCCCGGTGGGCCCGAACAGCACGGACGGGATGCCGGCCTCGCCGAGTACGGCAGCGTCAGTCCAGAAGCTCATGCCAATGGTATGCGCGCGGCAGCCCACGGCGCGGGCGGAAGCCGTCAGCGCCACTGGCAGCGGATGGGCCGCGTCGATCTCGTACGGTGGCCGGCCGAAGAGTGACGTGGCGTGGGCGGAAAACGCCGGGTCGGCCGCGGCCAGCCGACCGAGAATCGCATCCACTTCGGCGGCCAGCACGTGCAGCGGCTCGCCGGGCAGCGTGCGCCGCTCCAGCTGCAGCGTGCAGCGGTCCGGGTAGCTGCTCAGCTCCCGCCCGCCTTCGATCAGGGACGCGTGCAGCGATGCGGTGCCCAACCGCGCATGCCGTGCGCCAGCCTGCAGCCGCGCGTCGAGGTCTTGCAGCGCAAACAGCACGCGCCCCATGTGCAGAATCGCGTCGATGCCTTCGGCCGGCCGGCTGCCATGAGCCGCGCGCCCGGTCGTGTCGATCTGCGCCCACTCGAACCCCTTGTGCGCCACGCCGACGTCGAGGTCGGTGGGCTCGGTGACGACGCCGGCATCGGCTCGCCACCGGGTGACGAGCGCATCGGCACCGATGCTCGAGTGCTCTTCGTCCACGACGCACGCCACCACGACCCGGCCGGCCGCCAGACCGCCCGCCGCGGCCACGACGCGCACGGCGTCGACCATGGCCGCAACCCCGCTCTTCATGTCTTGCGCGCCTCGGCCGTACAGCCGCCCGTCCTTCTCGACCGGGACGCACGGCGCGGTCATGCCGGCCACGCCGACCGTGTCGGTGTGCCCGCAGAGCATCAGCGAGCGGCCCGGGGCGCGGCCATCCAGGACGGCGACCACGTTGGGCCGGCCCGGCGCCACTTCCTGCACCTCGACGTGCAGGCCGATGGCCTCGAATTCCTGCACCAGCCGCCTGGCGATCTCGCCTTCGCCAGGTGCGCCCGGCACCAGGGTCGGGTTCACCGAATCGATGGCGACGAGGTCTCGCACCAGCCGGTCGACGGTATCCATGACCAAGACATCTCCAAAGGCAGACATCACAACGAACGAAACACGTTTCCGGCTGGCCTTTGGAGATGTCTTGCCCACGCGGAGCGTGGGCCAAACAACACTGCCGCTAGCGAAGCGGAGCCAACCCGGTTCTTCTGGGCGGTCTGAGGCGGAGCTTCGCTAGATTCTGCCAGATTCCAAGCGGGATACGATGGTGACGTGCCCGGGATCGACCTCGTTCCCTCCGCTACGCCCTCACCACTGGAGGTTGCCATCTCCGTGGCCCGCGCGGCGGGCGGCCGCGGTGGTCGCGCCGTGGTCGTGGGCGGGTTCGTGCGCGATCGCCTGCTCGGCCGGCCGTCGAAGGATCTCGACCTCGAGGTCTTCGGCGTGCCACAAGACGAGATGCTCGCTCTGCTCGGCGCGATCGGGCGCGTGGATCCGGTGGGCCGGGCCTTCCCCGTCTACAAGCTCGGGCCAATCGACGTCGCCCTGCCCCGCCGCGAGTCGAAGAGTGGCCGCGGCCACACGGCCTTTACCGTGGAAGGCGATCCGCTGATGACGTTCGAGGAGGCCGCGCGCCGGCGCGACTTCACCATGAATGCCGTCGGCTGGGACCCGCTCACCGACCAGTATCTCGATCCGTTCGGCGGCCGCGCCGACCTCGACGCCCGGCGGCTGCGGGTGGTCGACGCCCGGACGTTTGCCGACGACAGCTTGCGGGTACTGCGCGCGTTGCAGTTTGCCGCGCGCTTCGAGGTCACCCTTGATGACGAAGCGCGAGCGATTTGCCGCGCCATCCCGCTCGACGACTTGCCGGCCGAGCGGCTCTGGGGGGAATTCGAGAAGCTGCTGCTCGTGGCGGAGCGGCCCTCAATCGGCTTCGCCCTGGCCCGTGAGCTTGGGGTGATTGAGCACGTGCTGCCGGAGATGACGCCGCTCTACGGCTGCCCTCAGGATCCTGAGTGGCACCCTGAGGGCGACGTGTGGACGCACACGCTCATGGTGATCGACCAGGCCCGGCGCCGGAACGGGGACCTCGATCGGCCACGCCTGACCACCGTGATGCTGGGCGCCGTGTGCCACGACCTCGGCAAACCCGCAACGACGGCCATCATCGATGGCCGCTGGCGCTCGCCTGGCCACGAAGCCGCCGGCGTGCCGGCCGCGACGGCCATCCTCGATCGCTTCAACATCAACACGATCGACGGCTTCGATGTGCGGCGGCAGGTGCTGGGGCTGGTGGCCGAACACCTGAGGCCGAGCGCGTTTCACAAGACCAGGGATACGGTGAAGGACGGCGCGTTTCGCCGGCTCGCCGCGCGCGTGGATCTCGAGCTGCTGGTGCGCTTCGCGCGGTCGGATTGCCACGGACGCGGGGGGGTATTTGACTGCTCCGCCATGGACTGGTTCCTCGAGCGTGCTCGAGCGCTCGGCGTGGAACACGCGCCGCCGGCGCCACTTCTGCTCGGCCGCCACTTGCTGGATCTCGGCGTGCGGCCCGGCCCACGCATGGGCCTCATCTTGCGCGCCGTCTACGAACGTCAACTGGACGGCGCCGTCGTTACGTTGGCTGAGGCGATGGCCGCCGGGCGCGAAGAGGTTGCGGCCGTTCGCTCTAGCCGCTAGCCGCTGGTCCCTAGCCGCTAGCCCTGAGTGATGTACTTCGCGAAGTGATCCGGCTGCACGTTGCCGCCGCTCACGATGGCCGCCACCGTGCCGGCAGGCGCGCCCAGACCGAGCATCACCGCCGCCGTCGCTGCGGCGCCGCTTGGCTCCGCCACAATCCGCGCATTCCGGAACAACCAGCCGACGGCCTTCGCCATCGCGTCGTCGGGCACCGCCACGAGGTCGTCGACGTAGCGCTCGACGTGGGCGAACGTGATGTCGCCGGCGCGCATGTTCATGATGCCGTCGCCGATGCTCGCCGTCCTGTCGAGCGTGACGGGATGCCCGGCGTCCCGCGCCGCGCGCATCTTCATCGCACCGGTCGGCTCCACGCCGACGATCCGCACCCCCGGCCGCAACTGCTTGAGGGCCGCAGACACGCCCGCGATGAGCCCCCCGCCGCCCATGGGCACGTAGACCGTGCCCAGATCCGGGATCTGCTCCAGCAGTTCCAGGCCCACGGTGCCCTGGCCGGCAATCACCATCGGGTGGTCGAATGGAGGAATGATCGACAGGCCTCGCTCGGCCGCTTCCTGCTCGGCGCGCGTCTGGCGCTCAATCGACGTGGTACCCGCGAAGATCACCTCGGCGCCGTAGCGGCGCACGCCGTCCACCTTTACTCCGGGCGCCGTGGTCGGCATCACGATCACGGCCGGCACGCCCATCGCCTTGGCGGCCATGGCCACGCCCTGCCCGTGGTTGCCCGACGAATACGTGATGACGCCGCGGGCGCGGGCGTCGGCCGGCAGTTGCGCCAGCATGTTGAACGCGCCACGCACCTTGAAGGCGCCCATCGGCTGCAGGTTCTCGCATTTGACGAAGAACGGGTGCGCCTCGTCTGGCCCCGGCCACGGCAGCGCCATCACCGGCGTGCGCAGGGCCGTGCCGCGCACGCGCGCGGCAGCAGCGGCAATGTCGTCGAGGGTCACGTACGGCATCGCGTCGGCCATCACCGCTTCCTTACCTGGGCGAACTGGTCGCCGTCGTGGTAGGCCGGCATGACGGGCATCGCGGCAATGCGCCAGGCCAACGCGGCCAGCAGCTTCATGTCGCTTGCGGCACCGCTGAAATCCCACGACGGATCGAACTCGTCGGACGGCTGGTGATAGTCCTTGTCGTTGAAGGCGGCTTGCCGCGCCTTGAGTGCCGCGGCATTCGCCCCCTCGAATTGCTCCGGCTCGGTCAGCGAGAGCGCCGGTACGCCGGCCTTGGCGAGTGGGAAATGATCGGACCTGAAGAAATACCCGCGTTCGGGATGCGCGTCCACTCCCACAGCCCGGCCCCGCTCGGCCGCCATCGCGGCCAGCACCTGACCGAGCGACGAACGGTCGGAGCCGAGCATCGCAAGGTCTTTGGTCGGGCCGAGGGGGTTGGCCTCGTCGATGTTGATATTGGCGGCAAATGATGCCATCGGCAGCGGCGGATGCGCGGCGAAGTATTCGCTGCCGAGCAGGCCCGATTCCTCGGCGGTGGTGAACACGAAGTAGATGGACCGGGCGGGCTTGGCCGACGCGCGGGTCATCGCCTGCGCAATCGTCAGCACGGCGGCACAGCCCGACGCGTTGTCATACGCACCGTTGAAGACGCGGTCCGTCTCCGGCGCCTCACCGGGGGCGGCGGCCTTCGTGCCGAAGTGATCCCAGTGGGACGTGAACGCAACGGCTTGCTGGTCGTTGGTGCCCTCGAGAACGCCGATGACGTTTGGCGACGTGCGGCGCACGGCGCGCTGGGTGAGCGTGGCCGTGGCCGAGACGGCCAGCGGCCGGGCCGTGAAGCCGCGCTTCGACGCGGCGGCACGCAGCGCCTCGAGGTCCTGGCCGCCACGCCGGGCCAGGTCGACGGCCGCGGCGTTCGAGATCCACGCCTTCACGCCGAGCGCCGGCGCGCCAGGCGCCGGGGGCAACGAATACTGCGTGCCGGTCCAGGACGACTGCACGACCTGCCAGGGATACGTGGCCGACGCGTCGGTGTGGATCAGCAAGGCGCCGGCAGCGCCCTGACGGGCGGCCTCCTCGAACTTGTAGGTCCAGCGACCGTAGTAGGTCAACGCCGGTCCTCCAAACAACGCGGGTTCATCAGCCGGTGCCGGCGGATCGTTCACCATGATGAGCACCCACTTGCCCGTCACGTCCACGCCCGCGTAGTCGTTCCATTGCTGCTCGGGTGCGACGATGCCGTGTCCGACGAACACGACGTCGCCACGCACGCGGACGGTCGCGTCTTCGACGCCCGAAAACGCCACCACGTCGTCACCGTACTTGTAGGTGCGTCCGGGCACGCTGAGCGCGAACGTGCGGTCTACGGTGGCCTCCACGATGGGCACCTGCTGAAAGTAGGTGCCGTCGTCACCGCCCGGTGCGAGGCCGGCAAGGGCCAGCTGCGTAGCGAGGTAGGTCGTCGCCAGTTCGCCGCCGCGGGTGGCCGGGGCGCGCCCTTCGAAGAGATCGCTCGACAGAATCTGCGTGTGCGCCGCGATCCGCGCCGCCGTGATCTCGCCTTCCGCGGGACCCGATGGCGCACCCGCTAGTGCCGCTGTGGGAGTGGGCGTGGAACAGGCGACGAGAAGCACAACTCCGGCCATGGCCGTGAGCGAGCGAAGCGAGTGAGCGGTCATGCCGAGCAGTATATCTCCCGAGCTGCACGACGGTTTGACAGCGACACAGCTGGGCAGCGGAACCGCGGGACAGCGAGACTGTTGGACGCTGCTTTCCTAGCCGCTAGCCGCTAGCACCTAGCCGCGAGTCCGGGCCCCTAGTCCCTAGTCCCTAGTCCCTGTTCTTGCGGAACGCAAGAATGAGTTCGCCCCGCAGGATGTACCTGGTGGCCTCATGACTGAAGCCGAGCGCCTCGAAGCGGGCAACGAGCTCCGCGCGCGTGTAGTGCGCGATATGTTCATCGGCATAGGCCCCGGGCGCAAAGAAGCCATAGAGCTTCTCGGTGACGACCCACTCCCAGTTGGCGTAGTCGGGCGTGCCGAGCACGAGGCGCCCACCCGGCCGCAGCACACGCATGAGCTCGGCGAGAATCGGCGAGTCCTTGGGCACGTGCTCGATGACCTGCGAACAGAGCACGCAGGGAAAGCTCGCATCCGCAAACGGCAGCGCGAACCCCGACGCCTGCACGAGCGGCTTGCCGAACCGTCGCGCGTAGCGCAGCTTCCGCAGGAGTACGTCCACTGCCACGCTCCCCGCCGGCAGCGCACCGATGATCCGGCTCGAGCCGCAGCCCACGTCGAGCACCGGGCCTTCGCCAGCGAAGAGGTCCGTGACGTGGCGGTGCCGCTCGCGCTGCCAGTAGCGCTGCAGCGGGATCGCGCTGTCGTGCGCGCGGGCGTCGTAGTCGGCGCACTCAATCGAGTTGCGCAGCTTCCAGAGACGCCAGAAGGTGCGCAGGTAGTCGGCGGCAAAGCGCGGGGCGCGCACGTGCGAGGCCCCGCCCGGCTCGGCCGCGTAGGCGAAGGGCACCTCCACGACGCGCCAGCCTTCGGCGTAGACCTTCACCAGAATCGCTTGCAGCACGTCGAGATGTGCGGGCAGAGGACCGAGACCGCGCAGAATGCCGGCGCGGTACAAGCGCACGCCACTCGACAGGTCGCGCACGCCAAGCGACAACCCGCGGCCAAAGACCGCGTTCAGTGCGCGGCTGAGCATGGCGCGCAGCGCGGGCATGCGGGCCGCACCGCCCGGAACGTACCGCGACCCGATAAGCACGTCGCCCTCGCAGCGGCGCGTCCACAAATCGTGCACAATCGGCGCGGGGTCAACGACGTCAGCATCGAGCGTGAGCACCCAGGCGCCAGAGGCGGCCGCGAAGCCGGCCGAGAGCGCCGCTCCGTACCCTGCTTCCGACGACGTCACGACGCGCGCGTGTCCGGCAGCCGCCGACTCGGCCAAGCTGTCAGACGCCGAGAGGGCCACGAGGATCTCGAAACGGCATCCAAGCGGGGTGAGTGACGCCAGAAGCCGTGTGAGTGCCCGCCCCAGATGGGCGCCTTCCCCATCGGCGGGCAGCACGACCGAGAGGTCGGTCACTCGCGACTCGCGGCGCGCCGGTACTCCTCGAAGAGGCGCGGCGCGTTGCCCGTAATGCCGTGCATCGCCGGCGACCACCCAAGGGCGCGCGCGCGCCGACTGCGCACCACCTGATCGAGCGCGAGGGCGTCGGCGTACGGCCCCATCTTGGCGTGCGCCTCGGCCAGCGGCATGAAGCGGATGTCGGCCACCGGGTCTACATGCGACCGGATCGCCTCGGCGATGTCGAGCACGCGTTCGTCTTCATCCCCCGCGGCGTGAAACACCCCCGTGGCCCCGGGCGCGGCCACGACCCGGGCGTACAGGTCGCCGAGGTCGCGGTCATACACGAGAGGCCACCGGTTCCTGCCGTCGCCGATGACCCGCACGAGGCCGTTGAGTGCGTCCTTGAGCATGTCGGACACGATGCCGCGGGCACCGCCGTAGACGATGCCCGGCCGCACGACCGCCGTGCGGAGCTGACCGGTATGTGCCGCACGCACCTGCGCTTCGTGCCCGGCCCGCCACGCCGAGATGTCCGCCGGCGCGAGCGCGGCCGTCTCGTCGGCGCCATCAGGCTGTGGGCCGAGCACCCAGATACCCGAGGTATAGACAAACGCGCGGGGCTGCCCTGTGGCGGCGAGTGCTGGCAGGATCACGTCGAGGAATTGCCGGTCCACGGCCGGGCCGCGCGGCGTGGCCTCGAGCGCCGTGTGGACCACGGCCTCCGCGGCCACCGCGTGCTTCAGATAGCGGGCGGGGCCGGCCAGCTCGCCGAGCACGGGCGTGGCACCACGCGCTTCCAGGCGCGCGGCCTTTTCGGGGTCGCGCACCAGCGCCGTGACGTGGTGTCCGGCCCGGATGAGAGCGTCGAGCACGGCCGCGCCGATGTATCCGGTGCCGCCCGTAAGGAATACCTGCATGTGGGACCGCTAGGGGAGAGCGAAAGTCTACTTGGCCTGGGAGGTTGGCGCTACTGCGATGGCTATTTGCTCACAGATCCCATATTCGGCCGCCGTCGTAGAAGGTAATCAAGCCATCTTCGCTCACCTTCAGCACCGGACCAAACCGGCTGGCGGCCAGGGCCGCGGTCGTGCGGGCGCCTTCGGCCAGTCCGTCGTGCATTGCGGGCTCGCTCGACAAAGGGTGGCGCAAAATGGCGCCCACGGCCAGCATCGTGCCTTCCCCGTCGGTCACCGTCGCGCCGTCGAGCGTGGCCAGGGCAGCCAGCACACTCGGATCGAGCTCGGTGACGGTGCGGCCCGCCAGCAGGTGCAGCAAATCGCGGCGCGAAGGGGCCCACGGGTTGCCGAGCGGCTCCACCAGTTCCATGTCGAGGCGGTCGGCCGACGCCACCAGTTGCTTGAGCGATTCCATCGGCCGCCGCAGCACGACGAAGAGGGCGCCCTGGCGCGCGTCCGACAGGTCGAGCGCCGTGCGAAACATCCGCTCGGCCACGGCCGCGTTGCCCACCCCGGCCTGCCACAGCGCGTACTTCGACGTCTGATCGAGCAGGCGCCAGTCGGCATGACTGAAACTGAAGACCTGCACGCCTTCGGCAAAGACCTTGATCTCGCGCCGGGGATTGAGCACCACGCACACATGCGGACCGGCCACCGTGGCCCGCGCGTGGCCATGGTAGGTCTGCGCGCACGGCACGTCTGCGGAGGCCGCCGACCCGACGTGGTCAGCCCAGCGGCCAATGTCCACGATGTCGAGCAGGCGGCCTGTGCGATTCACCAGGAAGACCGTACGCAAGCCGTCGGCCAGGCGATAGAAGCTCTTGATCGAGGCCAGCGCGCCGGTGTAGTGCAGGTCGTCGCGCTCCGCGGCGGGATACTGTCCGAGCGGATCCTCGGCGGTGCCAAGCAGCAGCACGCCGGTGGAAATGGGCTGGTTCTCATACGTGGAGAGCGCCGCCACCCGCATCATCTCGATGGCCAGCGCCACGCGGTCCGGCGTGGCGGTCACGCCCGGCTGCAATTGGTAGGGGGCACGGTCAAAGAAGGCACCAACGTAGCGGTCTTCAATGGCGCCGCGGAACAGATCCGCGCGCTCCACCATGAGCTGAGGACTCAGGATGGCCCGGTACCGGGCCGACAGCACGGCGCCAATCGCCCGGGCAAATCGCACTTCGTGAACGGTAAACGGACGAGCCGGAGGCACCCGCAGGGTGTAGCGGTTGCCAAACCACCGGATCGACAGCGCGGCCGGGTCGGCACTCGGTTCAATCGACAGCCGTCCGTCAGACGACGGGGAGGGCACGGCCTCGGTCTCGAGGACCGCCCGGTCGAAGAACTGGGTCAGGGCCGACTGGAGCAGGCCGTCGTATTGGGCGCCAACAGCCAGGGCGGGCGGCAGAGTGGACATGGGATCGCCCTGAAATGATAGTCCACGGGGTGCCGGCTGCTTACGTCGACGCCGACCGTGCGGAGGTTGGAGGTTGCCCGGGATACCCTGATGTGGCACACTTCTTGGTTGGAGTCCCTTTGAGCAAAGACGATCTGATCGACATGCAGGGTACCGTTGTGGCCGTCCACAGCGGGGGCCTGTATCGCGTGCAAACCGAGTCGGGACACGAAGTATTGGCGCAGCTCAGCGGGCGCATGCGGCGATTTCGCATCAAGGTCGTGCCGGGCGACCGGGTCACCGTCGGCGTGTCCCCGTACGACCCGGTGCGCGGCATCATCACCTTCCGCGCCCGTTAGCCCAGGGCCATCTTGAAGCCACCCTCATCCGCACCTCCCTCGGCACGCCGGCAACCTGGCGGCGCGCCGCGAGGCCGTCGCCGTGTGTCGTCATCACCCGCTCACGCGCCGGCGCCTGACATCGCGACCGACATTCCGTGGGTCCTTGCCGACGACGTGCCGCCCGTCACCTTCATCACGATGGGCCTCGACCAGCGCTTGATGGCCGGCTGCGCCGACATGGGCTACGCCGACACGCGGCCCGTGCAGACCGCCGTGATTCCCCTCGCGCTCGAGGGCAAAGACGTCGTGGCCTGCGCCGAGACGGGCACGGGCAAGACGCTCGGCTTCGTCGTCCCGATCCTGCAGCGCCTGCTTACGGAGCAGCCGCCGTACGGCGACGCGGCGCGCGAACCCTACAGCCGCGCTCTCATCCTGGCGCCGACCCGCGAACTGGCTTCGCAGATCGAAGACACCATCGTGGGTCTCACCTACCACACGCCGTGCTCGAGCGTCCCGGTTTACGGAGGGGTCGAGATGGGCCCGCAGGAACGGGCCTTGAAGGCGGGCGTCGACATCGTGGTGGCCACGCCGGGCCGCCTGATGGACCACATGCGGCACTCGTCCACCGATTTCCTGCGCGTGCAGACGCTCGTGCTCGACGAAGCCGACCGCATGCTCGACATGGGCTTCTGGCCCGACGTGCAACGGATTCTCGGCTCGTTGCCGAAAGACCGCCAGACGCTGCTGTTCTCGGCCACGATGCCGAATGAGATCGTGACTCTCGCCAAAGAGATGCAGCGCGATCCGCATTACGTGCAGATCGGTCGCCGCCAGGGCGCGGCCCGCACCATCACGCACGCGATGGAGGAAGTCGAGACGCGCGACAAGGTCGACCGCCTGGCCAAGTTCATCCGGTCGGAGGCCAACGGGCCGGTGCTCGTGTTCGTGCGCACCAAGATCGGCGCTGACAAGGTCGCGCGCAATCTCCAGGCCAAGGGCGTGCGCGCGGCGGCGCTCCACGCCGACCGGACGCAGGCCGACCGCCAACGCGCAGTCGAGGGCTTCCGCTCGGGTCTGCATCCCGTGCTCGTGGCCACCGACATCGCCGCTCGCGGGCTCGACATCGATGGCATCGCCGTCGTCGTCAACTTCGAGGTCCCCGACACCAAGGACAGCTACGTGCACCGGGTGGGACGCACCGGCCGTGCGGGCTCGAGCGGACGGGCGTTGACGCTCGTGGCGCCCGAACAGAAGCGCGAATGGCGCGCGATGGAGGCCGCACTTGGACTCACGATGGCCTGACGGCACGCCGCCGCCACCCTCAATGCCGGCACTCGAACTCTCGCCCTCGCACACGAAGTTCAACTCGTGCCGGTGGCAGCGCGCGGCCGAGGGCGATGCGCCGGCGTGCTGCGGGCATCGCGACGTGCTGCCGATGGCGGGCGCGTCGAGTTTCAATCCCGACTCGTGGTGCGGCGACTGCAGCTACTACAAGGCGAAGCGCGTGCCCAAGCCGCGTCCGGCGCCCGAAGCGCCCTATCGCTGGAATTCCTGAGTCGTTGCCACCGGAGCCGCTCCCCGGTGGCGGCGCTCAGCGCGGCGGCGGATCGTCGCCGAATTCCTTCGCCAGGTCGACCCATTCGCCGTCGGGCGCCAGGAACTGGTACGCCCGCCAGTGCTGCCTGGCCTCCGACGAGCGGCCGAGCTTCTCGAGCGTGACCGCCAGATAGAAATGCCCCTCGGCATACTGGCCATTGAACGAGAGTGCGCGCCGGTAGTACTCGACTGCCTCGGCGTGACGGCCCAGGTCGTGGTGAATGTTGCCCAGGTTGAAGTGCGCCTCGAAGAAGCTGTCGTCGAGCCGAATGGCTCGCTCGTACATGGCCTGCGCCTCGGGCAGGTCATCGCACGCGTAGCGGATGTTCGCCAGATTGATGAGGGCCGGCACCAAGTCGGGCTCGTCGTGCAGCGCGCGGCGGTAGGCGCGGGCCGCGTCCTGCTGCCGCTCGGGCGTACCGTCGTCAAGCAGCGAGCCCTCGAGGAAGTGCTGCTCGCCACCCGAGAGGGGGCGGGTGCCGTCGAGCGTCACGTCGGCCGCCGCCGATTTGGCCATCGGCGCGGGCGGCTGCTTCCGAGTCAGCGCGATGATGCGCGCCGGCTCGGCATCGAGGCGGAAGTCGAACGCGAGCTGCCCTTCCTTCGTGGCCGGCAGATCGCGGAGCGCCGCGCGGAACGCCACGCCCCTCTGCAACTCGCCGTGAATCTGCCGGAGCAGGCCCAGATCCTGGAACGAGAACTGCGTGCCGCCGCTCCCGCGCTGGGTGGGCGTGATGAATCCCCACTTCTGCAAGTAGCGGACGTGGTCTTCCCGGAGCGCAGGATACATGCCCAGCACGTCGCGGGCGCCCGGCGACGATACGGCCGCCAGCGGCGGAGCGGGAGAATCGCTGGGTTCAGCTGACATCGACACGTCCAAGATGGCGAATTGACGGCGCGCTGTCAACGCATCTTCGGCAGAGTGCGTAGAATACGCCGATGATGCTCGCGGCCGACGTCGGCGGCTCGAAGACGTTCGTGGGGATATTCGAGCGCGCGCGGCCGCGCCCGCACCTGATCGACGTGCACACGATGCGCACACTCGACTTCGCCGGCCTGCCCGACCTGCTGCATGCCGCCGTGGGCGCCATCGATCCGCGCGTGAGCGTGGTGTCGCTCGGCGTCGCCGGGCCGATTGTCGACGGCGTCGCCACCATGACCAATGTGCCGTGGCGCGTGAGCGGCGCCGAAATCGCCGCCGTCACCGGCGTCGCCGACGTGCGGCTGCTGAACGATCTCGAAGCCATGGCCCATGCGGTCACGGTGCTGCGTCAGGAAGAACTGCACACGCTGCAGGCCGGGCGGCCCTCGCGCACCGGTAACGGCGCGCTCATCGCCGCGGGCACAGGTTTGGGCGAGGCGATCCTGCACCGCGTCGACGGCCGCATGCGGCCGGTGCCGTCGGAAGCCGGCCACGCGGACTTTGCGGCTCGGACTGACGACGAGCTCGCGCTCGTGGGGGCGATCCGCGGCGACGTCGGCCGCGTGGATGTCGAACGCGTCATCTCGGGCATCGGGCTGGTGCACATCGCGACACACGTGCACGGTACCGACCGCTGCGCGGTGGCGGGCGGGTTCGGCGCTCGCGACGGGGTGGCCCAAGTGTCGCAGGCCGCCGCGGCCGGCACCTGCGCGCGCTGCGCGGCGGTCATGGACCTTTTCGTAGACGCCTACGGCGCCGAAGCCGGCAACCTTGCGCTTCGCGCCGTCGCGACCGCGGGCGTCTACGTCGGCGGGGGCATCGCGCCGAAGATCCTGCCGATGCTCGAACGTCGCTTCATGCGGACGTTCCTCGACAAGGCGCCGATGGTGCCGCTTCTGGCGACGATGCCCGTTCACGTCATCCTCAACGATCGGGCCGGCCTGCTCGGCGCCGCCGTCGCGGCACTCGAACCACGCTGACACCGGCGTCAGGAAGCGGTCAGCGACGTCCGGACGGCCGCGCGCAAGTCCTCCAGCGTGCCCCGTGCGCCAGGGTCGACCGACACGCATAATAGAATGGCTCTCGCAGCCGCCGACGGCACCTCGCCCGCCGGCACTCCGGCTGGCGCCACGGTCAGCATCTGCCCGATCAGCTCGGGCAGCGTCGCAGCCTGAAACGGCACGCGCCCGGTTACCAACTGGTAGGCCACGACCCCGAGCGTGAACAGGTCGGTGCGCTCGTCGGGGGCGCGACCGGTCAGCACCTCCGGCGCGAGATAGGGCAGTTCCAGGTCGCTTGCCTCCTGGCCTCGAAGCTGTTCTTCGCGCATCGTGGCCAGCACATCGGCCAGCGCGCGGATGCCACCCGTCGTCAGCACCACGCGCTCGGACTCGCCGTCGCCAGTCACGCGAATGGTATCGGGGTTCACTCCGGTCAAGAGCCCCTCGTGCTGGTGCAACGCCTCGGCAGCCTCAGTCATCTGCAGAATCAGGCGGCGAGCCCGCAGCCACGGCAGGGGCCCATCAGCGATCACATCGCGCAGGCTCGGGCCAGCCACCAGATCCGTCACGACAAACACGCCACTGCTGTCCTCGCCGAAGTCACGCACGTGCAGCAGGTGCTGATGGCGCACCTGCAGAGTACGCGCTTCGCGCAGAAAGCGCCCCCGCAGCGCCTCCCATTGCGGTTGTCCTTCGCGCTTCAGGTGCCGGATTGCGACGGGCGTCGACAGCGCCCGATGGGTGCCGCGGCGCACGACGCTGCCGAAGCGGCCGGGACCGAGCACGTCGCCCAGGTCGTAGCGCGAGAGCAGTCCATCGCCGTCGAGGGTGCCTGGGCTGGCCGCCGGGGCGTCGGCAACCGTGGACAGGGCCGCCGTCAGCGCCTCGGCAAACGCCGACACGCTCGGCCAGCGGTCAGTCGGGGCGCGCGACATCGCCCGACCGATGACGCGGTCGACGTCCGGCGGCAACGCCGGCCGTACGGTCGTGGGCGGCTCGACCACGCCCCGCATCACCTGGTGCGCCAGCGCCATCGGCTCAACCGCATCGAAGGGCCGCCGCCCGGTGAGCAACTCGTAGGCCACGACCGCGAGCGAGTACTGGTCGGCCGCGGGCCCAACCAACTCTCCCGCGAGCTGTTCGGGCGGAGCATAGGCAATCGTGCCCAGGAAGGTGAACGGCAGCGTGAGACGCGTGGCGTCTGGCACTGTCGCCAGGGACGCAAGCCCGAAGTCAATGACCTTGTAGACCCGCTCGCCCGATCCATAGCGATGCGCAACGATATTGGCAGGCTTGAGATCCCGGTGCGTAATGCCGTGGTCGTGCGCCAGCTGCACGGCACTCGCCACCACGCCGAGCACCTCGAGCGCGCGGGCCGCGCCCAGCGCGCCGCTGAGATCAAGCTCATCGCGCAGGCTCGGGCCGCTCAGCAGTTCCATCACGAGGAACGGCCGCGCCTCGCCGTCCACGTCGAAGTCGAGAATCGAGACGATGTTCGGGTGCCGCAGCTGCGCACACGCACGGCTCTCGCGCAGAAAACGCTCGGCGGCTTCCGGACTACCGCCTGACGAAAGCAACGCCTTGAGCGCCACCTCGTCGCCGAGCCGCACCCGGCGTGCTCGGTAGATTTGTCCCATGCCCCCGGCGCCGAGCGGGCCGAGAATCTCATAGCGGCCGGCGATGACGTGGCCAGGAAGCAGCACGCGCTCAGTTTAGCAGCCGTCGCAGCATGCGCGACGACGGTGTCACGCGTGGGTGAGGGTCTGTGGAGCCTGCTCGAGCACGTGCGCCAGCCACAGGTCCGTCAGCTTCTCCTGCACGCTGTTCTGCTTGAGCCGCGCCCGCAGATTGACGAAGTCCACGCGGTCGAGCTCCTGATCCTGGTTGTAGCAGGAAAACACGAATTCCTCGCGGCCTGTCGCCGGGTCCACATGGCGCTGCAGGCACTGCGCGCACACTTCCTTCATCATGCACTGCATCGGCGAGTTGATGCTGCCGATCGCCACATGTCCAGGCTGCAGATGCGGCTCGAGCACCCCGTGGCGCGCGTCCTTTACCGCGGCCATCATGCGATCCGAGCCAATCGCGATGATGCGTCCGACCGACGGCAGCGCCACGACAGCCGGGCCCAGGCGGCCCTCGGCGTACGCCACCATGGCCTGCACGATGTTGCCGCGGAAGTGGCGATCCTGGGGACGGGAGGGCGAGATCTCAACGCCCGTGTCGGTGGCCCACACCACTTGATCGGTCGCCGCTTCGATGTCCTCGCGCTTGAACAGATCGCCGCCGTCCTTGTAGCCGGCGAAATAGAGCACGCGGTTGCCCTGCGCCTTGAGCGCCCGGGCAATCGAGAACAGCACCGCGTTGCCAAGTCCGCCGCCGGCCAGCAGCACGGCATTCTTGGTGGGAATCTCGGTCGGCGTGCCGGTCGGCCCCATCACCACGACCGGTTCGCCGGGCTGCAGGTAGGCGCACAGCCGGCTCGACACGCCCATCTCGAGCGTGATGAGCGAGAGCAGGCCGCGCTCGCGATCGACCCACGCACCGGTCAGGGCGATGCCTTCCATGAGCAGCGACGACACCTGGTGGTCGGTCTGCACGCGCGCGGCGCCACGTTCGAAGTTCTGCAGCCGGTAGAACTGGCCCGGCTCGAAGTGCCGTGCGGCCGCCGGCGCCCGCACGATCACATCGATGATCGTCGGCGTCAGCCGCTCGACGCGTTCGACGCGCGCCAGCAGGTCGTCGTCGAAGCGCGCGACCAGCGCATGCCACGCCGCGTCGCGGGCCCCTTGCTCGGCCGGTTCGAGCGCCTGCAGGTCGTCCTCGAAGAGCGCCACGACGTGCCGGTACCCGTGCTTGGCCGACGCCATGGCCTTCACGACGTTGCCGCTGTAGCGCGGATGGTTGTCGCCGTAGTAGCTCACGAAGCGGCCCGCGCGCGCGTACGACGTGAAGAAACCGTTGGCATCGAGCGCGAGGCCGAGCCGCCCCTGTGCGTCGCGGTCGACGCGGTACCCCTTGAAATATCGACCCTTGCCGTCGAGTTCGAAGCTCCCCGGATGCTCGCGTTCGTAGGTGACGTTGGGTGCAGTGCCGGCGGCAATGAGCACGGTGCGCGCTGGCAGCGTCACGCGTTCGGTCTCGCCGGCGGCGGTGCGACGGGTAAACGCCATCGCCTCCACGTGGCCGAACGCGTCGGGCACCGCATCGGTCGGCTCGAGTCCTTCGGCAAACGCGATGCCTTCTTCGAGCGCCTTGGACACTTCCTCGTGATTCAACCGATACGCCGGCGCGTCCTGCATACGCTTCCGGTAGGCCAGCGTCACCCCGCCCCAGGCGCGCACGAGCGGCACGAAATCCGGCCGCTCACCCGCCGCGGCCGCGCGCGCGCGCTCGGCCCGCACCGCGCGCCCGTGCGTCAGGAACTCGTCGAGGATGCTCAGTTCTTCGGCGTCGAGTGACCCACGCACGGCCTCGGGGCCTGCGACGGCCACGAGGGCCTCGTGGCGGTCCAGCATTTTCTCGACCTGCAGCGGGTAGTACGCCAGCAGCTCGGTGGCAGTATCGACGCCCGTGAGCCCGCCGCCGATCACCACCGCCGGCAGACGCGCCTGCAGGTTCGACAGCGCGTCGGCCTTGAATGCGCCGGTGAGCTGCAACGCCATGAGGAAGTCGCTCGCCTTCCGCACGCCGCGAATGAGGTTGTTCTTGATGTCGATGATCGTCGGCCGACCGGCACCCGCCGCAATCGCCACATGGTCGATGCCCTGCGCCCACGCCTCGTCGATTGGCAGCGCGCCGCCGAACCGCACGCCGCCGTAGATGCGCAGCCGCGGCCGCCGCGCCAGCGTGAGGTGGATGAGCGACAGGAAGTTCTTGTCCCACCGCACGGTGATGCCGTACTCCGACACACCGCCAAACCCCTCGAGCACACGCCCGTCGAGTGGCTGGTAGATGTCAGACCAAAGGCGGATGGGCTCGGGCGGACGTCCCGGCGCGCCGGCCAGCGCAGGATCCGGCGGCTCGATCTTCAGGCCGTCGATGGCGACCACGCCGAACCCTTCGTTCAGCAGGTAGTGCGCCAGGGTGTAGCCGGCCGGGCCGAGACCGACGACGAGCACGTTCTTCCCGTTGTAGGGCAAGGCGTGAGGACGCGCCGCATTCAGTGGATTCCAGCGCGTCAGCAGTCCGTACATCTCGACGCCCCAGGGCAGATTGAGCACGTCGGTCAGCACGCCGGTTTCGGCTTGCGGGATATCGACGGGCTGCTGCTTCTGGTAGATACACGCCTTCATGCAGTCGTTGCAGATGCGGTGACCTGTGCCGGGGCACATCGGGTTGTCGAGCATCACAAGCGCGAGGGCTCCGATGGCATCGCCGCGCTTGCGCAGCAAATGCATCTCAGAGATCTTCTCGTCGAGCGGACAGCCCGCCAGCAGGATGCCGAGCGGGTTGGCGACGACCGCGCCCGCCTTGTCGCGAATCCCTTTGCTGCACGTGTCCTTGTCACGCTCGTGGCAGATGACGCAGTAATGCAGCTCGCTCAGCACCTCGCGCGCGGAGTAGCGCGGGTCGGTGAGCGAGAAGCCGTCGCGCCGGCGCAGCCTCTCGTCGGGACCGGTGACCACGTACGGGACCGCGGGATCGCGCCGGGTGACCTGCACGAGGTGCTCGAAGTCGAGCGTCTCAGGAAAACGGAACACGACCCAGTCCCGCATGGCGGGCGCGTGCACGTGCGCGGCGCACCACCGGCGCAGCGACTCGATCTCCGAGGCCACGGCCGTCGTCGCTACGTCGTCATTCGAAACCCGCGCCGCCTCTTCGCGGTCGAGCAGGGCGCAGCCAGCTCTGGCAATCAGCAGCTCGCGCGCGCCGGCGTCGGCTGCGCCACGGGTCAGCGCGTCGACCGCGGCGTGATCGTCCGCACTGGCGTGCACCGCCAGGCCGCCCTTGAGCAACGGCAGCGCGCGACGCCGCACGAAGTCGACCTTGAAACGGAAGAGATCGTCGTAGGCGCGGGTGGCGGCCACCAGCGCGTCAGTCGCCGGCCCGACGGAGAAGAGCCGGGCCACGAAGCGGCTGACGTGCGGCGCCATGGCCACCAGCAGGCTGGAGTGCTCGGTCGGGCTCAGGCTCGTGCTGGCCGCCTGGGCGATCCACCGCTCCCACAAGGCGGGCTCACTGGCCCGCACCTCGGCGACAAACTGGTGATACAGGTCGGCCAGACGTGCGGGCTCATGCAGATCCGCAAAGGTGAACCCGGGGATTCCGAGCGGTTCGACGGCAGACGGCGTGACACTCATAGGCTAGGCAGGCAGCACTTCACAGAGGCAGTTCTTCACGGTACATCCCCGTTCCCCGCGAGTCAAACGAGCGTTCAAAAAATCGAACTTGGCGCCTTGGGGTCGATCTGGTGACGCCTTTTGCGTCACCAGCCATGAAAGTTCGCCCTCGCTTTCGTTGTTCCAGAGGCTCCTTCCGGCACGTCTCATCCCACAACACCAGGAAATTCACCGTTGATACCGCGAGTCCTGGCCGGGGCATGCGTCTTGCTCAAGTGTGGCGGGGCGCCAGCATGGGCAATGACAGAACTGTGTGCCGATTCGAGACAAGGGAGTTCCGAGATGAGCATGATGCGACGAGTGAAGGCGGCGGCCGCGGCGGCCGTCACGTTGATGATGGTGGTGTCGGGCGAGGCTCGTGCCGCGACGCTGGCCGATCAAGCCCTCGCTGACAGCCCGCTGGCGGCAAGTGCGTCGAGCCTGATCAATATCGAAGGCAAAGGCGTGATCACCGCGATCACGGGCACCTGTCCCGCGGTCGTGCTGACGATTTCGGGAATTCCTGTCACCGTCGATGCGTCGACCGTGTTCGCCGTCGGTCAGAGTTGCGGTCAGCTGGCCGCCAACCAGCGGATCGAAGTACGGGGCGTATTGACCGTCACCGGAACCACGCTGTCGGTCGTGGCCAAGATGATTGACATCGAAGACGGCAACGAGGGCGAAGGCGAAGGCCGCGTGACGGCGCTGACCGGTACCTGCCCCAACATCACGCTCACGGTAGACGGCATCACCGTAAAGGCCGACGCACTGACGAAGTACGTGCCCGCCGGGCGCGGCGCCGACTGCGACCTGATCAAGGTGGGTACCAAGGTGAAGGTGAAGGCCGTGCCGGCGCAGGGCGGCGGATTCCGGGCCCGCCTCATCGAGATCAAGGGCCAACGCAACTTCGGCGAGGGCGAGAGCCGCATCACGTCGGTGACGGGCGCCTGCCCGGATCTGACGATCTTCTTCGGCCGGACGGGCGTTGCGGTCAATGCGTCGACGATCTTCGACGGCGGTACCTGCGCCGACCTCGCGCCCGGCGTCCAGGTGCGCGCCAAGGGTTTCCGCGACGACGACGCGACGCAGAACGTGGCCACGTACGTGAAGTTCAAGTCGCGTCACGTCGAGGGCCGGGCAGTCGTCACGAAGGTGACCGGCACCTGCCCGGTCCTGGCGATCACCGTGGGCGGCGTCGTCAAGGTCGTGACCACCGCGTCGACCGTGTACTCGGGCGGCAACTGCGCCACGATTCGCACGGGCGTGCGGATTCACGTCAAGGGCGACATGATGTCCGAGGATGGCTCGGTCATCGCCGAAGAGATCGCCATCGAAGACCAACCCGGCGGCCAGGGGGGTAGACTCGAAGGCACCATTGGACTCGTGAACGGCACGTGCCCCGCTCTCAGACTCATGGTGAAGGGCGTGCCGGTCACGACGAACGCCGCGACGAGGTTCGACGGCATCGCGTGCTCAGCCCTCGTAGTCGGCACGAAGGTCGAAGTCGAGGGGAACCTGCAGGGTGGAGTCTTTGTGGCCTCGAAGGTCGAACTCGAGAACTAGCGCCGCCACACGTTTCGCCGGGGGAGGGGCTCGCCCCTCCCCCGCCCGCCTTGACTTGCCTCCAAAGCGCTGAGTACGCTCTCTGGCGTACGCTGCCGCGCCCCGTGACCATCCGACTGAACGGCGATCCCTTCGAACTCGCGGCGCCCCTTACGGTGTCGGCGTTGCTGACTGCGCTGGCGGTCGACGCGCGGCGGGTGGCGGTCGAGCTGAATCTGGTCGTGCTCAAGCGCGCAGCCTTCGACACCACCATGATTCAGGCGGGGGACACGATGGAAATCGTCAATTTCGTGGGCGGCGGGGCCCCGGGCGCCACCCGCGGATGACCGCGCCGACCTCGGCGACCGATCCACTGGTGATTGCCGGCCGCACCTTCACATCGCGGCTGATCCTCGGCACCGGCAAGTATCCGTCCCACGAGGTCATGCAAGCGGCGCACCGCGCCGCCGCCACCGAGATGGTCACGGTCGCCGTACGCCGAGTGGACATCACGCGGCGCTCGGCGTCGCTCCTCGACTTCGTGGACACCTCGGCCATCACGCTGCTGCCAAACACGGCCGGCTGCTACACGGCGGCCGATGCGGTGCGCACGGCCCACCTGGGCCGCGAAGCCGGCCTCTCCAACTGGGTGAAACTCGAGGTGATCGGCGATGAGGCCACGCTGTTTCCAGACACGGCGGCGCTCATCGAGGCCACGCGCGAACTCGTGAAGGACGGCTTCATCGTGTTGCCGTACACGAACGATGATCCGATCGTGTGCCGCAAGCTCGAGGACGCTGGCGCGGTCGCGGTCATGCCGGCTGGCGCGCCCATCGGGTCGGGCCTCGGCATCCAGAACCTCACCAACCTGCGGATCATCCGTGAGCAGTCTCGCGTGCCGGTCATCGTCGATGCCGGCGTGGGCACGGCGTCGGATGCCGCTATCGCCATGGAAATGGGCGCCGACGCGGTGCTGCTGAACACGGCCGTGGCCGGCGCCCGCAATCCGGTGGCCATGGCCGCGGCGATGATGCACGCCGTGATTGCGGGACGCCTGGCCTACTGCGCCGGGCGGATTCCAAAGCGTCTGTACGCGACGGCCAGCAGTCCCATCGACGGCCTGGTAGGGGGCTGACGATGGCCGGACCCGCCGCGCGCACGGTTGCCGTCGAGGATCTGGCGCGCCTCAAGCGCGACCGCGATGACGCCGACGCGCGCTACAACGCGGCGCTCACCGCTGTGGACCGGGCGATTCAGTGCGTGGGCGACCTGCCGCACCCGCCGCCGGGCCCCGACGAGCACCGGATCACGACGCTCAACGAGCACTGGGACGTGCTGTCGGTCGCGCCCACGCTGTCTGGCTGGCGCGGCCGCCTGACGGGGTTCGTCTGGCGCGTCGTGCAGCCGTCGCTCGCTGCGCAGCAGCGCTTCAACTCCGCGCTCGTTGACCACGTGAACCGCAACGTGCCGCGCGAGCGCGCGGTCAGCGAAGCCATCGAGTCGGCGATCGGGCTCGTCCGGCGGCACATCGAGGAGTCCGTGCACTTCCAGTCAGCGCTGGTGCTCTACCTGCAGGCGCTCACACCCTACGTCGACACGAAGGACCACGAATTTGCCGGCCTGGCAAAGCGCACCGCCGAAGACGCGCAGCAGGCACTGGCGCGCCTCGACGACGTCACCCGCGGGCTGGCCGCGGGGCTGAGCGGCCTGTCCGACGAGGTGCTCAAGCGCTACGACTCGCTGCGCAGCCGGGACCAGCGCTACGACACGCGGCTCACCGACCTCGGCACGGCACTGTCGGTCGTCCAACAAGGCGCACTCACGTTGCGTCGCGAACTGGCCCGCGGTCTCACCGCGCCGGTCGCGGCCCTGGCCGGCACGCCCGCCGATACGCCAGCACCGCCCACGCCACCGCCCGACACCGGGCAGCAGATGCTGGCCAGCGACCGGCTGCGCAGCCAGCAGTACGCCGGGTTCGAGGATCTGTTCCGCGGCAGCGAGGACGAGATCAGCGGGCGGATGTCCGACTACGTGACGATCTTCCAGGGCGCGTCAGACGTGCTCGATGTGGGCTGTGGACGCGGCGAGTTCCTGGAGTTGCTGCGGGCCGCCGGCATCACGGCGCGCGGCGTCGATCAGAATCACGAGATGGTCGAACGCTGCCGTGCCAAGGGCTTCGACGTGGCGGAAACCGATGGGTTGGCGTTCCTGTTGGCGTCGCGCCCTGGCAGCCTGGGTGGACTCATCGCGACGCAGGTCGTGGAGCATCTGCAGCCCGACTACCTGCTCCGGTTCCTCACCGCTGCGGCCGACGCGCTGCGACCAGGGGCGCCGCTGGTGCTCGAGACCATCAACCCCGCGTGCTGGAGCGCGTTTTTCGACAGCTACATCCGCGATCTCACGCACGTCCGGCCCGTGCATCCAGATACGCTCAAGTTTCTGGTGATGGCCGCCGGGTTCAGTGACGCCGCCGTGCAGTGGCGCTCCCCGTACCCTGACGGGGGCAAGCTCGAACGTCAGCCCGACGCGGTGCGCCGTCTCGCGCACGCCTCGCCCGAGCTGAAGCCCCTGGTGGACACGGTCGACCGCAACACCGACCGCCTGAACGGCATGTTCTTCACGTTCCGGGACTACGCGGTCGTCGCCAGGCGCCCGTGATGGCCGGGCGCGAGACGTCGCCGACGATGCGCCCGTCGGTGAGATCCGGCCTCCACATCGCCCGCATGGTCGTGGCGGTGTCGGTGCTCGGCGCACCGGTCGCCACGGCCCTGTTGCTCGCCGCTGACGGCAGGCCCTGGTGGCCTACGGTCGGAGCGCTCATGGCGGGCCTGCTCGCCCGCACGGTGGCGCCGGCGTCAACCTGGCCACTGCTCGCGCTGTTGTGTGTGGCACCTCTGTGGCAGGCGGCCGTTGCCCTGGTCACGAGCGGCGGATCGGATGTGCTCTGGGTGATGCCGTGGCTGGCCGCGCTGGCCGGCTGCCTCGCGTGGCCGCGGACTGCGGGCTGGCGCGTGAGCGGTGCGTGGCAGCTCGGCGTCGCGGCGTGGGCGCTCGTGCTAGCCGTCGCCTGGCCGGTGACGGCGCTACGGGAACTGGACTTCACGCTCGCGAGCCTCGGCGCTGCAGCTCCCGTCGGATCGTTTGGCCCCAGCGCGCAGTTGGCGGCGGCGGCGGTCGCGCTGGCGGCTGAGGCGCAGCTGGTCGCGTTGCTGCTCTTCGACTGGGCGTGCGGCGCGCCGCTCGGTCATCGGAGACAGGCCTGGCTCGCCCTGGCGCCGGGCGTCGCGCTGGCGTGCGGCATCGCGGTGTGGCAGCAAGGGGTCGACGCCGCATTCCTCAGCCGGGAGCCGTGGATCACCTTGGACCGCGGGGCCGGTCCCTTCTTCGACGCCAACGCCATGGGCGCGCTGGCGGCGCTATTTGGCGCGGCGCTCGCAAGGCCGGGCATCCGGCCACTGGCGATCCCGTCGGTCGTGTGGAGTGGTGCGTGGGTCGCGCTGGCAGTGGCGGGCGCGGTCGCGTCAGGGTCACGCACGGCGCTGGCGGCACTCGTGGTCGGCGCTGTTGGGGCGGCACTCGCGACGATGCGTGGCCGCCAACGGCTGATGGCCCTGGTGGTCGCCGTGGCACTGCTGGCGGTGGCCGGTCGCATCGCCTCCGGCCGAGAGGATGTGGCGGCGGGCAACGCGGCAACACGGCTGCTCGGCACCGTGCGCGGGGTGCTCGACGGCGGCGCGACCGCAGCGTGGGAGGTCGTGTGGCGTCGCAGCGGCTACGGTCCGGCGTCGATGGCGGCTATCGCGGATCATCCCTGGGTGGGCGTGGGCCCTGGCGCTTTCGGCCACGTCATCTCCGACTACGCCAAGTTGGCGCTGGGCTCCGTGCTGCCACCCGACAACGCCCAGAACTGGTGGCGCCAGCAGTTGGCCGACCTGGGGCTCGTTGGCAGCGTGGGCCCATTTTTGTGCTCGTTGCTGGCACTTGGGACGGTGCTGCGCTCGTGGCGACGGCCGGCCCACTCGTCGGCGTTCCGCACCATGCCGCTTGCCGCGGCGGGCTTGATGGCGGTCGTCAGTCCGCCGTCGCAGCACCCGGTGCTGCAGGTGCTGATCGGACTGCTCGTGGCCGACGCGGTGGCACCGCTCGAGGTCACTGAGGGCCCTCAGCTGTCGCTCCGCCAGTGGCGTCCGGCCGTCGTCCTGGTGTGGATTACGGCGGCCGCCAGCGCCGCGGGACTGGCGTGGGATGGCTGGACCTCGTTTCGTCCGCCCCAGCGCGCGGCGCGGTTCCACTTCGCCTACACCTACGGCCTGTCGGGCCCCGTACAGACGCCTTTTGGCGACGGGCGATGGTCCGCTCGGCGCTCGGTCAGCGTCTTCGCCCCCGACGGCCCGGTGCTCGTAGCCCGCGTCGTGCTGCCGCACGACGACCTGGCGCGGTGGCCCGTCGTCGTGACCATCTCCGAGGGCAACGACGTGGTGTGCCGGCACGAAGGACGCGACCACGCGCCGTTTGAGTGCCGCCTGACCGTTCCCGATGGGCGCTGGCCGTTGGTGCAGGTGGACGTGAGCCGGACCTGGCGCACCGACGGCGGCATCGAGCAGGCCGCGCTCGTCTCGGGACGCTTTGAGCGCTAGCTGAGAAACGCGCCGATGCCCTGGACGACCTGCTGCAGCTGGTGGTCGTGCAGTTCCCCGTAGATCGGCAACGCCAGCACGCGGGCCGCTGCGGCGTCGGCGTGCGGAAACTGGCCGGCCGACGAGGGGAGCTGCGCAAAGCACGCCTGGCGATGAAACGGCACTGGGTAGTAGATCTCGGTGCCGATTCCCCGCGTCGCGAGAAACGCCCGCAGCTCGTCGCGCCGCGGCACCTGCACGACGAACTGGTTGTAGACGTGGTACCCGTCGGGCCGCTCGTATGGCAGCGTGACGGCGTCGAGCAATCCGGCGTCGGCAAAGAGCGTGCGGTAGCGCGCGGCATTGCGCCGCCGGGCGTCGGTCCACGCCTGCAGATGCGGCAGCTTCACGCGCAGCACCGCCGCCTGAATGGCATCGAGCCGGAAGTTGCCGCCGATGACGGCGTGATGGTACTTGGGTTGCTGGCCGTGGTCGCGCAGCAGGCGAAGCCGATCGGCCATGGCGCCGTCCATCGTGGTCACGAGACCGCCGTCGCCGAAGGCACCCAGGTTCTTGGTCGGGTAGAACGAAAAGCAGCCCACGTGGCCGAATCCGCCCACGGCTCGCCCGCCCTCGCGCGCGCCGATGGCCTGCGCCGCGTCTTCCACGATCGGCACGCCGTGTTCGTGCGCGAGCGCGACGAGCGGTGCCATGTCGGCGGCCTGCCCGTAGAGGTGCACGGGCATGATGGCTTTCGTGCGCGGGGACAGCGCGCGAGCGACCGCCGCGACGTCCAGGTTGAACGTGCGCGGGTCGATGTCGACAAACACCGGCGTGGCCCCAAGCCTGGAGACGGCGCCGGCCGAGGCGAAGAACGAGAACGTGGGCGTGACGACCTCGTCGCCGGGGCCGACGCCGAGCGCCATCAACGCCGCGAGCAGCGCGTCGGTGCCCGACGACATCCCCACGGCGTGGCTGACGCCGAGGTAGTCGGCGAGCTCGCGTTCGAGGGCCACCACCTCCTCGCCGAGGATGCAGCGCTGGCTGTCGCACACGCGCGTAACGGCGGCCAGCAGTTCGTCGCGGAGCGGACGGTACTGGGCCTGCAGGTCGAGCAGCGGAACAGGCGTGGGGGCGACCGGTGTGGACATGGCGGCGTGTGCGCGTGGCCGGAGATCGGCCGGGCGCCTATCCCAGCACCACGCCGGGATGTTCGGTGTGGCGGGCCAGGTCGGCGTCGACCATCATGGTGATGAGCTGCTCGAACGACACTTCGGGGGTCCAGCCGAGTTCGGACTTCGCCTTCGCCGGATCGCCGATGAGCAGATCGACTTCGGCCGGCCGGATGAAGCGCGGATCGACCTTGACGTGCTCCCGCCAGTCGAGGCCGGCGTGGCTGAACGCGAGCTCGACCAGCCGCTCGACCGTGTGGGTCACACCGGTCGCGACGACGTAGTCGTCGGGCCGATCCTGCTGCATCATCGCCCACATCGCCCGGACGTAGTCGCCCGAGAAGCCCCAGTCGCGCTTGGCGTCGAGGTTGCCGAGATACAGCACGTCTGAGAGTCCCAGCTTGATGCGCGCCACGCCGTCGGTGACCTTCCGCGTCACGAACTCCAGGCCGCGGCGGGGTGACTCGTGGTTGAACAGGATCCCAGAGCAGGCAAACAGCCCATAGCTTTCGCGGTAGTTGACGGTGATGTAGTGGCCAAACACCTTCGACACGCCATAGGGGCTGCGCGGGTAGAACGGCGTCAGCTCGCTTTGCGGCACCTCGCGCACCTTGCCGTACATCTCGCTCGACGAGGCCTGGTAGAACTTGATCTTCGGGTTGACCTGGCGGATGGCCTCGAGCACGCGGGTCACGCCCTGCGAGTTGAACTCGCCGGTGAGCATCGGCTGGTCCCACGACGCGGGCACGAAGGACATGGCTGCCAGGTTGTAGACTTCGTCGGGTTCGGCTTCCTCGATGACCTTGATGAGGGAGAGTTGGTCGAGCAGATCGGCTGGACGCAGCGTGATCTGGTCGCGCAGGTGGGCGATGCGCCAGTGGTTGGGCGCGCTCAGTCGGCGCACCGCGCCAACGACCGTGTAGCCCTTCGACAGCAGCAGTTCCGCGAGATACGACCCGTCCTGACCCGTAACGCCGGTAATGAGCGCGGTCTTTGCCATGTTGCTGAGGAGACTCCGCTGAATGCGACAAGACGCGGGACGAAACAACCGCGCTGCACTCCGAATCCACAGGCGAGCGCGTGTCGGCCAGTCAAACCCTCAGCGTACCATCCCAGCCTCCGAGACGACAAGCACCCGAACGTCGGGCCGAGCAGCGCCGGGACGGCCCGAGCGCGCGCGCCGGGGTGATACTGTCACGAGGCGTCTGGCCTGCGCCGGTCGCCTTGGTCCGCTGACTACATGCCACGCACCCCAACCCCACGCGTCCTGATTACCGGCGCCGGCGCGCAGTTGGCCAGCGCCATGCGGGTGCAGTTTTCGGATGGATTCGCGGTCACGGCGCTGTCGCGAGACGACCTCGACATCACGGCGCCGGGTGCGGTGGCCCGGGCCTTTCGCGACCTCCGCCCCGAGGTCGTCCTCAACTGCGCGTCGTTCAACGACGTGGATGGGGCCGAACGGCGGGCCGAGGCCGCCCTGGCCGTGAACGGCCTGGCACTGGCGTCGGTTGCGCGCGAAGCTGCGGCGGCCGGCAGCGTGCTCGTGCACTTCAGCACCGATTTCGTCTTCGACCCGGTCGACGATCCTGGACCGCTGCCCGAGTCGGCGCCCGTACGCCCGCGAAGCGTGTACGCGCAGTCGAAACTGCTCGGCGAGCTCTACGCCAGGCAGGCGCCCCGCCACTACATTCTGCGCGTGGCGAGCCTTTTTGGAGGGTCGCCCGCCAAGAGCAGCATCGACACGATGGCGGCGGCGTTGCAGCGCGGCGGGGTCGTGCGCGCGTTTGCGGACCGCACGGTGTCGCCCTCGTACGTCGTCGACGTCGCCGGCGCCACCGCGCGGCTGCTGACGGGCGGGGTGCCCTACGGGCTGTACCACTGCGTGAACAGCGGCCACGGCACGTGGCTGGACGTGGCGTCGGCGCTCGCCGAGGCTCTGGGCGTGGACCTGCACACCGCCGTCATTCCGGTGCCGTTCGAGTCGGTGGCGATGGTCGCGCCGCGACCGAAGTTCGCGGCGCTCTCGAATGCGGCGCTCGCCGCCCACGGCGTGGTCCTGCCCCACTGGCGGGACGCGGTCGGCCGGTATGCCGCCACGCGTAGTCCGGCCTCGCCCGGCTAGGCGCGAAAGCTGGTGACCGCGTCGACGACGCGGTCCTGGTCGGCCGCGGCAAGGTCGAGGTACAGCGGCAGCCGGACCAGCCGATCCGACACGTCCTCGGTGACCGGGCACTGACCGACGCGCCCGCCATACTCCAGGCCCTTCTCGGACAGGTGCAGGGGCTGGTAGTGGAACACGCCGAGGACCGCGCGCGCGCGCAGATGCGCGATGAAACGCGTGCGCTCGTCGAGCGACGGCATGAGCAGGTAGTACATGTGCGCCGGCTGCGAGCAGTGTGCCGGCACGTGCGGACGCCCCACGCCGGCGGCGGACGCCCAGGCCGCAAGCTCGGCATCGTATCGCCGCCAGATCCCGTGCCGGACGGCCTGAATGTCGTCGCGCGCCTCGAGTTGCGCGCACAAGTATGCGGCCAGCAGGTCCGACGGCAGATAGCTGGAGCCCACGTCGACCCACGTGTATTTGTCGACTTGTCCGCGGAAGAAGCGGCTGCGATTGGTGCCCTTCTCGCGCAGGATCTCGGCGCGCGGCACGAGCGACGGGTCGTTGATGACGAGCGCCCCGCCTTCGCCGCAGGTCAGGTTCTTCGTTTCGTGAAAACTCAGGGTCGAGGTGGCCCCATAGCTGCCGAGCGCGCGGCCGCCGTAACTGCCGAATAGTCCATGGGCGTTGTCTTCGATGACGTGCAGCCCGTGCCGGGCCGCAACCGCCATAAGGGCGGGCATCTCGCACCCCACGCCCGCGTAGTGCACCACCATCAGCGCGCGGGTGCGCGGTGTGATGGCCGCCTCGACGAGACGCTCGTCGAGGTTGAGCGTGTCGGGACGGACGTCGACAAAGACCGGACGGGCCCCGCGCAGGGCAAAGGCGTTCACCGACGAGACAAACGTAAAGGCCGGGCAGAGCACCTCGTCGCCCGGCTGCAGATTGGCGAGCAGCGCCGCCATTTCGAGCGCGTGCGTGCAGGACGTGGTGAGCAGTACCTTCGCCGCCCCGGTGATGGCCTCGAGCATCGCGTGGCACCGCGCCGTGAAGGCGCCGTCGCCCGAGAGGTGTCCGGACGCGATGGCCTGCTGCAGGTACGGCAGCTCACGCCCCGTGACGCCTGGACGGTTGAACGGAATCGGCCTCAACGTCGTGACTTCGGTCATGATCGGCTGCGCTCCTTTACGGCCGCACGGGTCTCGCGATCGACCTCGCGCTTGCGAAGCGTCTCGCGCTTGTCGTGCAGCTGCTTGCCCTTCACCAGACTGATCGCCACCTTGACCCGGCCCTTCTTGAAGTACATCCGCAGAGGCACGAGCGTCAGCCCCTTCTCGGTGGTCTTGCCGATCAGCTTCCGGATCTCCTGGGCGTGCAACAGGAGCTTGCGCCGGCGCCTGGGGTCGTGATCCACGTAGCCCCGGTGACTGTAGGGGTTGATGTGCACATTGTAGAGCCACACCTCGCCGCGCTCCACGCGCGCGAAGCTGTCGCGCAGGTTGGCCTTCCCCTCGCGGATGCCCTTCACTTCGGTGCCGAGCAGCTGCACGCCGGCCTCGAATGTCTCGAGGATGTGGAACTCGTGGAACGCCTTCCGGTTCTCGGCAATGAGCACGTCGCCGTCCTCGCGTGGGCGATCGCCAGGCCTGGTCTCGGTCGCGCGCGTGCTCACGCCCGGGCTCCGACGCGCGTCGCAAGCTCGGCCGCGAGCCGCACCGCCTCGACCAGGCTGCCGTGATCGGCGATGCCGCGGCCGGCAATGTCGAACGCCGTGCCGTGATCGACCGAGGTCCGGACGATGGGCAGGCCGAGCGTGACGTTCACGGCGGTGCCAAACGCCAGCAGCTTCACGGGAATCAACCCCTGGTCGTGATAGCACGCCAGCACACAGTCAAACTCGCCGCGCGCGGCCCGCACGAAGACCGTGTCGGCCGGATACGGCCCGCTCGCGTCGATGCCCTCGTCGCGGGCGTCGCGCACCGCCGGCATCAGCACCTCGTCGTCTTCAAACCCCATCAGCCCGCCTTCTCCTGCGTGCGGGTTGAGCGCCGCCACAGCCAGCCGCGGTTTCTCCACGCCGAAGAACGGCAGCTCGCCCGCCGTGAGCCGCAGCGTCTCCCGGATCAGATCACGGGTGATCAGGCGCGCCACGTCGCGCAAAGGCACATGCACCGTCGCCAGCACGACGCGAAGCGTGGGCGCATGGAACATCATGGCCACGCGCCCCACGCCGCACAGATGCGCGAGCAGGTCGGTGTGCCCCTTCCAACCGATGCCGGCCGCAGCAAACGCCGCCTTGTTGACCGGCGCGGTCGCCAGGGCGTGCACCTTGCCGGCCTTGGCGTCGTCGACGGCCCGCACGATGGCCTCGAAGGCGGCGCGGCCGGCCACGGCGCTGACCTCGCCGATGGGGAACGGCCCCGAGGGCTCCGGGGCGTAGATGACGGGCTCGCAGACCTCGAGTACGCGCGGATCGGCCGCGGCCTTCTCGGCAATCTCGGGGCCGATGCCAGCTGGATCGCCTCCGGTAATCGCGATACGCGGTTTCATGGACATCTCAGGATAGCAAGATAGGTTGCGTGCTGCGGGTTATTGGTGATCGGATGGGACGCACGGTAGATCTGGCAATCTCTCCGTCGACCGATGTCAGATTCCCACATCCTGGAAATCCCGATCACCCGGTCACGAGATCACGCGTGTGCGAGATCACCGGCCGCTACAATTCCGCCGCCACCCACTCGGCCACGAGTTTCGTGCCGGCGTTGCGATCGAGTGCCGTGAGGGCGCGGTCAAGCGTGGCAAACGCCCGTCGCGCCGAGGGCGCCGGCAGGGTGCGCGCGAGCCGGTCGAGCCGGTCGGCGATGTCGCCATTGGCCAGCAGGCGTCGATCCGATCCAGCGTGCAGCACCGACAGATCGCGCACGAGCGATGAGGCCAGGCGCAACACTGCGACCAGCTCCTGCCGCGACCGCTCGGGCTTGGTCCCCACGACCGCCTTCGCCACGGCAATCCGCCCGGCCAGGTCGCGCTCGCCGGCCGCGCCCAGCAGTTGCAGGGCCGCATCCCGGGTCTCGGTCATGTCGCTCGAGCCAAGCGCCAGGGCCGCGCCAACGCTGCCGTCGGCCAGGCCGGCCAGCCGTCGTGCTTCGACGGGCTCGCACGTGTGGTCGCGCACGAGCAGGTGCGCAACTTCATCCAGGGTGAGCCGGCCGAAGGTGAGGCGCATCGTACGCGACCGGACGGTGCGCAGCAGCGCATCGGGCGCGCCCGATGTGAGCACGAACACCGTGCCCGGCGGGGGCTCTTCGAGCGACTTCAACAGCGCGTTTTGCGCCTGGTCGATCAGCGCATCGGCATCGCGGATGAGCACGACGCGCCGCTTGCCTTCAAAGGGCCTGAACTGGCAGGCCTGGAGCACGTCGCGCACGACCTCGAGCTTGATCTTACCGGTCTCGTCAGGCTCGAGCACCGGCACGTCCACGTGCATGCCCCGCGCGATGCGATCGCACGACCGGCAGGTGCCGCAGGCGTCGCCGGCGACCGGCGCCTGACAGTTCAGGGCCTCTGCAATCGCACAGGCCACGCGCCACTTGCCCACTCCCGCGGGGCCGGCCAGCAGCAACGTCGGCGGCACGGATTCGCGTGCGACCGCGCGCGCCAGGAGCGATGTGAGCCGCGTGTGTCCGATGATGTCGCGAAACGGCATGACGACGGCGCTAGCGGGGCCTGGGCGTGGGCTTCTTCTCGCCGGGCTTTTTCTCGCCGGCCTTCGGCTCGGCGGGCGGCTCGGGCGCGTTGCGATCCCGGCGTCCGAACATCCGCGACCAGAACCCGCGCTTCTTCTCGGGCTCAGGCGTCCCGGCCACCGCTGGTGCCTGCTGCGCCGGCGACACGGGCGCCACGACCTGCGCCGGCTCCACCGGCTCGGCGTGGTCGGCACTCTGCTGCGGCTGCGACGGCGGGCTGGCGGGCGTGCCGAGCCAGCCAGCCAGCCGGCCGAGCAGCGACCGGCCCACGTGCAGGTGGCAGGTCTCTTCCGGCTCGGTGCCCGCCACGAAATACTCGGTGACGAGCATCGAACGTTCTTCATGACCACCGCCTTCGAGCGACACGGGCACGGCGTCGCAGCCGCCGGCGGGCCGCTTGCCCGACAAGCGGCAGATCTGCATGGCGACAATTCCGCGAGGCCGCACAAACGGCTCGGGCTCGTCGCGCGCGGTGGCCACCTTCATGAACGCGGTCCACAGCGGCACGGCCACGTCGGCCGCATAGGCGCTGCCCGGCAGAATCGGCTTGGGCGTGTCGTAGCCCACCCACACGCCCGCCGTGATCCGCGGAGTGTAGCCGACAAACCACGCGTCGAAGTAGTCGTTGGTCGTGCCCGTCTTGCCAGCCGCCGGCAGCCGGAAGCCGAGCTGCCGCGCCTTCCACGCCGTGCCTGAGTCGATCACGTCGGCGAGCATCGACGTCATCAGGAAGGCGGTGTCGGACTTGACGGCCTGCGCCTCGGTCTCATCGGCCTTGAACAGTACCTGCCCGTCGAGATCCTCGACACGGCGAATGAGCACGGGCTTGCGCCACCGGCCCTCGTTGGCAAAGACCCCGTAGGCTGACGTCATGTCGAGCAGCGTCACCTCGCCGGAACCGAGCGCCAGCGACGGCACGGCGGGCACGGCGCCCAGGCCCAGCTTCCCCGCATAGTCGACGACCGACTGCACGCCAACCATCTCGAGCATCCGCACGGCGGCGCGATTGCTCGATGTCTTGAGCGCGGTGCGCATGGTGAGTTCGGGCGCATCCGAGTGGCCATCCTCGGGCACCCAGGCCCCTTGCACCGTGTCGATGGGCTCGTCGAGTCGGTCGATGAGGGTCGCCGGCGTGTAGCCGGACTCGAGCGCCGCGGCGTAGACAAACGGCTTGAACGCCGACCCGGGCTGGCGCTTGCCCTGGATGGCGCGATTGAAGCGGCTCTCGCCGAAACTACGCCCACCGATGAGCGCCCGCACGAATCCGGTCGCCGGATCGAGCGCCACGAGCGCGGCCTGAAGCGGCGCCTCGTCGGCGGGCGTGGGCCGCTTCCTCGCGCGCAGCGACGCCAGCCGCCGCGCGTCGAGGTCGGCGAGCGACTGGGCGACGGCCGCTTCGGCCGCCTTCTGCATGTCCACGTCGATGGTCGTGTAGACGCGCAGGCCGCTCTGATACACCCGTTCGCGCCCGAAGCGCTCGATCAGTTCGAGCCGCACTTGTTCCTTGAAGTAACGCCCGAACGGCTCGTCGCTGCGCAGTGCGTCGCGGAGCACGACCGGCGCCGACCTGGCGGCCTGGAGCGCGGCGTCATCGAGCGCGTGGTTCTCGCGCATGGCCTGCAGCACCACGTTGCGCCGCACCACGGCGCGTTCCAGGTTCACGGTGGGCGCCCAGGTCGAGGGTGACTTCACGAGTCCCGCCAGCAGCGCGGCCTCGGCTACGGTCAGCTCGCGCGCATGCTTGCCGAAGTAGCCCATCGCGGCGGCTTCAGCACCGTAGAGTCCGGCGCCGAAGTACATCTTGTTGAGATACAGCTGGAGGATCTCGTCTTTCGAGTACTGGTGCTCGATGCGCAACGCCAGCAGCACTTCCTGCACTTTGCGCGTGAAGGTCTTGTCGAGCGTCAGAAAACTCTGCCGCGCCAGCTGCTGGGTGAGGGTGCTGCCGCCTTGCGCCAGACGTCCCTGCTTCAGATTGGCCACCATGGCCCCGGCGATGCGCACGAGGTCGACGCCCGCATGCGCGCGAAAGCGCTGGTCCTCGATGGCGAGAATCGCGTCAATCATGTGTGGCGAGATATCGGCAAGCGCCACTTCGAAGCGCCGTTCGTCGAAGATGGTGAACGCCGGGACGTCGGCCGCGTCGTAGAACACGGTGGCCTGCGCCATCTCGCCCATCTTGCGCACGTCGCTGATGCTCGGCAAATCCGCCAGAAGCGTGCGTACCACCCACTGGGACCCGGCAATGACACCAGCCTGCGCCACGAGCACGACGAGCGCCAGCACGGCGCCCGCCCGTCGGAAGCGGGTGGTCAGCGGCCGCAGCCAGGCAGCCAGACGGCGGGCAAGCGGGCGAGCAAGCAGGGCGTCGAGTGTCACGTGGGTGCGTCCGTCGCGGCGGGGGGAAGCGACGCTCGCCTCACGGTACTACGAACCGCACGCCAAAAGAGAAAACGCCTTGACCCTTCCGGGCCAAGGCGCTACACGTTCGAGAATGGCGGGGTCGACGGGACTCGAACCCGCGGCCTCCGGCGTGACAGGCCGGCGTTCTAACCAACTGAACTACGACCCCGAACGTATTTGGTTGTCGAGAGCGGCGCTTCCCCGCTCGACCCGGTCCTTGCCTCCGGCACGGTGCTGGTGGGCGGTACAGGACTCGAACCTGTGACAGCCGGCGTGTAAAGCCGGTGCTCTACCAACTGAGCTAACCGCCCGGCTCATCGACCGACTGAGGGATGACTATACCAGACCTTGAGGGCGAGTAGCGACACGCCCGCAATGAGGCCGGCAAGCGCATGGTGTTCCCGGTTCCGCCATGCCCGCTCCCAACTGAACGCACGCGTGCTCGCGGGCGTCCGCCTCGAGGCGTACTCGTCGTAGGCGCCGCCGAACTTCTCGCGCAGGTGCGCCTCTTCCGCCCGCATCGCGGCGGTGAGCGTGGAGGCCAGATAGATCACAATCGCCAGCCCGACCCACCGGTGGCCGGCCGCCAGAGCCATGCCGACGCCAATGACCGCTGAGCCGAGGTAGAGCGGATGCCGGGTGTAGCGATAGGGGCCGCTCGACGTGACCTCCCGGCCCTTCTCCACGTGGCCAGCGGCCCAGAGCCGCAACGCGGCACCGACCGCAGCCACCAGCGCGCCACTCACCAGGCTCGTGGGCGAGGGGCGCGCCAGCCACAGCGTGACGAGCGCCATCGCGGACCCGAGCGCGACGCGATACCGGGCGAGCACGCGTACCAGGCTCATCCGGTCGCTCCCGCCCCGGCCCGCCTGACACACGCCGCGTACACCTCATCCACGCCGATGTCCTCGAGGCACGCGCGGCCGCGCAGGCAGTGCCGCTTGTGGAAGCAGACGCACGTGGCCGCGCGCGACACCGAGACGTCGGCAGCGCTCCACGGCCCGTTGCGCTCCGGACGGGTGGGCCCGAACAGGCCGACGATTGGCGCACCGACCGAGGCCGCCAGGTGCAGCGGCCCGGTGTCGCCTGACACGACGAGCCGGGCCTGTCGCGCCAGCGCGAGCAGGTCGTGCAGCGCCGTTGGCGGCGACGCCACTGCGTAGCCGCGCGACGCGGCCACGACCTCGTCGGCGCGCGCTCGCTCGCCAGGGCCCCAGGTCACCACGCTCGCCAGGTTCAGGCGCTCGCCAAGCAGCGCGGCCAACGCGCCGAAGCGCGCGGGGGCCCAGCGCTTGTTTTCCCAGGCGGCGCCAGGATTCAGCAGGGCGAATCCGGTGGCGCGGGCCACGACCGGCTCCACACGCACGGCCGCCGGCGCCTCCGAGGCCACGGGGCGCCATGGGAACACGACGCCAGCCGATGGAACCCCGAGCGCCGTCAGCACCGCGAGGTTCTTGTCCACCACATGCCCGCCGATCGGGCCGGTGACGCGCTCGCCGTAGAGCCAGCCAGCCGCCGGCTCGCGCAGTTGCGAGCGCACGAAGCCAATCACCCGGCGCGCGCCCGACAGCCGCGCGAACGCCGCCGACTTGATCAACCCTTGCAGGTCGAGGGCGGCCTCGTAGCCCTGCGCGCGCAGGTGGGCAATGGCCGACGCCATGCCGGCTACGCCCGCAAAGCGCACTTCCTGCGGCGTGACGCCCGCGCTCGCGGCCCGCACGACGACGCGGCGGTGCAGCCCCTCGACCAGCGCAAGCACGCCGGCGTAGCGGGCATCCACCAGCCAGTCCACGACCACCTCCGGACGATGGGCCCGCAGCGCCGCGAGTAGCGGCAGCGCATGCACGATGTCGCCGAGCGCGCCCATGCGCACCACGAGCACGCGCCCGTCTGGACTGAGCCCCGCGGCCGGCGCGCTCATGACGTCGTCTCGCGAATCACGCGCAGCACGTCGCGCGTGGAGTGGTCCTTGGGATCGCCGACAATGGCGGTGCGGCCGCCGTAGGCCCGCACGGTGTCGCGCTCGGGTACCGTGTCAACGGTGTAGTCAGTACCCTTGCAGTGCACGTCTGGCCGCAGCAGTTCGAGCAGCGGCGCCACCGTGGACTCGTGGAACACGACCACGGCATCCACGCAGCGCAACGCTGCCACGAGCTCCGCGCGATCCTCAGCCGGCAGCACGGGCCGATCGGGGCCCTTCAGGGCGCGGACACAGGCGTCGTCGTTCACCGCCACCACCAGCAGGTCGGCCTCGCACCGCGCGCCTTCGAGGTAGCGGACATGCCCCACGTGCAGCAGGTCGAAGACGCCATTGGCGAAGGCGATGGTGCGCCCGAGGCGCCGCGCCTCGGCCACCCTGGCCACCAGCGCCTCTCGCGACAGCACGTCACCCATTTAGTGGTCCGCGGCGCCTGTCACGGCCCGAGCCAGTTCCCGAGCCGACACGGTCGCGGTGCCGCGTTTCATCACCACGAGGCCGCCGGCGTAGTTGGCCAGCCGTGCGGCGTCGAACATCGAGGCACCGGCGGCCAGGGCCAGCGTGAGCGTGGCCATCACGGTGTCGCCAGCGCCGGTGACGTCGGCAATCTCGTCCGACCCGTAGATCGGAACATGCCGCGTGGGCACGCCGGGCTCAAACAGCGCCATGCCACGACTGCCGCGGGTGACGAGCACCGCCTCCATGCGCGTGCGCGCCAGAATTGCACGGCCCGCTCGTTCCAGCGCCCGGGGCGCGTCGCCAATGGTGACGCCGAGCGCCTGTTCCACCTCGGACTGATTGGGCGTGCAGGCCGTGAGCCCGCGGAATCGCAGCAGAGCGTAGCGGGAGTCGACCAGCACGGGCACCGGGCGGCCGCCCGCGCGCAGCGGCGCAACCAGCCGGGCCACGACCGCAGGCGACAGCAGACCGGAGCCGTAGTCCGAGATCAGCACGGCATCGGCGCCGGCCAGGGCGCGCTGCGCAGACCGCAACCAGGCCGCGCGCCAGGTGTCGGCGATGGGCTCGCGCGTACGCCGATCGATGCGCACGACCTGCTGTTTGACCGAGTGCACGCCGCCGGCCAGGATGCGGGTCTTCACCGGCGTGTGATAGCCGGCGGGACGCACGACGGCGCGCGTGTTCACACGCGACGGACAGGCCGCCAGCACGCGCCGACCCGCATCGTCGCGTCCGGCCAGGGCCACGAGGTCTGCAACGCCGCCGAGGGCCGCCACGTTGGCGGCCGCGTTGCCCGCCCCTCCGGGCAGGATCTCAGTGGAGTCGTACTCGAGAATGAGCACGGGCGCTTCGCGCGACACGCGCGCGATTCGACCCGAGACGAACTCGTCGGCGATGAGGTCGCCAAGCACGACGACGCGGCGGCCGCGCGCCGCCTTCAGCAGCGCGAGCAGGCGCGAAGTCGACGCGGCGTCGGACAATGTCGGAACCATGCAGCGGCTACAGACTAACCTACGGGCGCCCGTCACGGTCGAGCACCACCGCGACCGCGCCAGCCAGCGAATCGCAGATCGCCTCGACGGCCTGGCCTGGGGGCCGCACGGCCTCCTCGAGCACGCCCCACCCGGTGCGGACCAGAATGGACCGGCCGCCCATGCGCTCGCCGAGTTGCACGTCGCCCCACTTGTCGCCAATCACCCACGACCGCGTCAGGTCGATGCCCAAATCGCGCGCGGCGTCGAGCACCATCCCCGTCTCGGGCTTTCGGCAGCGGCAGGCCATCCGCAGATCCTCGACGAGCGCCTGGGGATGGTGCGGGCAGAAGTACCAGCCGTCCACGTGGGTGCCGCCGGCGGCGAGCCGACGATCGATCTCGGCATGCAGCTCGCCCACGAACTCGGGGCGAATCATCTTGCGCCCGATGCCCCCCTGGTTGGTCACCATCACCACCAGGTAGCCGGCGCGGTTCAGCAGCCGCACCGCGTCGATCGCCCAGGGATAGAGCGTGAGCTGGGACATCTCGCACAGATAGCCGACGTCCTCGTTGAGGTTGCCGTCGCGGTCGAGGAAGACGGCGGGGCGGAGCCCACCGGGTGAAGCCTGTATCGTCCAGGGCAGGGCGTCGGTGGTCATGGAATCAGGGCAGCGACATCGTCAGCCGACACGCCGCGCATGCACATGTGTCCGAGCGGACACTCTTTCAGCATACACGGGCGGCACCACACATGATGGAGGGCGAGACGGTGCGGCGGCGCGTCGAGTGCGGCGGGGAGCGGAGCGGTCTGCCGCTCGTTGGTCGGACCGAAAATGGCCACGACCCGCGCGCCCACGGCGCCTGCCAGGTGCATCGCCCCTGAGTCGTTGGCCACGACCCCGCGCGCCCTGGCCAGCACCGCCGCAAGCGTGGGCAAGTCGGTCTTGCCGATCAGATCGACCATCGCCGCCGCGGTGTCACTGCCGCCAGCGCCAGCACCGAGCGCGAGCCGCAGCGCGCCGCCAGCCGCCGCGTCTCCGCCCGCGCCGACCAGCACTGACGCCACCCCGCGGCCGTGCCACAAGGCGCGTGCCAACGCCGCGAAGCGCTCGGGCGGCCACTGCTTGGCGCCACCATAGGCCGCCCCTGGCGCCAGCACGACGTAGTCGCGCGCCGGCACGAGCGTGGCGGCCGCATCGAGCGCGGTCTGGGGCACGACCACCCGCGCCACCCGCGGCGTGGCCGAGAGACCGGCCGCGGTCGTGAGCGCCAGGTAGTAGTCGGCTTGATGCAGTGACGTGGCCGGCCGCCGGAACGCGTGGGTGAGATAGCGTCCACGCAGGTCGGTGGCAAAGCCCCAACGTTCCGGGATCCCCGCCTGGGCCACGATCCATGCGGACATGAACGAATTGGGCAGGAGCACGGCCAGATCGACGCGCTCCTCAGCCAATCGGGCCGCGTCGCGCCGCCACCGCCGCAGGTGGGCCAGCCCGCCGCGTGATTCGAGCCTCACAACGGCGTCCACGCCAGGCACCATCGCATAGAGCGGGGCCACGCTGGGCCGCGCCGCCACGATGAACTGCGTGTGGGACACGCGGTCGCGCAGCGTCTGCACGGCGGGCAGCGCCATCACGGCGTCGCCCAGCCAATTGGGCGCCATCACCAGCACGCGACCAGGCGGGCTAGGCATCGCCGGTGTCCTCATCGCGCACCGCCGGGAACATGCCGCCGGTCTCGGGTGCCGGAGCGTCGCGCCAGCGGCGGTGCATCCACAGCCACATCTCGGGTTGACGCCGCACGTACATCTCGAGCACGTCGGTGCACCGCTGGGTGAACTCGCGGATCGGGTCGGCGGTGCCGGGCGCCGGCGGCTCCACCGGGTGCTCGTAGATCATGTGGAAGCGCCCGCCTGGCAGGGGCACGGTGAAGACTGGCACGACCGGCGCACCGGTGCGCAGCGCGAGCGCCGCGAGCGTGGAGGTGGTGGCCGCCGGCCGCTCGAAGAACTGCACCCAGATGGCGTCGGGGCTGTGCATGTGCTGGTCGATGAGCATGGCTACGCCCTGGTTCATCGCGAGCATCCGCAGCACTTTGCGCACGGCCCCCTCACGATAGATCACGGTGTTGCCGGTGCCCTGCCGCATGTCTTCGAGCATCGTGTGCAGACCGTGGTTGTCGAGCGGCCTGGCCAGCACGCCAATTGGCTGAAAGAGCAACGCATGCACCATCGCATGCAGTTCCCAGAAGCCAAAGTGCCCCGTGAAGAACAGCACGCCCTTCCCTTTGGCATACGCCGCACGCACGCGTTCTTCGCCATCGACGTCCATCCGCGCGCGCATCTGCTCGGGCGACAGACGGCTGAACTGCAGCAGTTCCAGCAGCAGGACGCCAAAGTGCTGGAACATCCGCCGCGCGATCATGCGCCGCTCGGACCCGGGGCGGGCCGGGAAGCACTGCGCCAGGTTGGCGAGCGCCACCCGCCGATGCGAACGGTCGAGGGCAAAGAACGCCGAGCCGAGCGCCGCCCCGCACGCGCGCACGACCGCGTTGGGCGCGACGCCGACGCCCGCACGCACGGCGCGCACCGCCGCCAACTCCACGCGTTGTCGCAGCGCCTTCACGTGCGACCGCCCATCACCTGGCGCACGGCGT
>JANMDX010000248.1:0-2817 GCA_031376505.1 Acidobacteriota bacterium
TGGCCTTCGCAAGGTGGAACACAGCGGATCGACGGCAGGCTATCGCGCACACTTGAGCCGCTTTCCAGAGGCGCACACGTCCGTGGCCGTGTTGTGCAACGTCAGCACTGCCAACGCCACGGCATCCGCAGACGCCGTGGCCGATATCTATCTCGCGGACCAGATGACATCCGCGGCCCCGCGCGCCTGCCCGCCTCGCCACCGCCGGCTGCCGTCGCGATGTCCGCCGCCGAACTGAACGAGTACGTTGGGGAGTACTGGAGCGACGAAGCCGAGGTGATGTTGGCCGCGGCGGTTGAGCGTGGCACGCTCGTGCTCAAGCGCCGGCCGGCCTCTGTGATCGCGCTCACCCCAATCGGCAACGACGCGTTCCGCAGCGCGATGGGGACTGTGACGTTTCGACGCGACCCGGCGAAGCGCATCACGGGCCTGAGCGTGGGCCAGGAGCGCGTCTTCGACCTGCGCTTTGCCCTCGTCGCGCCTAAATAGACAGCGGTGGCCACTCCAGGCTCACTGCGGCTACTGGGCCAGGCGGGCGCGGATCTGCGGTGGGGTGCTGCGGAGTCTCAGCGCTTCGCCGTCGGTGGTTTCCGCAAGCTTTGCGGGTCGAACTCTGAGGGCAGCCCCTGCGGATATCGTGCGAACGGCCTCAGCAGATCCCGCTGGCTGGCGTCGAACGCGCGAAACGCGGTGCGCTCGGATCTGGCGGATCGCCGGGATCGCGACGTCGTGAATCCCTTCCTTCGCCAAGACAACGACGCGGTCCGGTTCCACCACCAGCAGCTCACCGTGCACCTTGGGCCCGTCTGCGCGACGGACCACTTTGACGTCACGCCGAGCAACGGACGGCGCGTGGCGAGTCGTGGCGCAGGCCTTAAGGAGTGTCGTCAGCGCCAGCAGGAGGGCCATCGACCGCATGTGTCGTCTCATCGCGTGCCTCCTATCCGGAACCGACTTACCCAGAAGGCGGTCTTCAGGCCGCTGAGCACGCCGGCGGCCAGCGAGATGACCCGCTCCGGAGTGTTCGTCTCGAGCAGCGCGATCGAGTCGATGGGCATCGACTGCGACCCGGTTCCCGCCGGCTCCCGCCGTACCGTGAAGCGGGCCCCGGTTCCCTCGCCGGCCGTCCACGACTTTCCTAACGCGAAACCAGCGTGTCCCGCACGAAATGCGTCAAATTCGGTCCACATACACCGCGTACTATGCGGGCAATACTGGTATTTGCGGCGATCGACGGCTACAATCACCGCAGATAACGCGCCGAATGAAGACCTACATCCATCAGCTATCCGATTGGCCGCGGTTCCGCTGGAACCACGAGCGCCTGGCTGCGCCCCTGGCCGCAACCAGGCACGTGCAAGGGCGCCTCATTGGCCAGATGGAAGCGCTCGGCTTCGGAGTCCGAGAAGACGCTGTGCTGCGAACACTCACCGACGACGTCATCAAGAGCAGCGAGATCGAGGGCGAGGCGCTCGACGCGGACCAAGTCCGCTCCTCAGTGGCGCGTCGACTGGGCCTGGACATGGGTGGCCTCGAGCCGGCCGACCGCCGCGTGGACGGAGTGGTGGAGATGACGCTCGACGCCACTCAGCACTACACCCAGCCGCTAAGCACGGAACGCGTGTGTGCGTGGCACGCGTCGCTCTTCCCCACGGGTCACAGCGGCATGAACCGGATCGCCGTGGGCGCATGGCGCGACGATCGTACCTCGCCGATGCAGGTCGTGTCCGGTCCGGTGGGACGAGAGCGCGTGCACTTCGAAGCGCCCGCGGCGGCACGCCTGGACGAAGAAACACGGGACTTCGTCGAGTGGTTCAACGGGGACACCCCGGCCGACGACGTCCTCAAGGCGGCGCTGGCCCATCTCTGGTTCGTGACGATTCATCCGTTCGACGACGGGAACGGGCGCATCGGGCGGGCGCTCACCGACATGTGCCTGGCGCGATCTGAGGGGAGTTCGCAGCGGTACTACAGCATGTCGGCGCAGATTCGCCACGAACGAGGCACCTACTACCGCATCCTCGAACAGACGCAGGCGGCGACAATGGACGTGACGTCGTGGATCGAATGGTTTCTCACCTGCCTCACGCGCGCGATCGAAGCAGCGCAGGTGACGCTGACGGGCGTGATTGTGAAAGCGCGGGTGTGGGAGAGACTGCGCGACGTGCCACTCAACGAGCGCCAGCGGTTGGTGATCAATCGATTGCTCGATGGCTTCGAGGGTCACCTAACGACGTCCAAGTGGGCGGCGCTGACCAAGACATCGCAAGATTCTGCGCTGCGTGATATCCAACAACTCGTGGAGCGCGGGGTGTTGGTGCGACACTCGGCTGGCGGGCGCAGCACAAGCTATTCGCTCGCCGCGCGCTGACACTGGGTACTGCGGTGCCGACGGGTGCCGACAATCGACTTGTGCCGCACCACACGGCTTGGGCACTTGACAACCCCGGCAGTAAAACATAGTTTTACGGCATGGTCAAGTCCATCACGAAAGTCGGCAACTCTCAGGGCCTGATCTTCGACGCCGCGCTGCTCGACCTGGCGCGCCTCAAGGCCGGCGATAAAGTCAACGTCGAGGTGCATGAGGGCGGCACCATCACGCTGACGCCGATCCGTGCGCGGCCGTCGCGAGCCGAGATCTCCGGCGTGATCAAGAAGACCATGAAGGACTATGCGCGGACGATGAAGAAGATCGCATGAGCCCGCGGCCGACCGACTGCGTGCACGTAACCGTCGATATCGTTGAAGAGATTCACGCCAAGGCGATCCGGCGGTTCGGCGGACTGGACGGCGTGCGCGAACGCGCGCTGCTTGAAT
>JANMDX010000279.1:0-1654 GCA_031376505.1 Acidobacteriota bacterium
GTTGTTCTCGTTTCCAATCCAGCAAGGCATGAAGGACGACCGCAACACCATTCTCGGCGGCGACCTGTCGTGGCGGCCCTCCAACCGTGTCCTGCTCCAGGGCCAAGCGATGATCGATGACCGGTGGCGGCGGAAGCCCGACCCGAACGGCACCGGCGAACCGGCCCACCCCGGCCGGTGGGCTGCCACCATGGTCGGATCCGGCGCCCTCGGCAACCGGCTCAGCTGGCGCGCCCACCTGGCGATGGTGAGCTCCCTGGCCTATCGCACCCTCGACAGTGCCCAGAACTTCGTCGACAAAGGCCTCGGCATCGGCCCTCAGTTTCCCGACAACCTGAGCCTGGGCGTGAGTGTCGGCGTGCCGGTGGGCAAGTCGTGGCTGGTGGCCCCCGATCTCACCCTGTTCAAACAGGGCGAGGGCCGGCTCGACCATCCGTTTCCGCTCGGCGCCGCTCTGACGGCAACGCCCGACCTCTTTCTCGGAGCCGTCGAATCGACCTGGCGCGTGGGCGCGAGAGCGTCGGGCGGCGTGGGTTCGTTCCAATTCCACGGCGAAGGCGGCTGGCACCATACGTCCACCCGGAGCCGATTCGAAGCCCGCCTCAGAGCCACCGTCGGTTTCCAAACCCAGAAAGCCCTGCAATGACCGCCCAACCGTTGGCGCCGCTCTCCCGCGACCGGGTGACCACCCTCCTCGACCGGATGCGCGGCCGCCGGGTCGTGGTCGTCGGCGACATCATGCTCGACCGCTATCTCATCGGATCGGCGGATCGATTGTCCCCCGAGGCGCCGGTGCCCGTCGTGTCGGTCACCGAGCGACGGGAGGCGCTGGGCGGGGCAGCGAATGTGGCGGCGAATGTGGCGGCCTTCGGCGGGACGGCCCTGCTGGTCGGGCTGGTGGGCGACGACGCGGCGGGCGGCGCACTGCGCTCACGTCTCGGCGCCGCGGGGCTGAGCGATGCCGGCGTACTCACTGTGCCGGCGCGTCCAACCACAGTGAAGACCCGCATCCTGGCGCGGGGCCAGCAGCTGCTGCGGGTCGACGAGGAGACGGACGTCGCGGTCGCAGGCGCGCTGCTTGACGAGCTGATCCGTCAGGTCGAGCGGGCGATAGGCGCGAGCGATGCATTGGTCCTGGAAGATTACGACAAGGGCGTGCTAGTACCCGGGCTGATCCGGGCGGCGATCGCCGCCGCGACGGCGCGGAAGATTCCGATCGTCGTCGATCCCAAGTATCGCAACTTCTTCGGGTACGGCGGCGCCACGGTGTTCAAGCCGAACCGGCCGGAACTGGCCGCGGCACTGGGTGCGAGCGTTGATACGGACCAACTCGAGGCGTTGCCCGCGCTGCTGCAGCAGCTCGGCGCGGCGCACCTGCTCGTCACCCTGGGCGCGGAGGGGATGCTGCTGCTGGAACGCGGCGGCGGGATGGCACGGATTCCGGCGCAGTCGCGCGAGGTGTTCGATGTCTCGGGTGCGGGCGACACGGTGACGGCATGGCTGGCCGGGGCGTTCGCGGCGGGAGCATCGATGCTGGATGCGGCGCGGCTCGCCAATCTCGCGGCTGGCGTGGAGGTGGGGAAGCAGGGCGTGGCGGTGGTCACGCCGGCGGAGATGCGTGCGGCGGTTCGGTAGCGGCGCTCGCCCCTACCAT
>JANMDX010000298.1:0-11680 GCA_031376505.1 Acidobacteriota bacterium
GCGCGCGCTCGAAGAGATGAACCGCGAGACCCGAGCCCGTCTGCGGGCTGGCCGCCTCGGCGCCGCCTCGCGCAAGGTCCGCGGCGAGAGCATGCGTGTCAACGCGGAATTCGCGGCGATCGAGCGGGACGTCGATGCGTAGGCGGGGCGAGATCTGGCTTGCGGACCTCAATCCTCGACGGGGGACCGAGCCCGGAAAGACTCGCCCCGTCTTGATCGTTCAGGCCCAGGCGCTGCTCGACGCCGAGCACCCGTCGACGCTCGTGGTCCCTCTCACGACACGACTCATCGAGGCCGCCGAACCCCTCCGGGTGCGTATTCGAGCGTCCGGGAACCTGAAGAAGGATTCCGACGCGCTGATCGATCAGGTGCGAGCCATCGACAATCGCCGGCTGGTCCAGGGGCCCTTGTCGCGCCTTCAGCGACAACAGCTCGATGTGATCGCGCAGGCGCTGCTCGAGGTGCTCGAGCTGCCGGGCGCGTAGAGATGTCAGCGCCGCCGCGTGTGTCCCGCCAGCGCCTATAATCCAACGGCTTGGCACTCACTCCCGGCACTCGACTCGGCCCCTACGAAATCACCGCGCCGCTCGGCGAAAGTGGGATGGGTCAGGTGTGGCGGGCTACCGACACGACGCTTGGCCGCCAGGTGGCGATCAAGATCCTGCCCGACGCGTTTGCCGCCGATCCCGAGCGCCTGGCGCGGTTCGAACGGGAAGCCAAGACGCTGGCGTCGCTCAACCCTCCGCACATCGCCGCGATCTATGCCGTCGAGAAGTCCAGCGGCACTCTGGCGCTGGTCTTGGAACTCGTCGAGGGCGAGGACCTGTCGCAGCGCCTCGCCCGGGGCGCGATTCCGCTCGACGAGGCGTTGCCCATCGCGAAGCAGATCGCGGAAGCGCTCGAAGCCGCGCACGAGCAGGGGATCATCCATCGCGACTTGAAGCCCGCCAACATCAAGTTGCGCGCGGACGGCACGGTGAAGGTGCTCGACTTCGGTCTCGCCAAAGCGTTCGACCCGGCCGCGGCATCCAGTCCCGAGGCGATGAACTCGCCGACCATCACGTCCCCCGCGATGACACAGGCGGGGATGATCCTCGGCACGGCGGCGTACATGGCGCCGGAGCAGGCCAAGGGGAAGGCGGTCGACAAGCGCGCCGACATCTGGGCGTTCGGCGTGGTGCTCTACGAGATGTTGACCGGCCAGCGCCTGTTCAGCGCCGAGACCATTCCCGAGACCCTCGCCCATGTGATGACGCGCGAAATCGATCTGGGCACACTGCCACCGACGACGCCTCGGCACATCCGGACGTTGCTGGCGCGCTGCCTGGTGAAGGAGCCGAAGCAGCGCTTGCGTGACATCGGTGACGTGCGCCTGGCGCTGGATGGCGCGTTTGAGACGGCCGCGCCGCAGACGGCCGCGCCCCCCGCGCAGACGGCCCCGGCGTCCAGGAGCAGGTTGCCGTGGGCCGTGGCCGGTTCACTCGCCATGGTTGCGGTTGCGGCAGTCCTGTTCGGCGGGCGGAGCGTGCCCGCTGATGTCGAGACGACGTCCACCCGCTTGACGATCCCGCTTCCGCCGGGTCAGGAACTCACCTCCTCTCCGGCCATTTCGCGTGACGGCCGAACCGTGGCCTATGTCGCGCAGCAGGGCCTGGAAGCGTCGCTGCTGTACTTGCGCGATCTGAATGCGTTTGAGGCTCGCGTGGTGGCGGGTTCGAGCGGCGCCATGCAACCGTTCTTCTCGCCCGATGGGAAGTGGGTGGCGTTCTTCGGCCAGGGGCAGCTTCAGAAGGCGGAAGTGACCGGGGGCGCTCCCATCCGGCTGGCCGAAGCGGCCGTTCCCTTCGGTGGAACGTGGAACGACGACAACACAATCATCTACACGACGTCGATCAATTCCGGACTCTTGCGGATTCCCGCCAGCGGCGGAACACCCGAATCGCTGACGAAGCCAGACGGCGCAGCCAGCGGCTATGGCCACGTCTTTCCGCAGGCGCTGCCGGGAGGACGCCGTGTGCTGTTCACGATCTGGGGGACCACGCCGGGAAGCGCGGTGCTCTCACTCGAGTCTCGCGGGTGGGACATGGTCTTGCCCACGACACTTTTGTTTGGGGCTGGACTCTTCGAGCCGGCCCGTGGGTCCACAGGTCGCATCCTGGTCGTCGATCGGAGCGCGGGAGTCGTGGCTGCGCCGTTTGACGCCGCCCATCCCGCGCCTACCAGCGTCGCGACCACCGTCCTTTCCAACGTCTACTCAGAATTCGAGCGCGAGTCCCGGGGGTGGCTGTCCATCTCGAATAGCCGCACTGCCGTCTACGCCGCTGCCAACCCGGCCAAGAGCTCGCTGGTGTGGGTCGATCGGGAGGGAAGGGCCGAGTCGCTCGGCAAGGGCCAGGATCTGTACAGGGAGTTACGCCTGTCGCCTGACGGGATGAAGGCGGTTGTCAGAGTTGGCCTCAACCTGTGGATTCACGATCTGCAGCGCGGAACTCGCGCCCCTCTCACGTCTGGGAACGCCAGCAGTTTCTACCAGCTGTGGAGCCCTGATCCCAGGCGAGTGATCTTCGGCTCCAATCGTGGAGGGGACTGGGATATCTACTCACAGCCCGCCGATGGATCGCGGTCCGCGGACGTGCTGCTCAAACAGCCCAGCGACCAGTACCCGTCTTCCATGGCGGGCGACGGAACGCTGCTCTACTTCGAAATCAACCCCAAGACCGGTGTGGACCTCTGGACGCTGTCTCCGGACGGAAAGACTTCGCCTCTGCGGGTGACGCCATTCAACGAGAGAGAGGGCCGATTCTCCCCGGGTGCATCGGGCGCACCGCGCTGGGTGGCGTATTCGTCCGACGAGTCGGGGCGGTCTGAGGTCTACGTTCAGTCGTACCCCGCCGGAACGAACAGAATCGCGGTCTCTGAGGGAGGCGGATCGACGCCCATGTGGTCGTCCGACGGCAAGGAACTGTTCTACCTGACAGGGGACGCGGTGGTGGCTGTGGCAGTGCGACCAGACGGGACCTTCGGCGCTCCCCGCAAACTGTTCGACCGGTCGAACTACTACTTGCGGTATGGCTACGACGTCTCGCCCGATGGCCAACGGTTCCTGATGATCCGGCGCGACGAAGGGTCCGTTCCGCGCCAACTCAACGTCATTCTCAATTGGTCGGACGAAGGTTCCTGATCAACCAGCCGGTGGGAGACGCCACCGCCGCGCCGATCACGCTGATCCTGAACTGGAAGCCCCCGGCCAATAAGTAGGCTCCGCGGAGCCTCTGACTCCTCGTCCGCCGTTATTGCGGCCGGTGCAAGCCGAGAAACAGTTCGAGGCCCTGATCGATCGAGGCCAGTTCGGCCGCCGACACCAGGCCGTAGGTCTTTCGGATGCGGCGTTTGTCGATCGAACGCACATGGTCTGTCAGCACGTACGACGTCTTCGTGAGGCCGCTGCTACCCGCCGCCAGACTCGGATACAGCGCGCCGTCGCCAGGTGTCCCGGTGACCGGCACGACGGCGATCAACGGGAAGCGCTGGTCGGCATTGACGACCGGGTCACTGACGGCGATGCAGGGTCGAACACCGCGCTGCTCGTGACCAAGCGCGGGATCGAGTTCCACGAGCACGACGGTGCCGCGCGCGAGCGTCACGCGCGGACCTTTTTCCAGCCTGTGCCTTCCACCCAACGGACGGGCGTTCCCGCATCGACGTCCACCAGCCCTTCGTCGGCGGGCAGGTCGGACACCCAGTCGGTCAGCCCGGTGTCAACGAGCGCCACGGTATCCGCGTGCGGACTGCGGATCGACTGGAGCAGGGCGGCGTGCCGGCGTCGTGTCAGCTCGTGCGCGACGGCCTCGGCAATGAACCGACTTCGATTACGTTCGAGCCGGTCGATGTCCTCGACGAGTTCGGCGGCCAGCGTAATGGTGACGCGTGCGGTGTCGGACATAGTCTCTAGAGTATGACTCAGGATATGATCATACTCAACCGTCCGGCTGTGATACGAGATCTACGTGCAGTCGTTTGTCGCGCCCAACGCCCCGGCCACTGATGCCGCGGCGGGCCCATGGCAGGTATCCACGGCGGGCGGTTGTGCTGTTTCCGACGCGCATCTTCGACGGCGGCGGTGGCGCGCGCTGGCCGGTTGCTGACCAACCGCAGCCGGTGGCGGATGCCGCTGCCGAGCCGGTCACGCCGATCCTGAATTGGCCGCCGCCGGAGACGCAGCAGTTGTCGTGCACGGCCTCGGGCATTCCGACTGGAGCTAGCCGGACGCGCTCGAACGTACCTGAAACGACCACCAGGTGGCGGGTCGCTTGGCATCGGGGGCCGGTGTGGCTCCCGGGGGCTGCTGCGCCTGGACCTCTGGGTTCTGGAGCTTACTGACCCTCGCCGCCCACGCCGCGTCGAGCGTGGCGGGGTCCGTCACTCGGTTCAGGACGACGGGATACACGGTGCCGTTCAGCCGCAGGCGGCCCGGATGGTCGGCGCCCACATGCTGGCACCAGTACTTCCGTGTTCCCGCCGAGCAACTCAGGAAGAGGTCGCCGGCCGGCGTGGCCATGCAGTTCAAGTTCACCGAGTGCGCCAGCCATCCGGCGTTGATCTGAATTTGGCACAGCGACACGTCGTTGGCGAAGCGCCAGTCTTGGACCGGTTCGGGGTGCACCTCACCGCGCAGCACGAATCCGGGAACGCCCCCACAGGGACAGCTCGCGGCCCAGTAGCCGCCGCCGACCACGGCAGCGACCAGAGCCGCCGCGGCGAATCCGCCCAGGATCTTCCTGATCGCTTTCGACCGCCGGCTAGGGGTCGTTGAGTCTGCGCCCATTGCCGCCTCTTTCTGTGTCGCCGTCAGTGGTCGCCCAACCGACCATTGAACGAAAACCCGGGCACCATATCGCGCAGAGGCGTGCTGCTGGTCTCAGAGGATGCGGCACGCCTCGTCGAACGCCAGCCGCGGATTTCTCGGATGCAGGCCGTCGGGATCGCCGTAGCCCAGATTCAGCAGAAAGTTCGACTTCCACGTGCCATCTGGAAAGAACTCCGCGTCGACCTTGGCGCGGTCGAACCCGCCGATGGGCCCGCAGTCCAGACCAAGCGCGCGGGCCGCGAGCATCACGTACCCGCCCTGCATCGACGCGCCCAGTGACGCGTCGCGCTCGAGCTGCTCGGCGGGCTTGGTCGCAAACCAGGCGCGGGCGTTTACGTGCGGCATCAGCTTCGGGAGTTGCTCGTAGAAGGCCAGGTCGTGGGCCACGATGGCGGTGACGGGCGCCGTCATCGTCTTGTCCACATTGGTCGCGGCCAGGGCCGGGCGCAACCGCTCTTTGGCCTCGCGACTCGTGAGGAACACGAGCCTCAACGGCTGGCTATTGGCAGAGGTGGGCGCCATACGCGCCAGTTCGTAGAGCTCGCGCAGCAACGTGTCGTCAACCGCCTGCGGAAGCCAGCGGTTGTGCGTGCGCGCTGTCAGAAACAGCCGGTCGAGGCTGACGGTGTCGAGGCGGGAGGACGCGTGAGTCTGAGTACCGGCGGCCATTGATTCTCCAGTGAGGAAGTTGAACTGTGAGATGTCTAGTTGAGAATTGTCTATATGACGACTTTTCACATATGAACGATACATTCAAACAAAATCACCTCGCCGATCGCTCCAGCTTCGCCATCAGGCTTGCAAGCTGCCGACGTTCGTCCGTTGACAGATCGCCGACCAGTACCCGCTCGACCTCGTCCCGAACCCGCATCCCCGCGTCGCACGCAATCCGGCCGGCCGACGTCATGACGGCCAGCCGCGAGCGGCGGTCGTGCGGGTCTGCGGCCCGGCTGACCAGGCCGTCGGCGACGAGGCGATCGACCAGTTGTGTGATGTTCGAGCGCACGCACGACAAGCGCTCGGCGAGCTGGCTGAGCGGAAGCGACTCACCGGCGTCGCGAAGGGCACTCAGAGCCGCAAGTTTGGCCAATGACAGTCCGACCTCGGCGAGTTTGGCCTCGACGTGGTCCTGAGCGGCGCCCGCGGCATGCAGAAGCGTGAATAGTCCTGCCTCTCGCTCGACGTTCTCGTTCATGTATGTATTATGCATACATGATTAATAAGCGCAAGCGGACTATTTCGTTGGTGCCTTCCCCCAGAGCTGGTCCAGGCGCTGCTGCCGGCCGCAGTTCCACTTGTAGAACTTGTACCGCGCAGGATTCTTCGTGTAGTAGTCCTGGTGATACTGCTCGGCAGCGAAGAACTTGCTGGCCGCCACGAGCTGCACCGCCACGGTCTTGCCCAGCTGCGTCGCGATGCGGACCTTCGACGCGTCTGCCAGGCGCTGCTGGTCGGCGGAGTGATAGAAGATCGCCGGACGATACTGCGTGCCGCGGTCGCAGAACTGGCCCCCACCATCGAGCGCGTCGACGTTGTGCCAGTAGACCTCGAGGAGCTTCTCGTAGGTAACCTTCGCGGGATCGAACACCACCTGCAGCGCCTCGGCGTGCCCGGTGTCGCCGTTTGACACGTCTTCGTAAGTGGGTGCCGGCGTACGCCCGCCGGTGTAGCCAGAGGTCGTCGAGACCACGCCCGTCAGCGCGTCAAATGGCGGCTCCATGCACCAGAAGCATCCGCCCGCGAAGGTGGCGGTGGCCAGAGACACAGCGCTTCCGGCGGCCTGTCCGGCCACTGGCCCGGCACCGAGGGTGAGGCATGCGCCGAGCAATGCGGCGCCGATCGCGACTCGAGCTGAGATGTTCATGAGTGTGCTCCGTTGGTCTCGGCGGCAAAGGTCATCGCCACGCCGTTCATGCAGTACCGCTGCCCGGTGGGCGCCGGACCGTCGTCGAAGACGTGGCCCAGATGCCCGCCGCAGCGACGGCAGTGTACTTCGGTGCGCGCCATGAACAGGGACCGGTCAACCGAGGTGCCGACGGCGCGCGGCAGCGGCGCCGTGAAGCTCGGCCAGCCGGTGCCGCTCTCGAACTTGTCTTTCGATGAGAACACCGGCAGCGCGCAACCCGCGCAGTGGAACGTGCCGGTGCGATGTTCGTCGTTGAGCGGGCTCGAGCCCGGGCGCTCGGTGCCCTCCTGGCGCAGCACATGGAACTGCGCCGGCGTCAACACCGCCCGCCATTCGGCGTCAGTCTTGGTCACCTCGAATGCTGCTGCCGCTGCGCCCGTGGGCGCCCCTTCGTCCGCCGCGGCCACGCATCCTGCCCAGACCGCCGGCACCGTCCCGAACAACCCTGCGAGAAACGTGCGTCGATACATAGTGGCCCTCTGGCAAGGTATATACCTCGAGGCCCCTAGCCTATTCCCGGATACGTGGCTCATCCCAGACGCAGCGCGGCGGTCGGGCTCGTCTTCGAGGCCTGGCGCGCCGGCATCAGGCCCGCTGCCAGGGCAACCGTGACGAGCACGAGGGTCACGACGAGGTAGGTGGCCGGGTCGCGGGCATCGACGCCGTACAACAGGCTGCGGACCGCGCGGACGAGGACGAGTGACAGCACGACGCCCGTCAAGATGCCAGCCCCGGCCAGCACCAACGTTCGGTTGAGGACCTGCGATCGAATCGCGGCGCTCGTGGCGCCTAACGCCATGCGAATGCCGATTTCGTGAGTCTGCTGCCGAACGGCGTAGGCCACCACGCTGTAGATGCCGAGCGCCGCCAGCACCAGCGCGAACGCCGCAAATCCAGCCAGCAGCGCGACCACGAACCGGCGGGACGACAGCGACCGGTCCACCAGCTGGTCCAATGTCTGGAATCCGCCCTGCGGCAGCGTGGGATCGACGGACTGGAGCGCCCGGACGACCGCTGCGGCGACCATCGTCGGTGCGGCCGACGTGCGGACCACGACATGCACTCCAGAGAAGTCACGGGTCTGGCGGATGGGCACGTACATCTCCGCTCCTGGCTGCTGTTCGAGAGCGATGTGACGCACACCGGCCACGACCCCGACGACCTCGCGGTCGACGTCCGCGAACAGGATCTTCCCGACTGCTTCCTGTCCCGGCCACAATGCCCGCGCCAGCGTGTCGTTGATTACGATGACGGCCTGGCGCCCGGCCCGGTCGCGGGCCTCGAGGCCGCGTCCGGCGTGCAGTTCGATGCCCATCGCGTCGAAGTAGCCGTCGCTGACGACGCGCACGAACGCCTCGGGTGGCGGGTCGGTTGTGGTGTACCGGGCGATCTGGTCTCTTGCCGCGGCCGACCAGCTTCGGTTCCCCCCGAGCGGCAACACGTCGGTGACGCCGACGGCACTCGCACCGGGCACGGCCCGCGCCAAGCGCAGCAGATCGTCGAAGTACGCGCCCTGGGCCCCGCCCTCGAGGTTCCGCGGCTCGATGCGGACGGCCAGGGCGTGGTCTGGCCGGAATCCCAGGTTCGCGTCGGTCACGTGGAGGAGGCTCCGGATCAAGAGACCGGCGCTGACGAGCAACACGCACGCGAATGCCACCTGGGCGATCACCAGTGTCGCGCGCAGGCGGCCGCCAGAGCGTCCGGTACTCGACCCCCGGCTCCAGTCCTTGAGCGCGTCGTGTACCGGTTGTGACGGCGCCTGGACGGTCGGCGCCAGGCCGAGGATGACGCCAGTGAAGGTGGCGACCGCCAGCGATGCGAGGAACGCAACCGGGTCGAGACGAATGCCGTCGCGAAGGGGCAGGTTGATGGCCTCGAGCCGCGCCAGCCACACCGTGGCGGCCGCCGTCAGGCCGAGTGCAACGACTGCCGCGCTCGACGACAGCAGCAGGCTTTCCGTCAGGAACTGGCGTGCCAGCCGGCCTCGACTGGCGCCAAGTGCGACGCGGATCGCGTACTCCCGCTGCCGCGCCGAGCCTCGCGCCAGCTGCAGGTTGGATAGATTGGTGCACACGATGAGCATCAACACACCCACCGCGCAGGCCAGCAACAGCACGGCCGGACGCATCGGGCCCCGTACCCGCTCGTCGAGGGGCCCGCATGGTGAAGCGCAGGCCCTCGCGGTCGTGCCGGGCGCCAATGGGACCGGTCAGCACGTTGGCTTCAGCCTGCGCCTGCGCCACGGTCATGCCGGGCGCGAGCCGCCCAATCGCCGACAGTGTATTGCCCATGCGATTCACTTCGTCGGTCAGCGGGAGGGGCAGGTACACCTCGACGCGCGTACCTGGTGCGAGCATCGAGCCGAAGTCGAAGGGCACAACGCCGATGACCGTTGTCGACCGGCCGTTCAGAATCAGAGCCCGTCCGACAACCGATGGGTCGGCCGCGAAGCGCCGCCGCCACACGCCCTCATCGAGCACGACCACGGGCAGGTTCGCGCGGGCTTCCCCGGCCGAGAAGCTACGGCCCACGAGCGGCGCAACGCCCAGCAGCGCGAAGAAGTTCTGCGACACCGGCACGCCCGTGAGGCGCTCGGGCTCGCCGGCGCCCGTGAGCTTCAGGCCGCCCTTCTCGTAGAAGGCGTAGTACGCCGCCACATCAATAAACGACTGCGTCGCCTGGCGGAACTCCAAAAAGGGATCGACCTTGAGCGTTTCGGCCGACAGGTCACCGGTCTGGGTTCCGCCGGCTGCCTGGATCCAGACCAACCGCGCGCTGTCGTGCACCGGCAGGTCGCGCAACAGCAGCGCCTGCACGACGCTCACGATGGTCGTGCACGCGGCGATGCCGAGCGCCGCGATGGCGATGGCAAAGATCGTGAATCCAGGATCGCGCCCGAGGCTTCGCAACGAGTAGCGGACGTCGTGGCCGAGCATCGCGCCGCTACTGCTTCCGCCACCGCCGACCGTGGATCGCCAGGTCCACGGCGTCGTCTGCCGTAAGGACCGTCACGCCGTCGGCCCGCGCGTCGCGCACGAAGGCGGCGTCCACGCCGTGGATGCGCATGCTCACGAAGTCGTCCTCGCCGGCGTCTGTCAGGCCCGCGGCGCGCATCTCGCGGATGTAGGCCGGGCGCACGCCGTGAATGCGGAACTGCACGAGTTGGTCGGCGCCCAGACCGCCCAGGCCCAGTGCCTTGAGTGCGTCGATTTCATCGAGCGTCACGCCGTGGATGCGCATGCGGGTGTAGTCGTCGGCGGTCAGGCCGGTGTAGTTGCGCGCCTTCAGTCCCGCGATGAACGCCGTCGTGACGCCGTGAATGCGCAGACTCACCAGGTCGTCGGGCGAGAGCGCGCCGAGGCCCGCCTTCTGCAAGTCGCGAATCACCTCGGGCGACGCCCCGTGGATGCGCATCCGCACGAGGGTGTCGGGGTCGAGCTGACGGTAGCCGAGCGACGCCAGCTCGCGCACGTTCGTGCCCGTGACGCGGTGGATCTTCATGCGCGTGAGGTCGTCGAGAGCCAGGCCCGTCTGGCCCGCCTCGCGGAGGTCCCGGACAAACGCGGTGGTGACGTCGAGCACCGCCAGGTGCATGAGCTGGCCGGACGGCAGAGCACGGTAGCCGAACTGGGCCATCGCCGTGACGTAGATGCGGCTCGGCGAGAAGGCAAACGTCCCTGTTCCCTGGCCTTGGTCGAATGTGCCTGTGAACTGGAACGTGCCGGCCTCGCGCGTCAACGCGAAGCGCGCGTCCTTGACGACGCCGTCGCGCGCGCCGGCCGGCAGACCGCTCAGTTCGGCAATGGGCACACCGAATCCCCAGTGGTCGTGGTCATCGGAGGTGCGCAGGCCGAGCTGTACGCGAGGCTGTACGTCGTCGCCCGTCCACTCCGGATGGGTCTTCGCCGTCCAGCTACCGACGACCCGGCCGGCCGCACCCACCGCCGGCTGATCCGTATTGGCCACCGGCACCATCACCGCGCGCGCCGACAGCACCACGGCTGTCACCGCCACCGCCAGTCCCGCGAGCCACAGTCGTCCACGCATGCCGTTCACCTCGCGCACTTGGACGGGCGAGCGCCTCTCCGGGTTGGAACCGGACGGGGGCTTTGCCCTTGCACGGCGCCTATTACTCAGCCCCCGGCCGCCTCCGCGAGGTGCTGGCCATGGCCCCACCACACTCGCGCCGCGCATCCTGAGCACACCGCCGGCGGGACCGCCGCGGGTGCCGACGGACATGGCATGGCAACGTGAGCATGGGCCCCGCGCCGGCCACGCGGTCGTCGTCGCGGGTGACGCCCGGTCCGTGAGACGTTATGCTTGTCGCGTGGACCGGGACGAAATCCTCCGCGTGCTTCGCGCCTTCGAGGAGGCGGGCCTGGAGTACGTGCTCATCGGCGCCACCGCCATGGGTTTTCACGGCGTGGTGCGCGCGACCGAGGACCTCGACCTGTTCATCCGGGCTACCGCCGACAACGTCGAACGACTGCGTGCCGCCCTGCGAGCGTCGTATGCGGACGATCCGCACATCGATGAGATTTCTGCGACTGACCTGTTGGGCGAATACCCAGCCGTCCGTTACTACCCGCCAAGCGGCGACCTGTACTTCGATATCCTCACGCGCCTCGGCGAAGCCGCCAGTTTCGACACGGTCGATGCCGAGACGAAGAACATCGAGGGCACTCACGTGCAGGTGGCGACGCCGGCGGCCCTCTATCGACTCAAGAAGGGCACCGTTCGGGCCAAGGACCACCAGGACGCAGCCGCGTTGCGCGAGCGCTTCAATCTGAAGGATGAGGAGGATTGACGTGCCCGTGCAGAAATTCCGCACCATCGAGGAAATGAACGCGGCGCCCCTGCGCTCGCCCGCACAAGCAGACTTCGATCGCTTCCTGCGACACTGCGCG
>JANMDX010000323.1:0-2756 GCA_031376505.1 Acidobacteriota bacterium
CGGCCTGGCCGGCGCCACCTGGCTCGCGCGCGTGCTGGCCGGTGCCATCGCCGAGATTGGTGGCCCCGAGCCGCTCGCCATGGTCGCCGCGACCGGGCTGCTGCTGCTGGCCGCGCTGCTGGCCACGGCCGCGCCGGCGCGTCGCGCGCTGCGCGTCGACCCGGCGGTCACGCTCGCCGCCGAGTAGCGGCACGGTCGGAGCGCACGAGAGGCACGGCCGACGCCCACCCTCCCACGCCCACCCCCGCGCCCACGCCGGAGTGCGCAGCTGCGGCCATGTCGAGGGCGGGCCGCGCCGACTGGCAAGACGTGCATCTATACTGAACAGGCGTCCGAAACCGGGTGGGTTGCGGGCGCGCCGGCCATGGAAAAGATCATCGTTCACGCCAAGTTTCACACCGGGCACCGGCAGCTTGGGTACGCCGGTGAGTGCCGCTTCGTCCACGGCCACACCTGGCGCGGCACGGTGGTCATCGCCACCGAGGTCTTTCCCCGCGACGCGTCCGACATGTCCCTGGATTTCGGGCACATCAAACAGGTGATGCGCGACCTCGACCACAAGATGCTGGTGGTCGAGTCCGACGCGGCGTTCATGAACCCTACGCTCTTCGAGCCCGCGGGCATCGTCGTGCTGAAAGGGCGGGGACCCAGCGTGGAGAACGTGGCGCACTATGTCTTCGACCGCGTCGTGCAGCTCATTGCCGCGCGCTATCCTGGGCACGGTCTGGCCTACCGGGTCGAAGTCACGATTCACGAGACCGACAACAACGCGTTCATCGTCGACAAGGTCGCCACGGTCTAGCGCGGCCGGCGTCCTGCGGGGCTGAGGACAGACCAAAGATGCTAGACTCGCGCCGGACGTGCCGCCCCCGATGATGGCGGGCCGCGTCGTCCCTCGGAGACGCTGATGCACACGGTCCTCGCACTTGTCATGGCCGCGGCCCAAGCCGCCGCTCAGCCCACGCCGGCCGTCCACATCTCGCCGGCCGACATCGCCACGCTGCTCGAGTCCGGCATCGCCAAGAGCGCCATCGACCAGCCCATTCAGGGCGTGGACGTCCACGGCGGACGGACGGTGGTGGCCATGCTGCACCGCGACAAGGCGGAGGCCGGCGCGCTGATTCACGAGCGCGTCACCGAGACGTACTACATCCTGCATGGCAGCGGCACGATGGTCACGGGCGGATCGCTCGGTGATGCGAAACCCACCGACTTGACGAGGCTCGGTGCCGGTCCCAGTCTGACGGGCGCCCGCCAGGGCGGTTCGAGCCGCAAAGTGGGCCCCGGCGACGTCATCATCGTGCCGGCGGGCACGCCGCACAGCTTCGACCAGCTCGACTCGCCGATCAGCTATCTGGTGTTCCGGTTCGATCCGCTGAAATAGCAGAGCACGGGCGGGGAAGTCGAGGCTGGAAACTGGCGAGAAGGGCCGCAGGCGCGGCGAAGGCTAGGCCTTCGCCGGCTGCGTCTTGAGGACTTCGTCGACCAGAAAGATGTCGGTCAGCAGCGCGCGCAGATGGATGGACGCGTTCAGGTTGTCCACCAGCTGCGAGCTGATGCCCGGTTGCGCCAGCACGAGGCGCACGGCCGCCTGGGCGGCCGACGCGTCGCGTTCAAGCACCGCAATGAAGGCCGCGTAGTGGTCGGCTCCGGCCGGCTGGTCGGCCTTCGCCACTCCACGGAATACGTCGCTCAGGCCCGTCAGCGCGGTGTCGAGCTGCCCCAGGAACTTCCGCGCCTGCGACCCGGCGTCGGAACCGGCGTCACTGGCCAGGCCCTGCGCCGCGTAGGCCAGCATGAACTCGTAGGCCTCCTCGATGTGATTACATCGAGTGGTCATCTGTGCTCGCATGCAGACTCGCTATTCCGACGGACGGCCGCCGACCGGGTCGGAGCCGGGCACGGGCCAGCGCTCAGGGTCGTGGTGTTCCAGATACTGGCGCCTGGTGATGTAGCCAAAGAGCATCGACTTGGTCAGCCAGAACTTCTCGGGACGGATGGCGAAGTAGATGTGCGCCATCGTGAGGCCGACGAGCGCCACCCCGGCCACGCCGTGCCCCACATACATCCAGCCCCAGGTGGTATCAGCGAGGATGTACGGGTCGCGCGTGAAGAATGGCGTTTGCACCTTCTTCATCATGATGAGCCCGGTGATGGTCGCGCCGATGCCGGTCACCACGATCGCCATGTGATACAGCCGGTTGCCGAGCGGATACTTCGCCGACTTCGGACCGCCGATGTCGCGTCCCAACTCGCGCATCAACTCGGACTTGAGCTCCGGGATGTCTTTCGGGCCGACCCAGATCGACCAGAAGTCCATGAAGAAGGAGGCGTGAATGATGTGGTAGACAATCGACGCCGCCAGTACCAGACCCGCCATCCAGTGCCACTCCACCCAGGCGAACTTGACGCCCAGAATGGGGAGGAACGACGTGACGAGCAGGGTCAGCATCGACGCTGCCATGATCCAATGGAACATGCGCGCTGGAAGGTTGTGCCGCTGGATCTTCTCGGGAAGGCCCTTCAGCTTGGCTTCGAGCGCGTCGACTTCCGCCTCGGGGCGCGCCGTGTGCGCCGACAGCAGCATGTAGACCGAATGCGCCGCCAGGAATGCGATTCCGGCGAAGATCGCGACCCACAACAGATCCCAGGAGATGTGGGTAAAGATCGATTGGCCCCAGGGGCTGATGCCCCGGGTTAGGAAGTCGATGCCCATCCGTTGTCCCCCCCGCGGATCGCGCGCTTGACCAGGTTGC
>JANMDX010000326.1:0-2850 GCA_031376505.1 Acidobacteriota bacterium
CGGTCGGCCCATCGTGCTGAACGACGGGCAGCGCGAGTGCGTGCCCGACCAGTGGGGCGGCACCAACTTCATGCCGCCGTCGTTTGACGCCGCCCTCGGTCTGTTCTTCCTGACCGCGCGGGAAACGTGCGCCACCTACCAGCCGCAGGCCCAGAAGCTGGTGCGCGGCGAGTCGTCGTTTGGCGGGGTCGTGAAACGCGACCCAGACAAGGCGTCTGGAGCCTTGCGGGCTATCGACGCCGCCACGGGTGAGCGCCGGTGGGAGTTCCCCTATCCCTCGCCGAGCATGGCTGGGGTGCTGTCCACCGCGGCGGGCGTGGTCTTTGCGGGCGACAACGAGGGCAACTTCATGGCCTTTGCCTCGAAAACCGGCCAGAACCTGTGGCACTACCAGACTGGCTCCCCCATTTGGGGCGCCGCTCCGATGACCTACATGCTCGACGGGCGCCAGCAGGTGCTGATTGCCTCCGGCACGACGCTCACCGCGTTTGCTCTGCCCCAGGCGGCACGACCCGCCGCCCGCCCTCCCGCCAAGCGTTGACGAGGGCCGGCGTTCCGGCGTAGGCTCCGCCTGATCTCTCTCTGAAAGGATGAGCCGCGATGAGCGACCGCAACAGGCTGGCAGGTTGGAACTTCCGGGGCATTGCCGCAACCGCGGCCGTATTCGTTGGGGCCCTCGTGGCTTCGGCGCCTGCCGCCGCGCAATCCGCATCGGCGCCCGCGACCACCGGGGCTCCCACCTTTGCCAAGGACATCGCGCCAATCCTGCAGCGGAGCTGCCTGAACTGCCACACGCCCGAGGGCGTGGCCCCCATGTCGCTTGTAACCTACGAAGAAGTGCGGCCGTGGGTGCGCTCGATCAAGCGGCGCACGGGCATGGGTCCGCGCGCTGGCGTGATGCCGCCGTGGTTTGTCGAGAAAGAGATCGGCATCCAGAAGTTCAAGGGCGACCCCTCGCTGTCTGAAAAGGAAATCGCGCAGATTGCCGCGTGGGCCGACGCCGGCGCGCCGCTTGGCAACGTGGCCGACCTGCCGGCCGCGAAGGCCAAGACCACCACCCTCACGTGGAACATCGGCGAGCCCGATCTGGTGCTGCGTTCGAAAGAGATGGTCGTGCCGGCCAGTGGCCCCGACTGGTGGGGCGATGTGGGCCACATTCCCACTGGCCTGACGGAAGACCGCTACGTGTCGTCCGTGGAAGTGCGCGAGATCAACAACATCCCGCGCTCGGGACCCACGAGCACCGTGGGCGGACGCTACGTGTTCCATCACATGAACTACGAAAGTGTCGTAGCGGGTGGCTCCGACGAAGCCAACACGGCGTGGCCCATCCACGAAGTGGGCCGCAACGCCGACATCTTTCCACCCGAAGCGGGCCGGCTGCTGGCGGCCGGGTCGGAACTGGCGCTCTCGGCCGGCCACATCCACTCGAACGGCCGGGAAACCAAGGCCCAGCTCGAGTTCGGCTTCAAGTTCTTTCCGAAGGGCTACCAGCCGCTCTACAAGCGCTCGCCGCTCAGGCTCGGTAACGGCATCGACCTCGACGTGAAATCGAACCAGGCCAAGCAGGAAATCCATTCGTACGGCGTGCTGCAGGAGCACACGAAGATCATCGCGTTCGAACCGCACCTGCACGCGCCGGGCGTGCGCATGTGCCTCGAAGCCGTGTGGGGCCACAACATCCTGACGCTCAACTGTGTTGGCTACGACCACAACTGGGTGAAGCAGTACGTCTACGAAGACGACTCGGCACCGATTCTGCCGAAGGGCACGATCGTGCACCTCATCGGGTTCCTTGATACGACCGCGGCGAACACCAACGTGGCCGACGCCAGGAACTGGGCGGGCGGCGGCCGGCGGTCGGTGTCCAACATGTTCATCGACCTGGGCTACTCGGTCTCGTTGACCGAAGAACAGTTCCAGGCCGAGATGGCCAAGCGCCGGGCCAAGATGAAGAATCGCAACGAGTACGACATCGGCTGCCCGCTCTGCTGGGCCACGCCGCCGCCCACCACGGCCGCGCCCGCCGGGGCCGCTGCGGGGAGACCGCAGCAGTGATCCGACGTTCGGCCTGGCGTCCCCTGACTGTCGTCGTCGCGCTCGCCGCCGGATTCGCCCTGCTGGGTCCGGTGCGCGCGCAGACTCGCTTCACGTTTTCGAGCGGCCAGGCGCTGTCGCCCTCGTATGAAGGCTGGACGGCCAATCCTGACGGCACCTTCACGATGTATTTCGGCTACATGAACTCGAACTGGGAACAGGAGTTCGACATTCCCGTGGGGCCGGCCAACGCGATCGAACCCGGGGGCCCCGACCAAGGGCAGCCCACGCACTTCTATCCGCGCCGCAATCCGTTCTTGTTCACGGTGCGGGTGCCCAAGGAATTGGGCACCAAGGAAATCATCTGGACGCTGACGGCCAACGGGAAGACCGAAAAGGCCTACGCGTAGCTCAAGACCGATTACCAGATCGATCCCCAGGTGATCTCGACCGAAATCGGCGGCGACTTCGGCAGCTTGCGCGACGAGTTGCGCACCAACGTGCCGCCCACGCTCGAGGTATTCGGCGCCAGGCGACGCACAGTGAAGATCGGCGAACCCGTGCCCCTTCAAGCCGTCGCCAACGACCCCGACAACATCCCGAAGCGGCGGCCGGATCGAAAGCTGACGCCCGCGCAGCAAATGGCCGCCCTGTACCGTCCACCCGGCTCGGTCGTGCCGTCGAGCGGACCGGGCTTGCGCTTTTCGTGGACGGTATACCGCGGCAAGGCCGAGGCCGTGGCGTTCTCGCCCGACCAGATGAAGGCATGGACCGACACCCGCGCCTACGGCAACTCGCCGTGGTCGCCACCGT
>JANMDX010000213.1:0-44320 GCA_031376505.1 Acidobacteriota bacterium
CCCACGTAGCTCACGATCTCGCGGCCACCGTCGGGGCGAATCGCTTCCACCTTCATCGCCTTGCCACGCCAGTGGAAGTGCGGCTGGAAGTTGGTGATCATCGTGTTTTCCTTGAGTGCCGTGAAGCCCTCGGTGTAGGACACCGAGTTGGGCGGAATGTCGAGGAACTCACGCTGACGCAGGCCCGTGAAGCCAATCAGATAGCTGCGCTTCTTCGGCTCCTGGCCTTTCGGGTAGTACCACAGCGCGATCTCGGAGCCGCCCATGACTTCCTCGCCAACCGCGTGCAGGTGCTGGTCCCACGAGATCTTCTCGCCGGGGACGATCAGCTTGCCGGTGCCTTCGCGGAACAGGTCATAGCCTTTGCCGATGGCCCACTCCATGAGCTGCGGGCGGCGGTTCACCAGGTCTTCACGCGACACTGGACCGTTGGAGGGTCCGTTGGACGTGCCGGTGTTCACGGCATCCGGGTCGTCGGCCAGCACCAGGTAGGCGATCGAGTGGTGCACGATCTTGCGGGCCTTCATGTTGGTGGGACGAATCTCGACCATCTTCACCCAGCGGGGCTCGGTGATCGGGAGGTCTTGAATCGGCCGGTACCAGACGTCCTGGCCCACGGCGGGCATCTTGTACTCGGAGGACCGGATGACCAGGTCGGGCTGGCCGAAGCCATCACGCACGCCCTGCCATTCGTTGTCGGTCACGAGCGGCACCGGCTTGGGCAGATCCTTGGGATCACCCTGTGGCGCGCCGGCCTCGACCCACTTCACGACGGTGTCGATCTGCTTTTCGCTGAGCGACATGTCGTTCTTGAACTTGGTCACGCCAACCGAGGGGTCGATGTGCCACGGTGGCATCTGGCGGCGGGCAACGCGGTCCTTGATGGACCGGGCCCACGGACGGGCTTCTTGATAGGTGATAAGCGACATCGGCGCGATTGAGTTCGGCTGATGGCACGCCTGACACTTGGCCTGAAAGATCGGCGCGATGTCTTTCGAGAACGTCACCCCTGCCGGCGCACCGCTCTGCGCAAACGCTGGCGCTGCGCCGAGCAGCAACACTCCCGACATCACCCACGGATTCCAACGACCCATGCCCGCCTCCTAGTCGCCCGAGAAAATTCCTGGCTTCGGCCCAGATCAGGCCCAGCCCACGTACGCCCGTCATTCTAGATCAATTGTCGATAACGCCAACAAAAACGTGGCAAGGCATTACACATCCGCATGCATTGGCAGACACTGAGAGATGGTTGGCCTTCGTCCGGGCGGCTCTGCCACCTTGAGTCGAACGACTCCCCACGGCCATAATCGACTGTCTCACGGGAACCGTGAGCCTTGTGGCCTCCCGAGCGTCCCGCGCGTCACGCGCCCCCCACACGGCTGAGCCTGCCCCTGCGGCCCCGTCGGCCGCCGGCGCTTTTGGCTTGCCTGCGGCCGGCGTCTTCGTCGCGGCGTTGGCCGCCCGCCTGCTGCACCTCTGGCAGATGCGAGGCACTCCGTATTTCTCCACGCTCATGGGCGATGCCCGAGGTTACGACCTCTGGGCGCAGCAATTGGCGGCCGGCGACTGGGTGGGTACCGACGTCTTCTATCAGGCGCCGCTCTATCCCTATTTCCTGGGCGTCATCTACGCCGTGGCCGGGCACGACCTGATGGCGGTGCGCCTGGTGCAGGCCGTGCTCGGTTCCCTGTCGGCGGTGCTGGTCGCCTGGGCAGCTGCACGGCTGGTCTCCACCCGGGCCGGCATCGTCGCCGGCGCGCTCATGGCCGCGTACGCCCCGGCCATCTTCTTCGACGGGCTGATTCAGAAATCGGTACTGGACGTGTTCTTCGTGGCCAGCGCGCTCACGCTCATCGCCGCATTGACGACTGGCGCGCACGACCGGAAGCGCGTGTGGCTCGGCCTTGGAGTGGTCCTTGGCTGCCTGAGCCTCACGCGTGAGAACGCGCTCGTGCTCATCGCGGTTGTGGCCGCGTGGGGCTGGATCGGCGTGACGCGCCGGCGCCTGTCGCGCGCCGCCGCGGTTGGGTGCTTCGCCGCAGGGCTCGGCCTCGTGCTCGCGCCGGTCGTGATTCGGAACGCTGCAGTAGGCGGCGGCGTGTACCTGACGACGTCGCAGTTCGGCCCCAACTTCTACATCGGCAATCACGAGGGCGCCGACGGCAGCTACTCGGCGCTGCGGTTTGGACGAGGTTCGCCAGAGTTCGAACGCCGTGATGCCACGGAACTGGCTGAGCGCGCGGCGCGGCGCCCGCTATCGCCAGCCGAAGTGTCGAGCTATTGGACCGGCCGCGCGTGGAGCTTCATCACAGGCCAGCCAGGCGCGTGGCTCAGCCTGATGGCGCGCAAGGCCGCGCTGCTCGTCAACGCCACCGAGGCGCTCGACACCGAGAGCCAGGAGTCGTACGCCGAGTGGTCGTGGCCGCTGCGCGTGTTCGGGCCGGTCACCCACTTCGGCGTGCTGGTGCCGCTGGCGCTCGTGGGGGTGTGGGTCACGTGGGCAGATCGCCGGCGCCTGTGGGTGCTCTACGCCATCGGCGTGGCGTTTACCGCTTCCACGCTCGCCTTCTACGTGTTCGCCCGCTATCGGTATCCGCTGGTGCCACTGCTGGTCGTGTTCGCGGCCGCGGGCCTGACGCACTGGCGGCGCACGCTCGACACGCGTCCGACGAGGGAGGTGGCCGCCGCCCTGGCCGGCGCAACCGCAATGGCCATCGTGTGCGCGCTGCCGCTCGTGTCGCCCACGCGCACCCGGGCCATTACCGAGACGAACCTGGGCGTGGCGCTGCACGAAGACGGACGCCTCGACGACGCCGTCAGCCGCTACCGCCGGGCGCTCGAGATTCAACCCGACTACGTGCCGGCATTCAACAACCTGGGCGTGACGCTGCGCGCGCAGGGCAAGATTGACGACGCCATCCGGGTCTACGACGACGGGCTTCGGGTGCGCGACGACTATCCCGACCTGCACTTCAACCTGGCCAACGCCCTGTTGCAGGTGAACCGCACCGACGAAGCCGCCGTGCACCTGCGCAAGGCCACGGCAGGGACGCCCGACTCGGCCGGCGCGCACAACAATCTCGGCACGGCCCTCGCGGAGAAGGGACAGCTCGCCGAAGCCGCCGCCGAGTTCGGGGTGGCCGTGGCGCTGGACCCAACGTCGTCGAAGGCGCACCTCAATCTGGGCAACGTCTTGAGCGGCCTCGGGCGTGCCGACGAAGCGCTCGTGCACCTCGGTCAGGCTGTCGCGCTTTCGCCAGAGGACGCTGAGGCGCGCTACGACCTCGGCGTCTTCCTGCTCGGGCGCGACCGAAACGCGGAGGCCGCGAAGGAATTCGCGGCAGCGATTCACGCCCGGCCCGGATACGCGGAAGCCCACAACAACCTCGGCATCGCCCTGGGATCGCAAGGACGATTCGACGACGCCGTCGCGCAGTTCGAACACGCGCTGCGCTTGAACCCGTCGTTCGAGGACGCTGCGCGCAACCTCGACACCGCCAGGCGGGCGCGACGGATTCCCTGACATCGCGTTCCTCCACGTGCGCGGGACGTCGCGACGCTGTGTCCGCAAAGAGGGCACACACGCGCTTGACGGATGCGGTGCATGCGCGTAGCCTCACGCGCTAGTGGTGTCGCCGGTTGTCTCCGTCGGGCGGCAGTTGCTCGCGCGGACGGGAGGGGGCTGTATGTCGAGGATGCTTCGGGCGGCTGTAGCCGCGTGGGTCGGTCTGGTGCTCCTGCCTGCGGCAGCCGCCGCGCAAAGCGCCATCACCGGCGTCGTGAGGGACTCGTCCGGAGGGGTGCTGCCGGGCGTTACGGTGGAAGCCGCCAGCGACGCCCTGATCGAGCGCGTACGTTCGGCCATTACCGATGCCCAGGGCCTCTACCGCCTGGTCGATCTGCGGCCCGGCACCTACGCCGTGACCTTCTCCCTGCCGGGATTCAACAACTTCAAGCGCGACGGCCTGCAGTTGCCCGCGGAGTTCACGGCCACGGTCAACGCTGAGCTCAAGGTGGGCGCGCTCGCAGAGACCATCACCGTCACCGGGGCGTCGCCGGTCGTCGACGTCACGACGGCGGCACGCTCGCAGATTCTCGATCGCGAAGCCATCGACTCGATTCCCACCGGACGCAGCATTCAGGGCATGGCGCAACTCGTCCCCGGAGTAAGCCTGAGCTTGCCCGACACCGGCGGCGCCCGCGGCATGCAGCAGACCTACATGACCGTGCGCGGCATGACCACGGCGAACACCACCATGCTGGTTGACGGCATGCTCGTGAACGGATTGCAGGCCGATGGCGCGGTGCAGAGCTACTTCAACGACGCGATGAATCAGGAGGTGAGCATCCAGACGAGCGGCATCTCGGCCGACACGTCGGCTGGGGGCGTCCGGATGAACATGATTCCGCGCGAGGGCGGCAACCGCATCAGCGGCGACTACAAGGCGTCGTACCGGCCCGGCACCTGGCAGTCCAGCAACCTCACCGGCCGGCATGTCGACCGCGGCCTGCGCGCCGGCAACGCCATCGATCGCATCTTCGACACGACGCTCTCCCTCGGCGGACCGATTGTGAAAGACAAAGTCTGGTTCTTCACGTCGGGACGCTACTTCACCGTGAACAACTACATCGCCAACACGCTGCAGGACGACGGCAGCCGGGGGCTGGACGACCAGTTCATCAAGAGTGGCCTGGCGCGCCTCACCTGGCAGATCTCGAATTCCAGCAAGCTCACGGCGTACTTCGACGAGATCGACAAGTACCGCGGGCACGACATGCAGAGCAACGAGGATCCCGAAGAGGCCGCGTTGCGGTGGTTCTCACCCGCGTATCACACGGGCGCGATCAAGTACACGTCGACGGTCACGAACGCGCTGCTGCTCGAAGCGGGGTACTCGCGCAACCTCGAGTACTACACGAACACCTACCAGGAAGGCGTCGAACAGGCGCGGGGCACAGCCGCGTGGTTTGCCGGCGCGTCCAGGCTCGAAAGCGATCTCGGCGGCCGCCGGGTCGCCGCCACAGCGCAGAACACGCAGAGCCCCGAGCGGCACGCGCTGCAGGGGTCGCTCACGTATTTGTGGCGGTCACATAACCTCAAAGCCGGCGCGCAGCTCACCTTTGGCGACTTCTGGCACACGGTGGACGCGAACGCCGACCTCACACAGCAGTACCGCAGCAACGCCACCGGCGTGCGTTTCACGGTGCCAGACAGCGTCGTCATCCGCAATACGCCCCTTCATTACGGCGAGCGCCTGAACCGTGATCTGGGCCTCTACGTCCAGGACTCGTGGCGGCTGAACCGGTTGACCGTCAACGCCGGCCTTCGGTGGGAGCAGATCAGGGCGCAGGTGCTGGCCGCCGAGTCGCCGGCCGGACGCTTCGTGCCAGCACGGAAGTTCGAGGCCATTCAGGACCTGCCGAACTGGACGGACTGGGCACCGCGGTTCTCTGCCGTGTTGGACGTATTCGGCACCGGCAAGACGGCACTCAAGTACTCGCTGAATCGCTACAACCAGATTCGCACGACGGGCATCGCGACCAACTACAACCCGCTGCTGTCGCAAACCGCGACCCTGCCGTGGCGCGACGCCAACGGCAACGACATCGCCGACGGCGAACGCGGCTGCACGGGCTATCCGCGCGTAGGGTGCGAAATCGACTTCTCTGCGCTGTCGTCGAACTTCGGCACCGCGGCCCTCAACGAGTTCGGCGACTACCCGCGCACGTGGAACCTCGAGAACGCGGTTGAAGTGCAGCACGAACTCCTGCCCGGCTTCTCGGTGTCGGCGGCGGTGTTCCAGGGCGGATTCCGCAACCTGACGACGACCATCAACCAGAGCTGGTCGCTCGCCGACTACACGCCGTACACGTTCTACCACCCGACGACCGGCCAGCCCATCGAGGTCTTCGCGCGCAGCCTCGCGGCGCAGGCGCGGCCGACGCGCAATCTCGACACCGCTGATGCCGACCGCAAGCGGCAGTATCAGGCGCTCATGACCAACCTGACGTGGCGCATACCTGGGGGTGGACAGCTCTTTGGCGGCTTCACCATGGAGCGCGAGCGGCAGCGCGCGTGCACGGCGCCCGACGACCCCAACTACCTGGCCACAGGCAGCACGACCAACTACACCACCAAGGGATTGTGCGACGACTTTGCCCTCAGCATCCCGTGGAAGAACCAGTTCAAGCTGTCGGGCACACGGCGGATCGGCTTGGGTTTCGAGCTGAGCATGGCGTTCCAGAGCAATCAGAGCCCCACGAGTTCGCGCGTCATGAACGTGACCCGCGGCGCCACCCGTTATCCGGCCGGCTGCCCCTCGCCCTGCCCCGCCGGCCAGGTGATCATGCCGACCGGCACGTTCGGCCAGGGTTCACTCATCGTGTACCTCGAAGCCGAGCGCAACACGTTCGTCGAGCGCATCAACCAGCTCGATTTCAAGCTGTCGCGTCGGTTCCAGATCGGCAGAGCCACGCTGCTGCCGGTCGTCGAGGTATTCAACGTGAACAACTCGGACGCCATCATCAGCTACGTGACGACCAACGCGCTCAGCGCATCATTTCTTGCGCCGAACAGCATCATGCAGGGGCGCATGCTTGGCGTGGGCCTGACGACTCGCTGGTAAAGAGCGCGAGGCGGTGCCGTCGCGGCACGCCTTGAGAACGCGCCACGTCACGTCGACAGCGACGCTCGTGCTGCGGTGGCGCGCGGCGCGGTGACAAGCAGCCAGCCGAACACGGCAGCCTCGCCCACGCGTTGCGAGAGCCCTCGCACGTCGCTCAACGCGGGCGTGGCCATGGCCACGAGCGCGGCCAACACCACGACGCCGCACGCGGTTGTCATGGCCGCGTGCCAGGGGGCGCCATGGCGTCGGAGCGTGGCGCCCAACCACAGCAGTCCGGAGGCCCCACCCAGGTAGCCAACCAGTCCGATGGTGTTGTGCACGATCTGGTTCGTCGAGCCCTCAGCCGGACAGCCGGCATCACATGGCACCATGCCGGCCACGAGCCACGACATTCCGATCAGGGACACGAGCGTCAGCCCGCCGACTGCGGCCGGCCCGGCTGGCAGCGGGCGCCGCAGCGCCGCGCACGCGGCCACGACGAGTGCGCCGGCCAGCAGGAACGTGAGATTCACGACCCCAGCGTTGGTCGCGCCGGCGGCGCCCAACTCGCTGATGTAGTCGCGCACGCTGCGATATCCGGGTTCGAGCAGTCCAAACACCATCGGCGGAGCCCACGAGGCAATCGTCGCGGCCACGGCAAGGAGCATCGCAAAGCGGGACATCACCGGGCAGATACGATTGAATCAGAGTCGGCGTTCCTTCGGGTCGGCGCCAGACCACCGGACCGTGTACGACCACTTGCGCGCGCGTGCGGCTTCTGCCACGCTCACACCCAAGGAGGCGACCATGGCTTCGCTCGACGATCTCCCGCTCGACACCGGGCATGGGGATTCAGCGACGGTGGCGCCCTCCGCTCCGTCCTCCCCAGGGCCGAGGGTCGCGTTGTTCGTGATGCTCGTCGTCGGCGTGCTGGCGGCGGGTGCATGGGTCTACGTGGCGCGACAACGGGCGGCTACAGCGGCCCCACCCGGTGCGGTCGACGCGCCCGCGCCCGCCGCCCAGGCCGTCATCGACGCGCCGGCCATTGCGCCGGCGCTACCACCGCTCGAGCAGATGGATCCGTACGTGCGCGAGCTCTTCACGACGCTGGGCTCGCACCCGGTCTTGCTGAAGTGGCTCGCGACCGACGACCTGGTGGGCAGCATCGCCACCGCCGTGGACGCCCTGGCGCTGGGCCGATCTCCTGCGCGCGACCTGGCGGTGCTGCGTCCCGCGCCGGGCTTCGCCGTAACGCGGCGTGACGGCGTGTCGCAGGTGGCGCCGGCAAGCTACCTGCGATACGCGTCGTTGGCCGAGGCCGTCACGAGGGTGGATCCCGCGACGCTCGCGGCAGTGTTCGCCACGCTGCGCCCACGAATCGCCGAGGCGTACGCCCGCCAGGGGCATCCGGACGGGGGCTTCAACGACGCCGTGGTGCGAGCGATCGCGGTCGTGACCTCAACGCCGGACGTGCCCGAAGACGCCGCGCTCGTGCCCGGCAAAGGCGGCTATGCCTACGCCAATCCCGCGTACGAGCAGCTGCCGCCCGCGCAGAAGCAGCTGATTCGCATGGGCCCCGACCACGTGCGTCGCGTGCGGGAGGCGGCACGCCGCTTCGGCGACGCGCTGGCTGCGGTGCAGACCACCCGCTAGCCACCTCCGAGTGCGGCCTTGAAGGCCTCCCAGGGAAAAGCGTCGCCAGGATCGAGCTTGCGCCGGAACGCGCTGCACGCCTCGCCGTGGGTGGTCGCGGAGAACATCGAGTGGTCGACGTCAGAGTGGCGCAGGATGCGCTCGGGTGCCACGCGGGGATACCGCCCGCGGATCTCGCGCACGAGCTGCCGGAGCGCCGCTAACTGCGCCTCGGGAAACGGATCGGCGCCGTCGCCGTTGTTCACGAGCTCGATGCCAATGGACCGCCGATTCCAACCCACGGCGTGCGATGCGGCCAGCGATTCGGGAATGCCGGCCTCGACTCGGCCGTCGCGGCCGATCACGTAGTGAATACTGACAATGGGCAGCGTGGCGAACCGGGCAATCCACGTGCGCGCGTCGCCATCGACCGGTGTGAAGAAGCGCGTGCCATTCTGACAGTCTGGGCCGCCGAGCGAATGCACGATGATCGCGTCGACGGCGCGCCGCCGGGGCTTCCCGGTCGACTTCGCGCTCACGCCGTCGGCCAGCACGGCGAGCACGAGAACCGCGACCACCGCGGCGCAGGTGCGCCGGTCACGCCTTCGGGTCGAGTCTCGTCCGCCGTTCACGGTGTCCACCTCGCACAGTTATGACCTAGACGACATCGTGCCCGCAATGGCGGTCCACCTGTGGAGCTTGCCTCCAGGTGTTTCGGCGCGCCACAATAGCGGTTCGACATGGACAAGGCCTGCCCGGTCACCCCTCAGCCCGTTTCGTGGGTGCGCGATCCGCGCCGCTGGGCGTTTGCGGGCCTTGGCGTGGCGTCGGTCGGCATGGGCTGGCTCGGCGTGTTCGTACCCGGCTTGCCGACGACCATCTTCCTCATCATCGCGTCGTACTGCTTCGCTCGCAGCTGTCCGTGGCTCGAAGACCGGCTGCTGCGCATTCCTCTCTTCGCCCCCTACATGAAGGTGCTCGACGAGGGGCGCGGCATGTCACGCGCGGCCGCCAAGAACGCCCTTCTGTCGATGTGGTCCTGCGTGAGCATGAGCCTCTCGGTGCTCTCCCTCTCGGGCCGGCTCGAGCCGTGGCTGGCCGCCATCATCGTGCTCGCCGCCGTCGCCGGCACGGCGATGATCCTGCTCTACGCCCGCAAGCCCGCCCCGCACACACCGTAGCCGCGTCATCGACGACTGGACGGCTGGGCTATAGTGCCAGCCATGCTTCCCACTCGACGCGCGGTGCTGGCGTCGGCGGCCGCGTTCGCGGTCGGACCTGGTCGACTCCATGCGACTCAGGCCGCGCCCTCTGCGGCGCCCGTTGGATTCGACCCGTGGCTCGAAGTGCACGCCGCCAATCTGGCCCACAACCTGGCGGAGGTCGCACGGGCTGCCAAGGGCCAGCCGATTCTGGCGGTCGTCAAGAACAACGGCTACGGCCTGGGCGTCACCACGGTGGCTGGCCTGCTCGAGCCGGCCAGAGCGGTCGAGGGCTTTGCCGTCGTGAAGCTCGCCGAGGCGCATGCGCTGCGCGACGCGGGCATTCGCAAGCCGGTGCTGCTCATGGGGCCGCTCGACGAGCGCGACCTGCTCGACGTGCACAAGCGTGGGATCACGCCCATGGTGTATACGCCCGTTGGCGCCGCACTCGAACGGGCCGCCGCAGCCACGGGGCGGGCGTATCCGGTCCATATCAAGGTGGACACGGGCATGGGGCGCGTGGGCGTTCCTTACACGGCAGCCGACGCGCTCATCCGCGATCTGGCCGGCCGCAAGGGCGTCCGCATCGACGGCGTGATGACGGGCTTCACGGAAGACGTCGAGTTCGACCGCGAGCAACTTCGACGCTTCGAGGCGCTCACCGCGCAGCTCAAGGCCGACGGCGTGCCGATTGGCCGGCGGCACGCCGCCTCAACCTACACGTTCTTCCAACATCCAGGCGTCATGCTCGATATGGTGCGCCCGGGGATGGCGCTGTGGGGCATCTATCCTGAACCGGCGTTCCGCACACAGGGCGTGCTCGACCTGCGGCCGGCCGTAGCGTTGCGGGCCCGCGTGGCCTACGTGAAGAAGCTCGAGGCCGGGTCGAGCGCAGGCTACAACCGGGCGTTCATGGCGACCGCACCCACGTGGGTGGCCACCGTGCCGGTGGGCCACGCCGACGGATGGCCGAGAGAGACCGCCATGGGCGCCACGGTCAAGATCCGAGGGCGCGCCTTCCCGGTCGTGGCATCGGTGTCGGCCAGTCACACGATCGTCAACCTCGGCGCGGAGACCGCGGTGCAGGCGGGCGACATCGCGACGTGCTTCGACTGGGAGACCGGTTCGCGCCCCGAGGACGTGGCGGCGGCCTGCGGCGCGTCGGTCTACGACATGACGATGCACCTGGGCGGGCATCTGGCGAAGCGAGTCGTCTGACGGTTGGACACCTGGAGGGGATGATGGCGATCTCGACAAGAACAGCGGGCAGTCTGGTGTGCGCGGCCGTCGTAGCCGGCACGCTCGCATGGTCAAGCACCGGCAACGCACAGGGAGGACGTTCCGTGATTCAACGACTCAATCCGCCGGGGCTCTCGACACCCACGGGGTACTCGCATATCGTCTCGGCCACGGGCGGACGCACGATCTACATCTCGGGGCAGGTGGCGTTCGACGCTGCCGGCCAGCTGGTGGGCCGCGGCGATCTCACCGCGCAGACAAAACAGGTGTTCGCCAATCTCGACACCGCGCTCAAGGCCGCGGGGGCGACCTTCAACGACGTCGTGAAGACCAACTACTACCTGCTCGACGCGTCACAGGTGCAGGTGATCCGCGACGTCCGCTCGCAGTACTTCACGAAGGAATTGCCCGCGAGCACGCTGGTGCAGGTGGGACGCCTGGCGAACCCGGACTTCCTCCTCGAGATCGAAGTGGTCGCAGTCGTGGCGAGGTAGCGAACCGACGACACGAGACTGACACTGAGCGGCGCGAATACGCCCTCGTGGACCCCGGCCTGTGACGAGAAGGTCATGTCGACGTCCGCTCAGGTGCGGGCTGCTCTGTCCGACCAGCGGCCGGCGACAGGGCAACGCCGTGCCGGTACCCTTCGGCGTCTCCGTAGTCGAAGAAGCCTTGGTAGCGGGCGTGTGGATCGCGCACGGTTCGACTGTGCTTGATTGGGCACCAGTACTGCTCGGTGCGCGCGGCCACCTCTCGTACGTAGGCCACGACGCCGTTAGCGTAGGTGCCGAACGTGCAGTTGGCCTTCTCAATGCCGTTCAGGTATGCGAGCCTGTGGCGATCGAGTGCGAAGTAGCCGGCGTGCGGGGCGGGAATGCTCGTCCGCAGCCGCTCATGCGCCCGGTGCACGTCGCGGTCGAACGCCACGCGTCCACGGTGCACGCGGTAGCGCCAGCGGCGTTGCTGATCGTCGACCTCGCGCAGAAGATCGGCCTCGGCTTCGCGCAGGCGTTGAATGACGCGTTCCGCGTAGGGCGACATGTCGTACCGTCCCCCGTCGCCAGCCGCAAGGCCGTGCCACGGCCCCCCTGTAACAAGGCAGAGCCATCTCGCTGGTCGACCGCCGGAAGCGCCTTTCGCCTCCGAGAGGTCCCGCACTCAGCGAGATTCCACGCTACCTGCGGGAGGCGGCCGGCACGGCCGTCCGGCTGTGCGCAAACGCCCAGTACAGCTCGCGCGCGCGGCGATACACGGGACCAATCGCGAGTTCGCGCGACTCGTAGCGCACGCACGGCACGACCTTGCCGTGATTGCCGGTCGAGAAGATCTCGTCGGCGTCGTGCAACTCCGCTGGCCTGATGGTGCGCTGGTGCACGGTGACGCCGTCCTTCTCGAGCAGGCCGATCACGCGCTGCCGGGTGATGCCGTTCAAGAACGTGCCGTTTGGCACCGGCGTATGCACCGCGCCGCCCTTCACGAGCATCAGGTTCTGCGCGGTCAGCTCGGCCACGTTGCCAATCGGATCGCACATCACGGCGTTATCGAAGCCGCGGCGCTTGGCATCGGCGATGGCGAGGCCGGCCATCGGATACAGGCACGCCGCCTTGGCGTGGGTCGGCGCCTGTTCCGGGCTGCAGCGCCGGTAGGGCGACAAGCACAGCGAGAACCCGCGCAGTGGATCGGGCAGCGGCGACTTGTGGACGACGATGGCGAACTGGGTCGAGTCGGGATCGATGGAGACCAGACCGGTCTCGGCCCAGAACATCGGGCGGATATAGAGCGCCGCATCCGCCGGAAACTTCGCGATGCCTTCACGCGCCAGCTCGAGTACGCGCGCGGCGGTGACCGGCGGCTTCATCAGCAACCCCTCGGCCGAGCGGATCGAGCGCTGGCAGTGCAGGTCCAGGTCGGGCGCCACGCCCTCGAACGCACGCGCGCCGTCGAACACGGAATTAGCGAGCCACGCGGCGTTGGTGGCCGACGTCATCAGCGGCACTTCGCCGGTGCCCCAGGTGCCGTTGAAGTAACAAATGGACGTCACGGTGTCGTCGAGCATGCGGGCCCTCCTGAAAGGTTCGATTATAGTGACGTTCTGACCAAACCCCTCCGCGCCCGTCTCGACCAGCGTCTGCGAACCGATCAGCCCGCGCTGTCGTGGGCCAAGGTACGCTCGGCCATCGAGCGTGGTCAGGTGACCGTGAACGGCACGATCGAGCGCGATCCCGGGGCCGACGTGTTGTCGACAGCCGCCGTCGTGCTCGACGTGAACCGGCCCGCGGTGCGTCCGGCGCGGTCACGCTTCGGTCGGCTGTACGAAGACGCACACATTCTGGTCATCGACAAGCCCGCCGGACTGCTCACGATCCCCGTGGACAAAGAAGACGGCGCGGACGAAGACACCGTACTGAGCCGGGTGCGGGAGTACATGGACCGGCGGCGCGGCCCCGGCGGCTACGTCGGCACCCTGCATCGTCTCGATCGCGACACGTCGGGCGCGCTCGCGCTGGCCTTGTCGCGCGAGGCCCACGAGGCCGGACGCGCGCAGTTCGGGCGTCACGAGTTCGACCGGCAATACATGGCCCTCGTGGAGGGCGTTCCGGCGCCGGTCATCGGCACCATCGACGCGCCGATTGCCGAGGGCTACACGGCCGGCCGGCGCCGCCTGGCGGGGCCCGGCGAAACCGGCATCCCCGCCGTGACGCACTACGTGGTGCGTCAGGCGTACGGCACCGGTGCCGCGATGGTGGAGCTGACGCTCGACACCGGACGCCAGCACCAGATCCGGCTGCACCTGCAGCACATCGGCCATCCCGTGCTCGGCGATCATGTCTACGGATCCCCGAGTGGCGCCGACGCCGCGGCGCGTCAGATGCTGCACGCGTGGACGCTCGCGTTCCCGCATCCCATTACCGGGGTGCGCGTGTCGACGGAAGCGCCGCCGCCCGACGACTTCATCCGCATGCGCGCACGGATGCGGGGATGGCGGTAGCCACCAATCGTCGGGCGTATACTGAGTCGGTGAGCACGCCCTCGCGAACCGCGTTCCCCACCGTGGACCGCGCGGCGGTCAGCGTGCAGGCCTTGCACGACGAGCCCGACGAGCGGCGCTGGTGGTGGGCGCGCACGCCACAGGAGCGTCTTGCGGCGATCGAGGTGATGCGACGGGTGATCTATGGACGTGCCGCTGCTGACGGACGACTTCAAAGAGTTCTTGCAGTGGCTCACCGCGAGCCGCGTTGACTACCTGCTCGTCGGCGGCTATGCCGTGGGCCTCCACGGCTATCCTCGGGCTACCATCGACCTCGATGTCTGGGTGCGCGCCACGCCGGAGAATGCCACCCGTATCGTCGAGGCCCTCCGCGGCTTCGGCTTCGACTCGGTGGCCATCGCCCCTGACCTGTTCGTCAACCCGCGCAGCATCGTGCGGTTCGGCGTGCCGCCGTTTCGCATCGAGATCATGACGTCGATCGACGGTGTCGTGTACGACGAGTGCCGCGCTCGGGCCGTCGAGTTCGACGTCGACGGCCTCGCGGTGCCGACGATTGCTCTGAGCGACCTGCGGGTCAACAAGCGCGCGGCCGGCCGGCACAAGGATCTGGCCGATCTCGAGAATTTGCCAACGGAGTAGCCACTTGACTCTACGGTCCGCCGCAGTCACCGCACTGGTCTCCCTAAACGCAATTGCCACCGCAAGCGCGCAGCCCGCCCCTGTGCCGCGGGGCACGCTGCAAATCACTCTGCTCGGCACGGGCAACCCGCGCCCCAACATGGAGCGGTTCGGACCCTCCATCCTGGTCGAAGCCGGGTCGCGCAGGATTTTGATCGACGCCGGCCGCGGCGCGACCCAGCGTCTGTTCGAGATCGGCGGTCGCGAGACGCTCGTCGGCATCGACGCTCTGTTCCTGACGCACCTGCACTCCGACCATACGGTGGGCATTCCGGATGTGTGGCTCACGAGCTGGGTGTTCGGGCGCGCCAGGGCCCTCGAGGTGCTCGGCCCCGCGGGCACGGCCGAGATGAGCGGCCATCTCACGCAGGCGTACGAGTGGGACGTCGCCATGCGTACCAAAGACGAAGGCTTTCCGCTCGAGGGCGCACGCCTGGCCGCGAAGAACGTGCAGCCGGGTGTCGCCTACGAGCGCGACGGGCTGCGGGTCACGGCCTTTGCCGTGGAGCACGGCGGTGTGATCACGCCGGCGTACGGCTACCGGGTGGACTACCAGGGCCGCTCGGCCGTGTTCTCGGGCGACACGAAGTTCTTCGAGCCGCTCGCCGTCCACGCGAAAGGCGTGGACGTGTTCGTGCACGAGGTCATCAGTCCCGAGGTGGAGATGAGACGCGCGCAGGTACAGGGGGCCCATGCCATCGAACGCGTGATCTCGCACCACACGAGTCCGGAGCAGGCCGGCACGCTCTTCACCGCAGCCAGGCCACGGCTGGCGGTGTACTCGCACATCGTGCCCTCGCCCACCACGGCAGAAGACCTCATCGGGCCGACCAGACGCACGTACTCGGGGCCGCTCGCTGTGGGTTACGACTTGATGACCATCGTGATTGGCGACACGATTGACGTCTTCCCACGCAAGACGCTGAGCGACAAGTAGCGAGGCTAGTTCCCGTCCGGATTGGCCACCTGCTCGAAGAGCGCCGTCAGCCGGGTGCGCGCCTCGGACAGCCGTTCACCCAGCCGCTCGTAGCGATACGCGTGACCAGCCTCGGTGGCCTCAGTGATGGGCACCTCTGCCAGTCGAGCGTCTCGCTCGTATCGCGCGCGGCGCGCAGGGTCCTTGACCCGCGAGATAGCGTTCCGCACGTCCTTCAGCAAGGCGCAGGTCTCCTGCAGTCCCTGAAACGCCTGCCGGCCACGCACGGGGTACTCGGGGCGCGGGGCCACCTTGCCGACGCCGTGACACTGCGCGCAGTGGGATTCCAAGGTCTTTGGCGACGGTCGCACGCCGGCCACCTCCCCATGACAGGTGGCGCAGTTGGGCACGGTCTTGTCACCCGCGCGCAGTAACTCGAAGTGTTTGCTCCGCTGGAACGCGGTGAAGGGCTGCAGGTGACAGGCCCCACAGGTCGCGGGCTCATCTGGCACGCCTCGCAGCCGACGTCGTTGCGGCCATGGGCCGACAGATCCCATTCGGACAGGTGAGACGTGGTCATCGACCCGAGGTTAGCAAAGCGACAATCGGCACATCGGCTCTGAGCTTGCGGACCCTGGGCCAGTGAGACGGTGGCCCCGAGGGGCAGGTACGCCACCACCAGCAGCGCGCGACAGGCGATGCGGCGCCCGGCGGTCACGGTTCGCCACCCGCCACGCCCTAGCGGCCGTGATCGCTTAGTCGCAGGCAGCCCTCGGCCACCAGACGCTGCCACAGCGCTCGGCAGCGACCGTCTTCAACACCACACAACCGCATGGTCTGCTCCGGTGTGAGACTCAGTCCAGGAATCTCTCGGACTCCCCAGTGATCCGTGTCGCCAGTTCGTCGTCCGCAAGCGTCATGCAACACCGCCTTGGTGGACCAACCGCGATGCCCTGGCTCGACTGGCACTCCGAGGCGACCCACGGATTCGAAAGTAGCGTGGTCGCCATCAGACCCTCAAATAGATAGTCTGACCGGCTGCCGAGAGGCCTGAGCTAGGGCCGTCGTGCCGGGGACGTCCGCGACGTCGTCTAGGTCAGCAACCGATACCGCGCGCCTTCGGAGACCGCCGTCACGCCCGGGTGCTTCAGTCGCCGCTCAGCCGAAATGGCGTAGAAACGTTCGACGACACCGTCGGCCACGCCTACGACCCGCACGTCGCACAGGCGCCGCACGTCGGCCTCGACCGCGGCCAGCGCCGGGAAGATGCCCACACTCGCTTCGCCAAAGACCTTCATGAGCGCGGGATCCTCGAACTCGCCCACGATGTTCGGCACGATGTTGCGCTCTCTGAACCACCCGTCAAGCGACCGGCGCAGGACCGTGTTCTGGGTCGGCAGCAGCATCGGCGCACCATCGAGCGACTCTGGGAATCCGCGGCGGTAGCCACCAGCCAGGCGCTCGGTGCCAAAGAAGAGAACCGTCGACTCCCCGAGCAGATGGTTGTAGACCTTGAACTTCAGGCTCGGAGCCTGGGGCGTATCGGCAATGATGAGGTCGAGCCGGTGCGCCACAAGTTCGGCAACGAGGTTGTCGAGACGGTCTTCGAAGCACCGAACCCTGACGAAGTCGGCCTGACCAAGCGCGGGTTGCAACAATCGGTGCGCCAGGAGTTTGGGGACGCTGTTGGCAAGGCCCACGGTGAGGTCCTGAGGCTGGTCGGGCAACCGCCCCTTCATGACCTCCATCATGTCGTGTCCCAGTTCGAAAATCCGATCGGCGTAGCGATAACACGTCTGACCCGCTGCGGTCAGAGTGAGCTTGGTGTGGTCACGCGCGATGAGTTGCTCGTCCAGGACCTGCTCGAGCTCGCGAATCTGGCTGCTGACCGTTGGCTGCGAGACATTGAGCTTGCGACTCGCGCGCGTCACGCCACCCTCCTTCACAGCCGCCCAGAAGTAACGGAGATGGTGGTAATTCAAGAACGCCATGCCCGCAGCCTACCATGCCAGTCCAGCGTGCCCGGACGTGGTACCTGCGTTGCCACGCTGGTGTTATACCCGCCATAGAGGTTCCGTATTTGCCCCCGAGCCGCGGGGCCACTAAGGTGACGGGAGGAGCACTTAACATGCACAACCGAAGAGAGTTTCTTGCGTCGTCGGCCGCGCTGGCCGGTGTCACCGGGTTGAATCTCGTTGACATTACCGAAGCCGCGGCAATGCCGAAGGCGGAGCGCGACCGTCTCACGCCGGCACAGGTCATTGACCTGATGAGGAAGGGCAATGAACGATTCCGTTCGGGAGTCCGCGTGAACCGCGACTTCCTGCGGGAACAGCGCGATCGGGCGAGCGGTCAGTTCCCAGCCGCGGTGATCCTCAGCTGCATCGATTCGCGCGCGCCCGCAGAGCTCGTCATGGACCTCGGCATCGGCGACGTCTTCAACTCGCGCATGGCCGGCAACGTCGCCAACGCCGACGTCATCGGGGGCATCGAATTCGCATGCCAGGTTACGGGCGCGAAAGTCGTGCTCGTGCTCGGACACACGGCGTGCGGCGCGGTCATGGGCGCTATCGACGGGGTGAAGCTCGGCAACCTCACCGGGCTGCTGGACCGGATTCAGCCGGCCATCGGGGCCACGAAGTATTCTGGGCAGCGGACGTCGGGCAACGCTGCCTTCGTCGATGCGGTGACGCGCACCAACGTGGAACTGACCGTGAATCAGATCCGACGCGAGAGCGCCGTCCTCCGGGAGCTCGAAAAGGCAAGCGCGATTGTCCTTGCCGGCGCGATGTACGATTTGCAGACTGCGGCGATTTCGTTTCTGCCGCCGTCCTGAGTATTGGGCGTGGCGACAGCACCGACGAATCCTTGGGCGGCGAGGCGCGCGGCAGCGTGGGGCCTGGTGCTGTCGAGCATTCTGCTCGCCCACCCGGCATCGGCATCGGCGCAGCCCATCTCCGATGGGCGGGTGTGGTGGAACGCCACGGTGCAGGAGCGGGCCGGCACGGCTTCGCGGTGGCGCTGGTACTTCGAGCTTCAGGGTCGCACGCGCGACGGCATCGACGACATGGACCAGCTGCTGGTGCGGCCAGCCGTCGGGTTCGACCTGACACCCCGGTCGAGCCTGTGGGCCGGGTATGGCTACACGCCCAGCTATCCGCCGGACGGCGAGGTGCTCCAGGAGCACCGGGCGTGGCAGCAGTATCTGTGGGTCGGGCGGCTGCGCAGGCCGGCGCTGCAGCTCCAGTGGCGATCGCGGCTGGAGGAACGATGGATCGCGGGCAATGGCGAAACGGCGTGGCGCTATCGTCAGTTCGCCCGGCTTACGCGCCAGCTCGGGGCACGCGCAGGCGGCCCCACCATCGTCGTGTGGGACGAGGTGTTCGTGCACATGAACGACACCGCGCGAACGGTGTCTGGCTTCGATCAGAATCGACTCTTCGCGGGCGTTGGCCTCGGCGTGGGTCCGCGGTCGCGCCTGGAGATCGGCTATCTCAACCAGGCCATCGACAGCGCTCGCGGTCCCGATCGGCGTAACCATGTCCTGCTCGGCTTCCTCAATGCGACGTTCTAGCCGCGGGCCGTCCGCGATAGAGCGGTTGACTCCGCTCGGCGACCTGCACCACCATCGGCCTTCCCCTGGCGAGGCCCCATGATCTCATTGCGAACGACGTCACTCCTCTTGTGCACAACTGCTTTGTGTGGTTGCTCCACTGCGCCGACTCCCGCTCCACCCGCCGCGCCGTTCTCGGTCGTCGAGGCCAGCTTTGCCGACATGCAGAGTGCCATGGCCGACGGCCGCGTGACGTCGCGCCAGCTCGTTGAGCAGTACCTGCAGCGCATCGGCACGTACGAGAACGCGCTCAACGCCGCCATCACCGTGAACGCAAGAGCACTGGAAGAGGCAGACCGCCTCGATGCCGAGCGTAAGGTCGGCAAGGTGCGCGGGCCACTGCACGGCATCCCGGTCGCGCTCAAGGACAACATCCACACGACCGACATGCCGACCTCGGGCGGCGCGGTCGCCTTCGAGGGCTTCATCCCGCCCTACGAAGCCACGCTCACGGCGCACCTGCGTGAGGCGGGCGCGGTGATCATCGCCAAGACGGTGATGACGGAACTGGCGAACTTCATCGCACAGGGCATGCCGGGCAACTACAGTGGCCTTGGCGGCTACGGCTTGAACCCCTACGACCCGAGACGCGATCCGCGCGAGGCCACGGGCGACGGCCGGCCGGTGGCCAGCACTGGCGGGTCCAGTTCAGGCATCGGCACCGCCGCCAATTTCTGGGCCGCCAACGTGGGCAGCGAGACGTCGGGGTCGGTGCTGAGTCCGGCGAACCAGAACATGCTGGCGGGCATCAAGCCCACCGTGGGACGCATCAGCCGCTACGGCATCATCCCGATTACCGCGGATCAGGACACCGCCGGGCCAATGGCCAAGTACGTGGCGGATGCGGCGGTGATGCTGGGCGCAATGGAGGGCGCGTCGCCCGACCCGAACGACGCGGCCACGAGCGTATGCACGCCGCCGCCCAACCGCGACTACACCCCGCATCTCAAGCGCGACGGCTTGAAGGGCGCGCGCATTGGCATCCCGAGGGCGTTCTACTTCGACAAGCGCACGGTGCCGGGTGAGAAGGAACCGCGCGGCGGTCTGAGCGAGACGCAGGCCAAGGCCATGGCCGAGGCCATCGAGATCCTGAAGAAGGAAGGCGCGGTGGTTGTCGACCCGGCCGACATTCCAAGCATCGTCGACACCGACGCGAAGAGCAACTTCCTCAGCTGGGGCACGTGCTCGGGCACCGACGGGGCCAAAGGCAAAGACGCGAACTGCTCGGTGGTGCTGAAGTACGGCATGAAGCGCGACTTCAATGCGTGGCTCGCGACCCTGAACGGCACGGGCCCGGTGAAGACGCTGACGGAACTCCGCCAGTGGAACCTGGCGCATCAGAACCGAGGCGCCATCAAGTATGGCCAGGCCAATCTGGATGTGTCCGACGAGGTGGACCTCGTAAAGGACAAGCCGCGCTGGGAAGCCGACCGCGCGAAGGACATTCGCCTCGGCGCCACGCACGGCATGGACGAAGTGATGAAGGCGCAGAAGCTCGACGCCATTCTCTTCCCGGGCGCGAGCGGGGCCGGCATCGCCGCCAAGCCCGGCTATCCCACGGTGATCGTGCCCTTCGCCTTGGTGGCCAACACACCGACACCGGCCCTGCCGGCAGGGTTCGATGCCAGGCCGATTCCATTCGGCGTGGGCTTCTCGGGCATGGCGTGCAGCGAGCCACGCCTCATCGAACTGGCCTATGCGTTCGAGCAGGCCAGCAAGAAACGCGTGCCGCCCGACTCGGCGCCCTAACGCTGGTTCATCGCTTCATCATCTGTTGTCGGTGTGTCGTTTATCTGGACTCTGGAGGTCACTATGAAATCAGCGATGTTCCTCGGCGTCGCGGTCGTCGCGACGGCCATCGGTGTTGGCGCGCACAGCAGCGGGCAAGAGCAGGGCGACCGGATCACGACGCAGAGCCACCGGGTCGACATCGTCGAGGCGTCGATCTTCGAACTGCAGGACGCACTCACCGACGGACGCGTGACGTCGCGCGAGCTGGTGCAGATGTACCTCGACCGCATCAACCGGTACGAGGACCGGCTGAACGCCACGGCCGCCCTCAGTGCGAGCGCAATGCAGGACGCCACCTTCCTCGACCGCGAGCGGGCAGCGGGCCGCGTGCGAGGGCCGCTGCACGGCATTCCCATCGCGGTGAAGGACATCATCAACACGACGAGCATGCCCACCACCGGCGGCGGCCTGGCCTTTGCCGGCTTCGCCCCGCCGTATGACGCGACCCTCATCAAGAACCTGCGAGACGCGGGCGCGATCATCATCGCCAAGACCGTGCTCACCGAATTTGCCAACTGGGTGGCGGCCGGCATGCCCGGCAACTACAGTGCGCTCTTCCAGTACGGCATGAACCCGTACGACCCGCGCACCGACCCGCGGGCCGCGACCAATGACGGGCGACCCGCCATGAACACCGGCGGCTCCAGCTCCGGGATCGGCACCGCGGCCAGTTTCTGGGCTGCCAGCGTCGGTACCGAGACGTCGGGATCAATTCTGAGCCCGTCGAACCAGACCATGCTGGTCGGCATCAAGCCCACCGTGGGCCTCATCAGCCGCTACGGCATCGCGCCAATCGCCGCGGATCAAGACACCGCGGGCCCAATGGCGCGTACCGTGGCCGATGCCGCGATCCTGTTGGGACCGATGGTGGGCGCAGATCCGAAGGACCCAGACACAAATGTCTGCATCGCTCCGCCAGGACGCGACTACAGCCGCTTCTTGCGACTGGCCGGCCTGAGGGGCGCGCGGATCGGCATTCCGCGCACCGGCTTCTACCGGGCCGTCGCGCGGCCCGACACCGGCGCGCTCGTCGGCGGCATCAACGCGCAGCAATTGGCGGTGATGGAGGACGCCATCGCGATCATGAAGCGCGAGGGCGCCACGATCGTCGACAACGTCGACATCCCGAGCTACGTGGACGGCACACCGGCCAACAACTTCAACACCTGGCCGATTTGTGCCGGTCCGACCAGCGGCAAGGGCGGCGATGCCGCGTGCTCGGTCGTCTTCAAGTACGGCATGAAGCGCGATTTCAACCTGTGGCTCGCCTCGCTTGGCCCAGGCGCGCCAGTGAAGACGTTGACCGAACTGCGTAACTACAACCTGGCCAACCGGAACCGCGGCGCCATCAAATACGACCAGGCGCAGTTCGACATCTCCGACGAGATGAACCTCGAGACCGACCGTGCCCGGTATCTGGCCGACCGGGCGAAAGACATCTTCCTGGCGCGCACGCATGGCATCGACGAGGCCATGTCGGTGAACAAACTCGACGCGCTGATCTTCCCGGGCAGCTCCGGTGCCGGCATCTCCGCCAAGGCAGGGCACCCGACGGTGATCGTGCCGTTCGGCTTCGTGCCGAATGCGCCCACGCCCGAGTTCCCCGCCGGTTTCAACGCCAAGGACCAGCCCTACGGCGTGAGCTTCGCGGGCACGGCCTGCACCGAGCCCAGGCTCATCGAGCTGGCGTACGCCTTCGAGCAGGCGACCAGGCGTCGCGTGCCACCGCCGAATCTGCCGTAGACACCACCCGCGCGCGCGGGCGGTGAGCGCGCGCGACATGCGCGGCGGGAGTCCTCGGGCTCCCGTCGTGCGTCTTTCCTGTAAGCTCCCTGACAGTGCGCTTCCGTTCCCTGCGAACCACGCTGATCGTCGCAATTGGCATTCTTGTCGTGGCGCTCACCGGCGCCACCCTGACCTACGTGGGGCGGCTGGCGGGCCAGGCCGTCGATGAGCGCGTATCGGCCGATCTCGTGCGCAGCCGCGACACGCTGGTGGCCGCGCAGGCAAGCCGCTACGAGCGGCTGACGCTGGTGGCCCGGCTCCTGGCGTCGTTTCCCGATCTGCTGGCGCTGATGGGCACCGACGGCGCCACCATTCGCGACTTCCTCGCCGATTACCGCGAGCGCAACGCGCGCGACGAACTGCTGCTCGTGCTCGATCCGCAAGGCTCGGTCTTGGCCCGTAGCGACTCATTTGCGCCGTTCTCTGTGGTCGACGCACGGGCCCGATGGCTCGAACCGGCGCTGTCGGGACAACCCGTGCGCGGCGTCATCGACGTGGACGGCCGGACGCATCACCTCGTGGTCGTGCCAGCGGAAGCCGGCGGCACCGTGTTTGGCTTCGTCGCCGCGGCGGCGCCCATTGACGACCAGTGGGCCGCGGCGCTGCGCGACGCGAGCGGCAAGGACATCGTGGTGCTCGCCCCGTCCGGCGTGGAAGGCACGACGCTGGCGCAAGGGCGGGCGCCTTGGGCCAACGCCGCCGATTACAGGGTACCCGCCGGTGAACGAATACTCGAGGTCGATCTGGGCGGTGAGCACTTCGAATCCATTGGCGTCGCCGATCCCCACGCGCCGGCCATGACGGTGGTGGCGCTGCAGTCGCTCGACCTCGCGCTGGCGCCCTATCGCAACATCCAATTGGGGCTGATGTTGTTGGGGCTGGCCGCCGCCGCGGTGGGCATCGGCGCAGGGGCCCTGCTGGCACGCTCGATCACGGCGCCCATCGCCGTGCTGTCGAAGGCCACCGCCGAGGTCGCCGAGGGGCGCTTTGACGTGAAGTTGGCCGTTCGCGGTCATGATGAGATCGCGCGCCTCGCCGAGTCGTTCAACCAGATGACCGAGGGCCTGCGCGAACGGGCCGACATGCAGAAGTTCGTGTCGCACTCCACCGTGGAGATGATCCAGCGCGGTCCGAGCACTCCCGAAACGCGCGCCGGCTCACGTCAGGTGATCACGCTACTCTTCTCGGACATCCGCGGCTTCACCGCGTTCTCAGAACACCGTCCGCCCGAAGAAGCGGTCGCGGTGCTGAACCGCTACCTGCAACTGCAGGCGGATCTGGTGCAGCGGTTCCACGGCGACGTGGACAAATTCATGGGCGACGCGGTGTTCGCACATTTCACTGGCGCCGACAAGGCGCTCGACGCCATCCGGTGCGCAGTGGAGATGCACCGCGCGGTACGCGGCGCGAGTCAACTGGATCCTCGCCTGCCGCCACTCGGGGTGAGTGTGGGAATCGTGACCGGCGAGGTGATCGTCGGCAGCGTGGGTGGGGCCAATCGCCTCGACTACACCGCCATTGGCGCGCCGGTGAACCTGGCCGCGCGTCTGTGCGCCGCTGCCGAGCCCGACGAGACGCTGCTCAACGACGTGACGTTCGAAGCCGTGCGTGGCCTCGTCGCTGCCGAGCCCGCTCCGCCCATCGCGATCAAGGGCATCACTGAGCCAGTGCACGCCTTCCGTATGAGGACGTAGCGTCGCTCAGAGCCACCGGCGCACCCGCGCTTTGTACGCCAGGTAGGGTTCCCCGAACTTCGCCTCCAGGTACCGCTCTTCACGCGCCACGATGCCACTGACGAGCACGGGCAGCAACACGATCCACAGCGCGAACGGCCACAGCGAGTTGGCGAGCAAAGCCACTGCGGCATAGACGCTGACGAGCGCGAGATACAGCGGGTTCCTGGTGTAGCCATAGATGCCCCCCGTGACGATCACGGTCGTGGGTCGATCGGGCCGAACGTTGGTGCCCGCGCCGTGCAACGCACGCTCACCGCCCAGGCCGAAGACGACCGCCGCCACGAACGCGAGCGCTGCCGCGACCGCGCGCGGGACCCAGGGAAAGCCGGTGACGAGAGGCCAGAGCCAGTGGAGCACCAGTCCAGCGGTCAGGCACGACGCAAATAGCAGAGGCGGAAAGACGACCACACCAGGGTGGTCAGCACCGGGCGCGCGCGTGGGCACCGACATGGCCTGCAGGGTACACCAGCACGCCGACGGCGACCGCACGGGTAGGTCGCGACGCCGTGCCGCGCCACGCCATCCGATGCGAGGGTCAAGGCTGCTTGTAGGCGGCGTCCGTATACGGCTTCCCGAACTTATTGGTGTGCGGCGTCGCCACAAACGCCCGCTCGTCAAGCGACAGCGGTGGGGCTGACGTGACACCCGCCACGGTCACCTCCACCGACACGGCGGCGGCGCGGTCCGACAGGGCGGTGATCGTGTAGCGGCCAGCGGGGAGGTCGAGCCGGAACGCGCCATCAGCGCCGGCGTTTGCGATCCACGGCGTGTCGACGACGACCACCAACGCGGTCATCTGCGGATGGATGTTGCAGAACAGCCGCACCACGCCTGGCGTGGTGAAGGTGCGGCTCTTGCTGGCTCCACCGCGATACAGACCGAGGTCGAACACGTGTCCTGGCGAAAGCGAGAACACGTTGTGGAACACGCCGTCCTCGTTCGGAAACCGTACGACAGCGCCAACCGGCACGCCCATCACGCGCGGCGTGAAGGTCTTGTTCCGCTGCGCGATCGAGAACGGGCCGGGCGGGCGGGCGGCCGGGCGGCCGGACGACGGCTCGGCGTACACCACGGCCATGACCGCCGTCGCGCCGGGGCGCACCCGCGTGACGACCGTTCCCGACAGGACATCTGCGCCCGCGTGAGCTGGCAGCGCGAGGGTCGCCGCGAGTGCCAGCAGAACGTTCCAATGCCTCATCTACATCCTCATCCCGAGTCGCTGGTCCCCGTGCCTTAGAACGAGACCGCGAACACCGCGTTCACATGGTGGTTCTCGCGATTGCTGCCCGATCGGTAGCGCGTCTGCAGCCACTTGTACTCGACCGACGCCGCCACCTCCGGCGTGAGCCGCACGATCACGTTGCCGAAGGCACTCGAATTACGGAGGCGGCCGGCTGCACCCGCTCCGTCGGGGCGGCGGTCCAGTGACAGGCCGCCGTTCAGCGACACGCGCGCTGCCGCCCGGAGACGGGCCTCGATCCATCCGCCTTCCGACCGGCCGGGCTGCCCCACGCCTGCACCGTAGGCGTCGAGGTCGTCAGCGGCAAACATCTCGCCGGCCACGCCGACGCGGCCACGGCGCACGAGGAAGTCGAGCGCCGTCGCCGACGCCGGCCCGAGCACACCCGCCTGTCGAATCCAGCCGTAATGGCCCGAACCGCCCACATGTGCCTCACCGGCGGCATCCGCGTCACCGCGATCGAGTCCCACATGGCTCTCGAAGGCCGGGCGCTCCGACCGCTCGCCCGCGCCCGCGGCTGGAGCAAACACGTAGGAGCCAGGCGCATCGCCTGCCACCGGCGCCACGATCCCCGCCTTCACGGTCACGCTGCCGAAGCGCTGTTCCACCCGCACCTGCGGCGCGCGCAGATACAGGTTGCCCGATCGGAAGAACTGCGGGAACGAGAACGCCGCGAGCGACGTGGGATCGCGCGGGGCGAGCATCACGTGGTCCTGGCCGATCTGAATGGCCGTGCCGCCGTGTTCGAGCCGCCCGAACGCGTACAACAACCGCGGTAGTCCCATCACGGTGCCGGTCACGAAGCCGGGCGTGCCACCGAAGAAGTCGAGGATGATCGAGCCCTTGGCCGTCCAGTGCCCTACCGGGATTGCCTGGACGTCGAGCCCCAGACGGCTCTGCCGCATCGTCGAAGTCATCGACCCGCCCGAGGCGGTGCCGACCAGGTTCGGACTCTCGAGCCAATTGGCGTCGCCCGAATTCATCACCGTATTCGAGACGATTGTGCCCGACAGCGTCACGGGAAAGCGCGACGACGACTGCACCTTGGTTTGCGCCAGTTCTTCGACCTGTGCTTGCAACATCTCGGGCGGTACCTGGGCGGACACAGGTTCCTGAGCTGGCGCGCTCGCCAGCGACCGACCGTCAGGTACGAGGCGACGCAGCTCGCGCAGTTCCGACGAGAGTTCGCTCAATTGGCGACGCAGTTGGTCGACCTCGTCGCGCAGGCCCTCGAGATCGGCACGGCCGGTCACGGCCGATGACGACGCGTCGTGAATCGCGTCAGCCGTCGACGCAACAGCGCCGCCAGCGGCGCGCTGCCCAGCGTCCGCGACCACCGGCCCGGCCAGCAGCATCAGCGCAATCACGACACCGCACACTCGTGCGTCAGTACATAGAAAAGGGCTGGACATGTGGCCATTGTAGTGGCCTGGTCCAGCCCGTAACAGATCGTGGAGGCGTTAACCGAGGATCAGCGGCCGCCGAGAAATTTGCCGAGCATGCCCGCCACGTCGTCAACCGCCGATCCGTCGCGGTTGCTGTCAAGCATCGGCGTGAGCATGTCGAGCAGGCCGCCGCCCCTCCCGCCGCCCGGGGCGCCGAGCCCCGCGGTGGCGGCGCCGCCGCCCGCGTTCTTGGCCATGGCGCCCATCACCATCGCGGCAACCACCGGCAGCATCTGCTTGAGGATATCCGGCCCGACACCGCTCGACACGGCCGCCTGCGCGGCCACCTGACGACTGACGTCCTTGCTGCCAAGAATATGACCGAGAATGCTGTTGCCGTCGGCCGTCGTACTGGGACTGGCCAGCGATGCAAGGTCGTCGAGATAGCTGCCGTGACGCCCGCCCGAGAGCGCGGCCGTAAGACCAGCCAGGCCGCCCTCGGCCGTGGCGTTCTTGGCGAGCCCGCCGGCCAGCGCCGGCACGAGCGCCGACAGCGCGGCCGACACCTGGTCACCCTCAAGGCCGAATTGCTGACCGAGCTGCTTGACGGCACCGCCGCCCTGGGCTGCCAGGAGCGCTTCAAGAATGTTCATCAGTAGCTCCTGCTACACGGTTTCCGGTGCGTCGTCTTCTGCCTCGCCATCGTCAGCCAAGTCCGACAAATCGTCTCCCCACGGGTTGGCCTGAGGGCCTGGGACGATGCCCGCGATATCGGGGTCGATGCCTGGAGGCGCGTCGGGCGAATGAGCGCGCCGTTCGCGCGCGTCGACACGCTTCTGGGTCTTCTGCTTCTGCCGGTCTTGCCGCGCACGCTCTCGGTCGCGTTTGCTGCGGGGACGTCCCTGGAACATGCCTGGCTCCGATGCGCGAGCGACCCTGGTTCCGACAACCACAGAACCAGCCGCACGCGCCGACTCCGCGAATCGCGGGGCCGCGGGGCGATCTTATCAGCCCCAGGCCGCCGGCGCGCCTGAGATCGGACCCATGGGGACCAATACGATAGGATTGGCACGCGTGCCGCCTCCGCCTTCTGCGCTTCCCCGGCGCCAGTTCCTGGCGAAAACGGCCGCGTTTCTGGCCCTGGCGCCCGGCAGCCCTCCTGCGCTGCCGACGCCCGCATGGCTATGGTCGGGCGCCGTCACGGCCACGTCGGCCACGATCCTCGGGGCGTTCGAACGGTTGGCGGGGACCGTGCCGCCCCTCCTCGTCAGCCAACGGCGTGACCTGCGCGACGCGCGGGCGGTCGAGGGCCGCGCCGTGCGGGCGCCGTCGCGTAGCCAGGCCGGACGGGTCGTGGTGGAGTATGCCCTCGCGCATCTGACGGCCGACCGCGAGTACTTCGGCGGCTTCCGAGCCGGTAGCGGCACGCTGGTGCGGTTCCGCACGTTCGGGGCCGGTCCGTTCAGTTTCACGGCGGCTTTTGCCTCGTGCGCGGGCGGCACCCGAATCGTGCCGTTGTCGCACGTGTCGAACAGCCGGGTGTTCGACGCGATCGCCGCCCTCGATCCGCATGTGTTCATCCACATGGGCGACCTGCACTATTACAACATCAACAGAGCGGCGCGTCCGCTCGAGCCGTTGATGGGCCGGTTCAGACAGGCGCTCGACCGCGTGCTGGCGCAGGAGCATCAGGCGCTCCTCTACCGCCGCACCCCCATCGTCTACATGTGGGATGACCACGACTACGGCGTGAACGATTCCGACGGCACGTCGCCCACACGCGATGCCGCGCGGGCCTACTACGCCACCGACGTGCCGCACTATCCGTTGCCACTTGGGCTGAACGCCGATGGCCCCCTCTCGCAGGTCTTCGACATCGGCCGAGTGCGGTTCCTTGTGACCGACTCGCGGTCGGAACGCCTGCCGGCCGAACGCACAATGCTCGGTCTTCGGCAGTTCAGGTGGCTACTCGACGAGTTCGGCCGCGCCGTGACCGACCGTGTGCCACTCGTGGTGTGGGTGAACCCGGTGCCGTGGATCGCGCGCGACGGCGAAGGCCACGGCTGGGGCGCCTACACCGCGGAGCGGCAGGCCATTGGCGACCGCATCAGCTCGCTGGAACTCGGGTCGCGTCTGCTGATGCTGAGCGGCGACGGGCACATGCTGGCGTTCGACGACGGGCGGAACAACCTGCACGGCGGCTTCGTCGTGGCCCATGCCGCGCCGCTCGACCGGTTCGTGCGGCGCAAGGGTGGGCCCTATTCGAATGAGCCGCCCCAGCAGAAGAACGGGCAATTCGGGACGTTGCGGATCGAGGACACGGGCACGGCCATCACGGCCACGCTGCAAGGGCATCGCCACGTCGGGGATGGACGTTCAACGCCTTTACCCGAGGCCCGCTTGCAGGTGCGCGCCTAGGGCAGCGCTGCGAGTTGGCGCCGCTCGATCTGAGCGTCCCCGTCACGAACAGCCCGCGTCGCACCGGCCACGCCGGGCATCGCTACGCGCCGGCGGCGTTGCGTGCGGCCACGAGCGCCGCGAGCTCACCGAGGCAGTGAATGCGCGGGCAGTCGGCGTCGGCGTAGAGACGGGCGACATCGAAGAGCACGGCATCCGCGAGGCCCGCCGCGCGAGCGCCGGCCACGTCGATGTGAAAGAAGTCGCCGACGTGGATCGTGGTGGCGGCACTGGCGCCGCTCTCGGTCAGCGCCAGATGAAACAGCCGCGGGTCGGGCTTCTCCACGCCCCACTGGTGCGAGTCCAGCACCACGTCGACGTGCGGTGTGAGACCGACGCGATCGAACATGGCGCGCAGACGCCCGTTGGCGTTGGACACGACGACCAGGCGCACGTCGAGCGCGCGCAGCGCGGTGAGCATGGGCACCACGTCTTCGGGCACGTACTCCCACACGTTGTGCGCGTCGTGGTAGCGTCGCACGTCCGCGAGCGCGTGGGCCGTGGCATCGCTCGACGCAATGCCGGCGTGGCGCAGCACCGCGTCGAAGTAGATCCAGCCGCGCTCCGTGTCGTTGGTGCGCGCCATGAGCGCCCCGGCGTCCATCTCGTACTTCGCGTACGGCTCGGCGGCCGCCAAGACCGAGGCATCGGCGAGCACGCCGTGGGCGGCCAGCGCGTCGGCAACACGCACCCAGTTGGGGTGCACGAGCACGCCGCCCGCATCGAGGAACACGGTGTCGATGGCGCGGGCACGGGACGTCTGGGTCATGGACGCACCAGCGCCGTGACGTCGCCTCGCACACCGCCCAGGTCCACGGGTCGTTGGTCGACCGGCAGCGAGCGGTGGTACTCGACGAGCGGTCGGTCGTCGGTCAGCAGCGGCCCGTCGCCGACAAAGCGGCGCAGTTCGGCGGGACCTGCGGTGTACCAGGACGTGAGCGTGGCGAAGCTGTCGAGCCCCACCTCGTCGAGCGCCGCGCGGGTCTCGGGGCGCGCCCGCTTGAGGTCGACCAGCGAGGGCGACAGCGTGAGTGGCGGCATCGAGCCCACCATTAGCTGGCCGTCCATCCACAGGGTAGTCTCGGGGAAGACGTCGAGGAAGGTGCGCATAATCAGCTTGTACTGCGTCTCGGGACGAAGCCCACTCCATTGCAAGGCGATGCCGTCGGCCGCGAGCGCGTTCTTCACGAGGGCAAAGTACTCGCGCGAGTAGAGATTGCCAGCGCCGGCGTGCTCGGGTTGGATCAGGTCGGCCGTGATGACATCGAACCGCTCGCGCGTCAGCGTCAGGAAGTTGCGCCCGTCGTCCACGCGCAGACGCACGTTGGGGCGCGAGAGCAAATCGTAGTTCACGTGTTTGAAGAACTCGGCGCCTTTGCGCACGCTGTCTGACAGCTCGACCACGAGCACGTCGGCGTCGTACTGGCTCACTGCCCCTGGCGTGGCCCCGCCGCCGAGACCCACCACCAGCGCTCGTTTCGGATTCGGATGCAGCACCATCGGCAGGTGCCCGATCAGGCGATGCAGCGTCACCATCTCGGGCGCATCCGAGGCCTGGTGCAGGCCGTCGAGGTACATCAGCCAGCCGCGAAATGCGTGGGTATGGATGCTCACCGAGGTCTGCACGCCTTCTTCACGCCAGAAGATACGTTCGCCTGGGCCGTGACGTCGTGCAAGTGCAGCGTCGAACGGATCCGGCACGAGGCGCACGGCCCCAGTAAACATCACCACCAGCACGAACGCGCTGCGGCGCCGTCCGGACGGCACGAGCAGCGCCACACTGGTCGCGAGATACAAGCCCGCCAGCACGATGAGCGCGCGGCGGCTGCCGAGCATCGGCAGCAGCAGGAAGCCACTCGCGACGGCGCCCGCGATGCCGCCGACGACGTTGGCGGAGTAGAGCGACCCCACGGGACGTCCGGGTGTGCCGGCTGTGTCCGTGCGAGTCCAGAGCGCGAGTGCCACGGGGAACGCGTAGCCCATGAGCAGCGACGCCGGAAAAATCGCGGCAGCGGCGCCCGGCACGAGCTCCGACGTGCTCCAGCCGGCAGCGTAGCTGGCGCCGAGCGCGGCCAGCGACAGCAGGACGACGATGCTCGTGGCGCCCTGCGTGTAGCCCAGCACAGCGCCCCAATCGTGCGGCCGCGCCAGGCTGCGCGAGGCGGCGGCGCTGCCGAGCGCAATGCCGGCAAGCACCGTTGCGAGCATCGTGGTGAAGGCGTAGGAGGTGGCTGGCAGAAACTGCACCAGCACGCGGAACCACACTATTTCCAGGGCCAGTGCCGCAAATCCTGACGCCGCCATCACCCAGATGAGGACGGTAGCGGAAACTGCACCGCCGAAAGTTGTAACGGTGACAGGCCCCGCGACACTCGGAGACATCTCGCCGGAGGCGGAGGCGGGCGCGTCGGCGCGGCCCAGCAGCCACGCGCCAGCAGCCACTAGCAGGTTCACCGCCGCGGCGGCCAGGAACGTACGCTGGATGCCGAGGCCCCCAATGAGGATGTAGCCAGTCAGCAGCGCCCCGGCCATCGCACCGGTGGTGTTCACCGCGTAGAGCGTACCCAGACGCGTGGCCGAGGCTGCCCGCACGACGGACGCGTGACTGAGTACCGGCAGGGTAGCGCCCATGAGCATCGTGGGCACGAGCAGCACGGCGGCCGAGCACACAAATCGCGCCACGGTCAGCAGGGCCAGCGAATCAGGGAATGCCGCCGACAGCGGCCGGTACACCGCGGTCGCCAGCCCGAGCAGCGCGGGCGTGGCCAGTGCCGACACGGCAATCCCGGCCTCCAGCGCCGCAAACACCCTCAGCGGATGCCCTCGTTTGGCCAGGCGCTCGGCCAGCACACTGCCCAGGGCCAGACCGGCCATGAAACTTGCCAGCACCGTGCTCGCCGCGTGCACGGTCACGCCGAACACGAGCGCCAGCAGCCGCAGCCACAGCACTTGGTAGGTGAGCCCGCACGCACCCGACAGCAAGAAGAGCAGGCAAAGCGGGATGAACGGGGAATGTCGACGCATCAGGCTCGCGCAGGCACGACCCCATCGTGTGCCATTCGCCCATGCAGCCGCAACTGCCGCCCGCCACAGCGGCGGCAGGGCCACGAGCGCCTCAACGGACTGCGCTGCCGGCGCCGCCCTCCCGCTAGTCGTGCCGCAAGGCCGCCATCGGTGCAATGCGCGAGGCGCGCAGCGCCGGCACGAGCCCGGCGATCAGCGCAACCGCCGTCAGGATGAGAGCACTGGCGCCGAGCACCAGCGGGTCGTATCCCTCCAGCTCGAAGAGCATCGACCGGGCCAGCCGTCCGAGGACCACCGCCGCCACCAGTCCCGCGAGCCCGCCCACGGCCGTCATGCGGCTCACGTGGGCCAGCACCAGGCCGCGCACCATGGCGGCATCGGCGCCGAGCGCCATCCGCAGCCCGAACTCGCGCGTGCGCTGGGCCACCGTATAGGCCAGCACGCCGTAGAGCCCCACAGCGGCCAGCACGGTCGCCAGCACGGCAAATCCAGCCGACAGCGTGCTGATCATCCGGTCGAGGAAGACGTTCTCGCGCACCTGCTGCGCCATCGTCTTGGGATTCTCGATGGGCAGGTTCGGGTCCAGGGCCTTCACGGCCGCCTGAACGGCCCCGAGCAGCGCCGTGGCGTCGCCGGACGTCTTTGCATAGAACGAGCTGAAGCCGAGTGCCTTGTCCTGGCGATAGGGCGTGAAAAACTGCGGCGGCACGGCGTCCTTGACCTCGCTGTACTTCGCGTCCAGCACGAGGCCGACGATCTCGATGTCGAGCGTCGTGACGTCGCGATCGGCGCTCATGTGCGCACCCACGGCGTGGTCGCCGAGATTGAACTTGCGCGCGAACGCCTGGTTCACGATCGCCACCTTGGGCGCCGCGAGCGCGTCGGCCCTGGTGAACTCGCGGCCGGCCACGAGCGGGATGCCGAGCGTCTTGAAGAACTCCGGGCCAATCTCGCTATACGAGGCCGACGCATTGGTATCAGGGCCCGCCTCGAAGCCCTGGACCGCCACGCCACTGCCCCAGTTACTGCCGGAGAGCAGCGGAATGAGCGACGCGCTCACCGAGGTGACATTCGGCAACGCCGCGAGTGCGTCTTCAACCCGCTCGAAGAAGGCCAGTGACTGGGCCGGCGTGTAGCCGTTGAGCTCGGGCGACACGCCAAACGTGACGAGCTGTTCGGTCTTCAGGCCCAGGTCCACGCGACTCACGTTGAAGAGACTCTTGGTGAAGAGCCCCGCCGCCACGAGTAGTGCCATCGAGAGGGCGATCTGGCTGGTGGCGAGAGCGGTGCGGAAGCGCGAGGCACTGCGCGCGCCCGACGGCTGACCGGCCTGGCCCTTGAGCACGGTGAGTAGATCCGGCCGCGTGCTGTGGAGCGCGGGATAAAGCCCGAAGACGACGCCGGTCGTCAACGCGAGGCCGAGTGTGAAGAACAGGATGGTGGGGTCGAGCCCAGCCGGCACCGTCGCCGCAGCCTCGGGTGGCAGCATCGAGGCGACGGCCCCCAGGGTCCAGCGTGCCACAAGCAGGCCCGCCACGCCGCCAAGCAGCGCGAGCGCGCACGATTCCACGAGCAGTTGCCTGAGCACGTGCCCGCGGCTGGCGCCGATCGACAGGCGCACCGCCATTTCGCCAGCGCGTCCGGCCGCGCGCGCCAGCAGCAGGTTGGCGATGTTGGCGCACGCGATGAGCAACACGAGCGCCGTGACTCCCATCAAGAGCAGGAGCGGCGCCCGCGCTTCGTTGTGCACGTCGCTCTGCCCGCGCGCCCCAGGCTCCATCACGAGCGGCTTGGTCTTGAACCGCGCCAGGGTCTGGTTGCTCATGCCCGCCTGCAGGGGTGCCTCGACATCGGTGATGATCGCGCGGTACTGCGTCTCGAGCGCGGCGTGCGCCTGGCCGAGGGTCACGCCCGGCTTCAGTCGCGCAAACACGTAGGTCCAGTAGTTGCGCCGGTCGTCGAAGCCCGTCCAGCCAGGCGTCATCACGGCGCGCATCGACATCGGCACGTAGACCCGCGGCACCGCCCCGAGGGTCGTGCCTTCAAATCCCCGGGCCGCCACGCCGATGACCGTCATCGTCTGACCGTTCACGGTGATGGCCTCGCCGAGCACGCCCGGGCTCGCGCCAAACTGCGAGACCCAGAAGGCATGACTCAGCACGACGAGCGGATGCGCGCCAGGCGTGGTGTCGTCGGCCGGCGAGAACAGCCGTCCCAGCGCGGGCGGCACACCCAGCGTCGGGAAGTAGCTGCCCGACACCAGCACGCCATCGGTGCTTGTCGTCTGCCCGCGTGCCGACAGGTTCACGCCGAACGTCAGGTGCGCCGCGATGCCGGTGAAGACGGTCTGCACTCGCTCCAGGTCCCGGAACATCGGGTAGCTGAACACGGCGTCGCAGCCACCGGCCCTGCTGCAGTTGTTCCGGCCCGGCTTGGGACCCGGCGCCGCCAGGTTCACGAGCGCGCCCGGAGCGGGCACCGGGAGCGGACTCAGCAGTACCCGGTTGAAGAGCGAGAAGATCGCGGTGTTGGCGCCGATGCCGAGCGCCAGCGACACGATGGCGATGACGGTAACAAACGGGGTCTTGGCGAGCGTGCGGACGGCCAGGCGCAGGTCAGACAGCATGTCAGCTCCGACGACTTGGACGGCCCGGGCGGCCGAAAGGTTTGAGCCGTGTCAGAATCGTCCATGCCCTGGCTCTTCTCATACGGCACGCTGCAAGAACTGCGGGTACAACAGGCCCTCTTCGGCCGCTCGCTCGAAGGGCGCGCGGACACGCTCCCTGGCTTTGCGCGAGGGCGCGTGCCAGTGGTCGCTGACGACGCGCTGAACGCCGGTCTGTCTTACTACGAGAACGTGGTCTTCTCCGGTCAACCGGGCGATCGCATCGTGGGCACGGTGCTCGAGGTCACGGACGCGGAGTTGGTCAAAACCGACGCCTACGAGGCGCCGGCCGCCTACACGCGCGTCGAAGTGACGCTGGCGAGCGGCGCGCAGGCCTGGGTGTACGTGCATCATGCAACTGCGCCTCGCACATGAGAAGCGTCATCGCGTTACTCGCGCTCACGAGCGTCAGGCTGTCGCAGAAGGCACCCCCGACCTGCCCGGGGAAGGTCACCTTGCGGCGCCCACCGAAGTGAGCGGCCCCAACCAATGCCGGCTCGGCTGCTAGCCCGCAGTCAGCGGAAGCGCGCCTGCAGCTTGTTTAGCTCCGCGCTGCCCGGGCACAGGCTCTCGAACGGCAGATCCGTGATCGACCCAGGCACGATCTCGTTCTGCTCCGCCATGTCGCGCGAATCCGGCGAGATGTAGAGCAGGCCGGTGAGCACCTCGTGCTCCTTCTGCCGCTCGCGGATGAAGTTGTAGGCCACGTCGCGGTTGGTGGCGTCGTAGTTCTCGGCCACGCTGCGGAAGTTGACCCAGCTGCCGTCGTGCATCCGTACGCTCTTGGCCGTGCCGGGCGCCTGCTCGGACGTGATTTCGTCGCGGAACGGCACGAAATCGGCCTGCACGACTTCCACCTGATGTTCGCGCGTATAGGCGTAGCTCTTGGTGGAGCCCTCGTGGTCGTTGAACGTGACGCAGGGCGAGATCACATCGATGAACGCGAAGCCCTTGTGCGCCAGGCCCGCCTTGATGATCGGCACGAGCTGCGCCTTGTCGCCCGAGAAGCTGCGGGCCACGAACGTGGCGCCAAGCGTGAGCGCCAGCAGCACGCTGTCGATGGCGTCCATGGTGTTGGCCTCACCCTTCTTGCTCGTCGAGCCGGGGTCGGCCGAGGCCGAGAACTGGCCCTTCGTGAGCCCGTAGACGCCGTTGTTCTCGAGCACGTAGAGCATGTTCACGTTGCGGCGGATGGCATGGCAGAGCTGCCCGAGGCCTATTGACAGTGAGTCGCCGTCACCCGACACACCAATCATCGTGAGCGTCTGGTTGGCGGCCCCGGCGCCAGTGGCAATTGCCGGCATGCGGCCATGCACGCTGTTGAAGCCGTGCGCTTCCTTCAGGAAATAGGCCGGCGTTTTCGACGAGCAGCCGATGCCCGACAGCTTCGCCACCGTGTGTGGGGCAATGTCCAGTTCCCAGAACGCCTGGATGATCGCGGCCGTGATCGAGTCGTGGCCACAGCCCGCGCAGAGGGTGGTCATCGCGCCTTCGTAATCGCGACGCGTGAGCCCGATGGCGTTCTTCTTCAGCGCCGGGTGGTGCGCCTTGGGCTTTGCAATGTAGGTCATGCCGCCTTCTCCATCTTGGCCTTCACGCCCGCAATCACGTGATGCGCGCTCATCGGAAACCCGGCGTAGTAGCGGACCGACTCGAGCTTCTCGAGCGGCACGCCGGTGTTGAGCATCAGCAGGCTGCGCAACTGCGCATCGCGGTTCTGCTCGACCACGAAGTTGGTGTCGTGCTCGGCCAGGAACGCCCGCACGTCATCGCCGAAGGGGAAGCCGCGCACGCGCAGGTAGTCGACTGCGATGCCGTCCTTGGTCAGCAGGTCCATCGCCTCGACGCAGGCCGCGTGGCAGCCGCCCACCGTGACGATCGCCACCTTCGCGCCGGGCGTGCGCGTGATGATCGGCGCCGGCACGGCCTTGGCCGCGTTCTGAATCTTGCGGTCGATGCGGTCGAGCACCTCCTGGTACTCGTCCGAGTCCTCCGTATAGGCGCCAAACTTGTTGTGGCCCGAGCCGCGGGTGAAGAACGCGCCCTTGGGGTGTACGCCCGGCAACGAACGCTGAGGGATGCCATCGCCGTCCACATCGAGGTAGCGGTAGAAGCTCTTGGCGTTCTCGAGTTCTGCGGCCGACAGCACCTTGCCGCGGTCGGGACGATACGCGTCGTCCCAGGTCAGCTTCGGCACCATCCAGTCGTTCATGCCGATGTCGAGGTCGCTCAGCACGAACACGGGCGTCTGGAAGCGTTCCGCCAGGTCGAACGACGTCACCGCCATTTCGAAGGCTTCCTTCGGGTCTGACGGATACAGGCAGATGTGGCGCGTGTCGCCGTGCGACGCGTAAGCGCACAGCATCAGGTCGCCCTGCTGGGTACGCGTGGGCATGCCCGTGGAGGGGCCCGTGCGCTGCACGTCGAAGATCACCGCCGGCACCTCCGCGTAGTAGGCCAGACCGATGAACTCGTTCATCAGCGAGATGCCGGGCCCCGAGGTGGGCGTGAAGGCGCGCGCGCCGGCCCACGAGGCGCCAATCACCATGCCGATGGCGGCCAGTTCGTCTTCGGCCTGGATGATCGCGTAGCGGTTCTTCTTGGTCTCGGGATCGCGCCGGTACTTCTGACAGAAGCCCTTGAACCCTTCCATGAGCGACGTGGACGGCGTGATGGGATACCACGCCCCCACAGTCGCCCCTGCAAACACACAGCCGAGCCCGGCCGCGGTGTTGCCATCGATGAGAATCTTGTCGCCCGTGAAGTCCATGCGCTCGAGCGAAATCGGCAGCGGGCACGCGAAGTGGTCCTTCGCGTAGTTGTAGCCGAGCGCGATGGCCGTGTCGTTTGAGGCCATCAGCGCGGGCTTCTTGGAGAACTTCTCCTGCGTGAGCGCCCGGACCACCTCGGTGTCGATGCCGATGAGCGCGGCGAGCGCGCCGGCATACGCGATGTTCTTCATGAGGATGCGCTCGCGCACGCCCTTGAACGCCGCGTTGCACAACTCGGCCAGCGGCACGCCGATGAAGGTCACATCGGAACGCTGCAGCTTCTCGTCGAGGGGCCAGCTCGAATCGAACATCAGCCAGCCGCCACTGCGCACCTCGGCCACGTCCTTCGCGTAGGTGGCGGCGTTCAGCGCCACCATCAGGTCGAAGTTCGGCGTGCGCGCCGTGTAGCCGTGTTTGTTGACGCGGATCTCGTACCACGTCGGCAGGCCCTGGATGTTGGACGGAAAGACGTTCTTGCCCGTGACCGGAATGCCCATGCGAAAGATGGCCTGCATGATCAGGCCATTGGCGCTGGCCGACCCGGTGCCGTTGGCCGTGGCGATCTTGAATGCGAAGTCGTTGACGCGATCCATCACTAGCGGTCTCCCCGACGTCCTGTTCCCCTGCCGTGCCCGAGCCGTCGCCCCTGCGCGCGAAGGCCGCCGAGCTGGCGACGGCCACCGGCCCCGTCCTCCGGCCTCGCCAGACACCCCACAATCATCTCGTCCTCCGGACCGGGCCGGCGTCCGCCGCCAGTTCTAAATTGCTGCCACGGTGAGCGCCGCGTGCTTGGCGTGCGGCCACTCCAGCACGAACTTGCGCATGTCCCAGGCGTAGGTCGGGCAGCGCTCGGCGCACAGCCCGCAGTGCAGACAGACGTTTTCGTCCTTCACCATCACGCGCTTGGTCTGCTTGAGCGGATCCGACACGAACAGCGCTTGATCGAGGTTCTCGGCCGGGGCCATCAGGTGCGTGCGCAGCACCGGCTCGTCGGCGTTGGGCACGATCGTGAGGCAATCCACCGGGCAGATGTCGATGCAGGCATCGCACTCGATGCACAGGCTGTCGGTGAAGTGGGTCTGCACGTCGCAGTTGAGGCACCGCTGCACTTCGGCGCGCGTCTGTTCCTCGGTGAACCCTTCCTCCACTTCGATGGTCATGTTCGCGAAGCGGAGCGGCATGTCGACGTGCTTCATCTTCTGCCGCTTGGAGGCGTCGTAGTTGTTACTGTAGGCCCACTCGTGCAGGCCCATCTTGGTGCTCGTCAGATTCATGCCCTGCGGCGGACGGTCGGTCACCGGCTGCCCCTGGCAGTACTGGTGCATCGAGATGGCGGCCTGGTGACCGTGCTCGACGGCCCAGATGATATTGGCGGGACCAAACGCCGCGTCGCCGCCGAAGAACACGCCCGGGCGCGTGGACATGAACGTGGTCTTGTCCACCACCGGCATGTCCCACTTCTTGTCGAACTCGAGACCGATGTTCCGCTCGATCCAGGGGAACGCGTTGTCTTGCCCGATGGCCAGTACGACGGTGTCGCACGGGATGATCTGGCGCCCGGCGTCTTCCTGCACGAGCTTGCCGTTCACCTCGGTGGACGTGAACTTGTCGAACTCCATTCCGGTGAGCGCGCCGTGCTCGATGATGAAGCGCACGGGCTGGAGGTTCTCGAGAATCTCGACGGCTTCTTCTTCCGCGTCTTCGAGCTCCCACGGCGACGCCTTGAAGTACTTGCGCGTCTTGCGCGCGATGACCTTCACGTCGGTGGCGCCGAGGCGCTTGGCCGAACGGCAGCAGTCCATGGCGGTGTTGCCCACGCCGATGATGACCACCCGCTTGCCCACCGACTCGACGTGCCCGAAGTGAATCGACTCGAGCCACTCGATGCCGATGAAGATCTGATCGGACTCGCGCCGGCCCGGAATCTCGAGTTCTTTGCCCTTGGGCGCGCCACTGCCGACAAACACCGCATCGTAGGTCTTGGAGTCGAGCAGCGTCGCGAGGCTATCGATTGGCGTGTTGTAGCGCACGTCGACGCCCATCTCGACGATGGCGCCGATTTCCTCGTCGAGCACCTCCGGGGGCAGACGAAACGACGGGATGTTCACGCGCATCAAGCCGCCGGGCCGGTCGAACTTTTCGAACAGCGTCACCTCGTAGCCAAGCGGCATGAGGTCGTTGGCTACGGTGAGCGACGCGGGACCGGCGCCGATGAGCGCGACCTTCTTGCCGTTCTTGGTGGCGGGCGCCTTGGGCAGCCGCACCATCACGTCGTCGCTCTTGTGGTCGGCCGCGACGCGCTTGAGACGGCAGATGGCCACGGGCTTGCCGTCCACCCGGGTGCGGCGGCAGGCCGGCTCGCACGGGCGGTCGCACGTGCGCCCGAGGATACCGGGGAACACGTTGGTCTCGCGGTTGAGCAGGTAGGCGTCGTCGTAGCGGCCTTGCGCGATCAAGCGGATGTACTCCGGCACGTTGGTATGCGCCGGACAGCCCCACTGGCAGTCGACGACCTTGTGGAAGTACGCCGGATCGTTGGTGTTCGATCGCTGCATGAATCCCCTCTCGGCGGTGGCCGTCACGCGAGAAGTCCTGCGCGAATCAGGCGAGCCTGCGCCGGATTATACGTGGTTCAGCCGGCCACCGCTTGGAGAGCGACGGGCTACAGTGCCGCCGGGATGTCCGTCAGGCGGAAGTCAGCGCCGACAAAGAGCAGCGAGTCGCCACCGACCGAGGCCGTGGCGTAGGACAGGCAGTCACCAAAGTTCAGGGCCGCCTTGTGCCGGCCGCGCCCGAAGCGGCTGAAGGCGTCGGTGGCCGCCCGCCATTCGGCCTCCCCAAACGGCACCACGGTGAGCGCGAGCTCTCGGACGAGCGCCTCGACCTCCGGCGCGCCTGGTGCGCCGCGTCGGCCGGCCAAGACCAAGCTGGTCTCGACCAGCGTCGGGGCGCCAACCCGCACCGTGTCAGCCTCGAGAATGCGGTCGACGAGATTCAGGAAACCAGGTTCCGAGAACAGAATTGCCACCAGCGCCGAAGAATCCACGGTCATACGCCGCCCGCCCCGTAGCCGAGGATCTCGTCTTCCTCGGCCCTCGTCAGTCGCCGGCCCAGTTGGTCGGCTGGAATGGTCGGCCACACCTTCGTCTTGAGGAAAGCCAGTACCCGCACCCTGCGCTCGGCGGTGGGCCTGCCCTTGAGCCGTGCGCGGCGTTCCTGGAGAGCACGGCGAATCGTCTCGGTCTTCGACTCTCCCGTGAGCCGGGCCAGCTCCGTCGCCAGCCGTTCCACTTCTGGGTTCTTCAGATTGAGCGCCATGACTTACACCATGGTATATCACAATAGGTGTAACGGTGTATTTTAGAATCGAGCCGGGCGCGGCCCCGGCGCCGCGCGGCTACAATGCCGCGTGCTCGCCTTCGGCCCGTTCCAGGTCGACCTGCGCTCCTACGTGCTTTCGAGAAGCGGGACGATGGTGCCGCTCTCGCCGAAGCTGGTGCAGGTACTGGCGTGCCTGGTCGACGCGCGCGGGGAACTGGTCACGCGCGACCTGCTCTTCGATCGCTTCTGGCCGGGCCTCACGGTCACCGACAACACGCTTACGCGCGCCATCGCGGACATCCGGAAATCGCTCGACGACGACCCGGGCACGCCCACCTACATACAGACGGTCGCCAGGCGCGGTTATCGCTTCGTCGCGCCGGTGCGCACAGAATCCACGGCGCCTGACGCGGCGCACGCCGGGGCCGTGCCAATACCCGAGGCGCTCGCCGGCCTCGAGCCATTCGTGGCCTGGGAGCGCGGCCGGACAGCAATCGAATCCCTGCACGTGAGCGCGCTGCCCCTGGCCGCCGAGGCGTTCAGCCGCGCGGTCACTGGCGCTCCGCACTACGCCGCCGCGCATGCGGGCCTGGCCAACGCCCACATCTTCCGCTTCGAGGCGTCACGCGTCGACAACGCGCCGGCGCTCGACGCGCTCGCGACCGCGGAGGCCGCGGCCCGGCGGGCAATCGAACTCGACCACACGATGGGGGAAGCCTGGGCCACACTCGGCCACGCGCTCGCCGGCGCTGGACGGGTCGAGGAGGCGCGGGCGGCACTCGGCCAGGCGCTCGCGCTGGAGCCGCGCAACTGGCGCCATCACTACCGCCTGGCCGTTGGCACCTGGGGCGAGGAGCGGCTGCGTTCGGTGGAACGCGCCGAGGCGCTCTTGCCAGGATTCCCCGGCGCACAGACGTTGTCGGCGATGGTGCTCATCGCGCGCCAAGCGTTCGACTTTGCCGCCGAGGCGGCCACGCGGGGCGCGAGCGCCCAATCGGCGCAACACGACCGCTCTCTGTATCCTGGCAGCGGCCTGTTGTGGATGCGCGGCCTCACCGCTGTCGCCCGCGGCCACCACGACGCCGCGCTCGACGACTTCGCCGCCGAGGCGGCCTTCTCGGCGGGTGCCGGCACGGTCTACGCCCGTGAATGTACTGTGCTTGCGCAGGAAGCCTTAGGGTTTGGACGACTCGCTGTGGGCGACCACGACGCGGCTCTGGTGGCGTTCGCCGCGGCCAACGTGCTGTCGCCCGGCCATGCCCGGGCACTGCTCGGACTGGCCGTGGCCGAGGGCGGGGCGCACGACGCGGTGGCCCGCGTGGCGACGGCGTGCGCGGCCCTCGAGCGCTCGGGCAAGCACGGGGAACGTGCGCTCGTGCTGGCGGCGGCCAGCGCCTGGGCGGGCAGTCCGGACGCCGGCGTGGCGGTCGCCGAACAGGCACTCGAGGCCGCGGGGCCAGACAGCACGGGCTGGAGCCTGCCGGCCGATCCAATGTTCGCGCCGCTGCGCGCCAGTGCGGGGCACGCGCGGCTCATGGCTCGGCTTGCCTCACGCGCATCCTGACCGCGAGAGCCATCTCACGGTTTCTCACATCACCGGGAGGGACTCCGCCGAAGGGGACGCGTAGGGTTGAGGACATGGAGGCTCACATGTCAAGGCACACACCCTCAGCCCTCGTCCTCGCCACCCTCATCCTCGCCGCCCTCATCGCGCTGCCGTCCCTGGCGGGCGCGCAGTCGCTGGTTCCTCCCGTGCCCGATCAGGCGTCGCACGCGGGTGTCGCGCAGCAGATCTCAGCCAATCCCGTCGGACTCCTGTTCGACCTGTTCAACATCGACTACGAGCGGCGGGCCACGGACTCAGTGTCGTTTGGCGTGGGCGGGTCGACGTCCACGACCGAGGTCTACGAATACGACGGCTTCTACAACGAGAGCTCACACCGCGAGCGCTACCTGAACGGCGACGTCTACGTCCGCTTCTATCCCTCGGGCAGGGCTTTGAACGGGCTGGCCTTCGGCGTGAAGGTCGGCCTCACCCAGGTACCCGATCAAGGCTCGTACTTCGGCTACGGCTTCGATGTGAACAAGAGCTCGATTCTCGGTGAGCACTTCTATTTCGGCTACGGCATGGGCCTGAAGCGCCTGGTCGGCGTCGACAAGAACAACTTCGAACTCGAATACATCCCGACACTCAGGCTCAACGTCGGCATCGGGTTCTAGTCGCCGGAGCGGGATGGCGGTAGACAAGCCGGCCGACATCTCGCTACTGTGCAGCCCATGAATCGACGCCAGTTCCTCGCCGGCGCCGCAGGACTCGCCGCGGCGGCCGGCGCCTCGACCCGCACGTTCGCCCAGACGCCCGCAATGCCGCCGGTGAAGACCGTGCGGACGGGCATCCTCGACATCGGGTACGACGAGAGCGGACCGGCCACCGGCTTTCCTGTGTTCCTGCTGCACGGCTTCCCCGATGATGCGCACGCCTACGACGGGGTGGCCCCGGCGCTCGCCAAGGCCGGCTACCGCGTGTTTGCCGTCTACCTGCGCGGCTATGGGCCGACACGCTTCCTGGATCCGGCGGCGCCGCGCATGGCCCAGCAGTCGGCCATCGGGCAAGACGTCCTCGACTTCGCCGATGCGCTCACGCTGCCGCGCTTTGCCGTGTCCGGCTACGACTGGGGCGGCCGCGCCTCGTGCATCGCCGCGGCGCTGCACCCCGATCGCGTGCGCGCTGCCGTCCTGTGCGGCGGCTACTCCATCCAGAACACGATCGCGCCCGGGCCGCCGGCCTCACCACAGGGCGTCAGGAACTCCTGGTATCAGTGGTATTTCAACACCGAGGTCGGCCGCGAGGGTTTGACGAAGAACCGCAAGGCCCTCTGCAAGTTCATGTGGCAGGAATGGTCGCCGACCTGGAAGTTCACCGACGCTATGTACGACCAGACGGCCGCGTCGTTCGAGAATCCCGACTTCGTAGACTGCGTGCTGCATTCGTATCGCCACCGCAACTTCAACGCGCCAAGCGAGCCGCGTTTGCTCGAGGTCGAGAAGCGGTTGGCCACGCGGCCGAAGGTCGAGGTGCCCACCATCGTGCTGCACGGCGGCGGCGACGGCTTCGGAACACCCGCGCCGGAGACCACCGACGCTGAGCGCTCCCAGTTTCCAAAGCTGGTGGCGCGCCGCGTCGTGGCCGGTGCCGGACACTTCGTGCCACACGAAGCGCCTGAGGCGGTAGCCACGGCCCTGCTCGAGGTGCTCGCGGCGTCGAAGTAGC
>JANMDX010000344.1:0-4777 GCA_031376505.1 Acidobacteriota bacterium
TTCATCACGGTCACGGCCGAGGCAGCACTTGCCGCCGCGCACGAGGCCGACCGCACGCGCGCGGCCGGCGCCCTGGTTGGTGCGCTGCACGGAATTCCGCTGTCGCTCAAAGACTTGATCGACCAGGCGGGCGTGCGCACGACGGCGGGCTCGCAGGTCCGTCGTAACGTGGTGGCGGCGCGCCACGCCACGGTCACCACGCGACTCGAAGCCGCAGGCGCGGTGCTCGTCGGCAAGACCAACCTCCATGAGTTCGCCTTCGGCACGACCAATGACGACTCGGGGTTCGGCGGCGCGCGTCATCCCCTCGACGACACCAGGTCGCCGGGCGGATCCAGCGGCGGGTCGGCTATTGCCGTGCGCACCGGCATGTCGATCGCATCGGTTGGCACCGATACAGGCGGGTCGATTCGCATTCCCGCAGCGGTGTGCGGGGTCGTGGGCTTCAAGCCGGAGTGGGGCGACATCCCTGCTGACGGCGTGGTGCCGCTCAGTCGCCAACTTGACCACGTGGGTCCGCTCGCGCGGACGGTGACGGATGCGTGGCTGGTGTACGAAGCCCTGGCCGGACGGGCACCCGGGCCGGCCGCTCGTCTCGAGCCGCTGCCACTGAAGGGCCTGCGCTTGGGGCTGCTAACAGGCTATTTCGACGCGCGCCTGGCCGACGACGTGCGCGCGGGCGTGGCGGCCGCGGTCGCGCAGTTGGCCCGTGCGGGCGCGGTGATCGAGCCGGTCGAGATCCCGCACGCCGCCGACATCGGGCCGGTCTACCTGCACCTGGTGCTGGGCGATGCCGCGGCCTACCACGCCGCGACGCTCGAGGGCCGGCCTGCAGACTACACGCCGCCAGTGCGCCTGCGCCTCGAAATGGCCCGTTACGTGCTGGCGGAGGACTACGCGCGGGCGCTGCGCGGGCGCGAGGTGATCGCGGGTGAGATCGACCGGGCGCTCGAGGGGCGCGTGGCGCTGCTCTGCCCCACGCTGCCGATCACGGCACCGCCCATTGGCGCGCCCACCGTGCCGGTGGGCGAGGGCGAGGAGCCCGTGCGCACTGTCATGCTCCGGCTCACGCAGCCCTTCAACGTGGGACGACAGCCGGCGCTGTCGCTGCCGTGCGGACTGTCGGCGACCGGACTGCCGGTCGGCCTGCAGATTGTGGGCGCGCGCGGCGCCACGACCTTGCTGCTACGGGCGGCGGCCGCCTGCGAGCGGGTCGTTACAGGTACTTGATGAGGCCGACGATCGCGTTGTAGAGCACGTTGGCCAGTTCCTCGACAAGCGGCTCGTACTCGCCGCTGTCGACCGCCTCGGCCACGGTGACCGGGTCGGTGAGCACGAGCCAGATCGTCGCGCCCGCCAGCACGAGGGCAATGAGTCCGACCGCGCCAGCGAGACTGATGCTGAGGCTGTGAAAGCGGCTAGGACGGGGTTCGAGATCGGACATGAGGCTGTCCCGGGCGCATGATACACCCCGGACGGTTGATCAGACGGACGGCCGGGGCGCGAAGTTCACACGCTACGGCGTGATCACGAGTTTCCCGCACACGTCGCCGGATTCGAGCCGCCGATGCGCCTCGCCCGCCGCCGAGAACGGCAGTACCGAGTCGACGAGCGGACGGAACCGGCCGTCGAAGAAGAACTGCGAGGCCCGCAGCAGTTCGGCTTTGGTGCCCATGTAGGAACCGAGCAGGCTCAACTGCCGCGAGAAGAGGAACCGCAGGTCGATGGCGGCCTCCCAGCCGGTGGTGTTACCGCATGTCACGAGCCGCCCGCCAGGCGCGAGCGATCGCACGCTCTTGGCCCACGTGGCCTGGCCGACATGCTCCACGACCACGTCCACTCCGCGCGTGCTGGTGAGGCGACGCACCTCGGCGGCGAAGTCGCTCGTGTGGTGGTTGATCACCTCGTGCGCGCCCAGTTCCCTGGCACGCGCGAGCTTTGCCTCGGAGCCCGCCGTGGCCATCACGTGTGCGCCGTGCAGCCGGGCCACTTGAATAGCCGCTTGCCCGACGCCGCTGCCCGCGGCCAAGACCAGCACCGACTCGCCCGGGATTACCCGGGCGCGGGTGACCAGCATGTGCCACGCAGTCAGAAACGTGAGCGGAAAGGCCGCGGCCTCCACGTACGACACGTGCGCGGGAATCGGCACCACATTGGCCGCCGGCACCTGCACGTACTCGGCGTAGCCGCCGTCACTCCGGTAGCCGAGCACGTCGTAGCCAGGGCACTCGTTGTCGCGTCCGCTCGCGCACGCGGCGCAGCGTCCGCACGACAGACCCGGCTGCAGCAGGACGCGGGTGCCCGCCGCGAACTCGCCGGCCGGCGCGGCAGCGACCTCGCCCGATACGTCGGCGCCAGAGATGTGCGGGAACGGGATGGTGACGCGGTCAAGACCGCGCCGCTGCCAGAGGTCGAGATGATTCAGCGCGCACGCGTGCACCCGCACCAGGACGTGGCCGACGCGAGGCTCGGGGTCGGGCGCAGACTCGAGCGCGAGCACCTCGGGTCCGCCATGTGCGTGGAAGCGCACCGCGCGCATGTCACTCGTCCTCGTCGGCGAGGATCTCGATGCGCACGCCGCGGTCGGCAAACTGCGCGCCCACCGCGTCGGGATCCCCCACCACGACGGCCGTGAGCGCGCCAGCATGCACGTGACGATTCGCCGCCGCGGGCAGGGCGTCGAGGTCAACGGCGTTCAGCCGCGGCCCAAATTGCGCGAAGTGATCGGGATCGAGTTCGTGCAGCGCCAGCTGCGCCACGGCGCGCGCCACCTGCTGCGCCGTTTCGAAGCCACGGGGATAACCGAGCCCCACGGCGGCTTTCGCGCGGGCAAGCTCCTCGGCGGTCACGGGGCGCGACCCGGTCATTTCCTGGATCTCGCGCAGCACTTCCGAGACGGCATCGGCCGTAGCCGCGGTCTGCACGCTCGTGTGCACACTGAACGGGCCGCGCAGGCGCCGGAAGTCGAAGCCCGAGCGCACGCCGTAGGTGTAGCCCTTGGCTTGACGCAGGTTCAGATTCAGCCGGCTCACGAACTGCCCCCCCAGCACCGCGTTCCATAGGAGCAATGCGTGGTAGTCAGGCGTCACCCGCGAGGCCGACACCTGTCCGATCCGCAGCTCTGACTGGGGCGCGCCGACACGGGGCACGACCAGCACGCACCCACGCGCGGCAGGTTCGGCCGGCGACGGCCCTGCGGCGACGCGGGCCGGCCCGAACGCTCGCCACGCGCCCAGCGTCTGCTCGACGAGCGCCACGGCGTGGGCCGGAGCAATGGCCCCGGCCACGACGAGCGACGTGGCCGACGGCGTGCACGTGCTGCGATGGAAGGCGCGGATCTCGTCGGCGGTGGTGGCCCGCACCGCCGCCGGATGCCCGATGCCCGGGTGCCCGTAGGCATGCCGCCCGTAAATGGCGCGCGTGAACGCGCGATCGGCCAGCGTGGCCGCCTGCGCGCGCATCTGGCGCAGGCGATCGAGCCGCAGCAAGCGCACCCGGTCCACGTCGCTGTCGGCAAACCGGGGACGCACGAGCAGGTCCGCAAGCAGCGCCAGCGCGCGCTCGGCGTAGCGGGCCATGGTGGTAATGCTCACCACGGTGGCGTCTGGCCACACCTCGATGTCGGCTTCGGCGCCAATGCGCGCGAGCACGTCGGCCAGGCCGGGACCATCGAGGTCGCCGGCACCGTCGTCGAGCAGGTCGGCCGTGAAGGCGGCAAGTCCGGCTCGCATGGCAGGGTCGGCGGCCGAGCCGCCTCGCACCACCGCGGCCATCGACACGACCGGTGCGGCATCGTGCGACACCACGCGGAGGTCTAGGCCGTTAGGCAGCGACGTGCGAGCGATCGACGGAAACACGAATGGGCGCGGTGCGGCCGACACCGGCAGGCGCGAGCGGTCCACGGCAATCACGAGGGCGTCACCAGCTGCGAGCCCGGCAGCGCGAGCGCCGTCTCGCCCCGCGGCACCACGCTCATGGCCACCCGGGGCGCGTCACGCAGCCACCGGCGCACGGCGCCGGCCACCGATGCGGCCGTGGCGCGCGCGTACCGATCGCGGTCCGCCCGCATGTAGCCGGGAGACCCGGTGAAGACGTTGTAGGCGTTCAGCTGATCGGACTTGCCGCCAAAGCCGCCGATCGTCTGCACGCGGTAGACAAACTGCGCCTCGGCGCGCGCGGTGGCGCGGGCGAGTTCGTCGGGCGTGGGTCCGGTCGAGGCCAGGTCCTCGAGCGTGCGCGACACCACTTCGTCCAGCGCCGACAGCGACGTGCCCGGCACCGCCGTGGCCACGACATGGAACACACTCGACATCTCGCGTGACGCCTGCATGGCCGACACGTCGGCCGCCAGACGCGTGTCGTAGACAAGTGCGCGATACAGCCGCGACGTCTTGCCGTTCGAGAGCACGTCGGCGGCAATGTCCATCGCGGCATCGTCGTCGTGAAACATCTCGGGCGTGTGCCAGGCAAGCGACAGCCGCGGCAACTCCACGCGGTCCTCGAGCACAAGAAGGGCGTCGGCGGTCAGGCAGGCGGTGCGCCGCGGATGCACCACGGCCGGCCCGGGCGGCAGGTCGCCGAAGTAGCGATCGACAAGTCCGATCGCCTCGGCCGCGTCCACGTCCCCGGCAATGGCAATCGACGCGTTCCCGGGATGATAGAAGGCGCGGAAGAAGGCGCGAGCGTCGTCCACGCTCGAGGCCACGAGATCGGCCGGCGCGCCAATGGTGACCCAGCGGTACGGATGGCCTTCAGGGAAGAGCGCCTCGGCCAGCGC
>JANMDX010000385.1:0-7268 GCA_031376505.1 Acidobacteriota bacterium
CCGCGGCGCGCGCCTCGAGCCGGGCGAGGCCCATGGTCTCAAACGCGAAGTCGACCACGCGTTGGGCGCCGGCGAGGAACAGGCCCGTGCCCCAATACGCTTCGCCCAGGATGAAGCCCCATTCGGCCACGCCGTCGCGGCCCTCGAGCATCCGCACTTGGAAGATCCCCACCGCGGCGGACTCGCCGTCGGGCACCACCGCGAAGCAGGCATAGCGGCCGGCCGCGCGCTCGTTGTGCGTCCACGCGATGAAGCGCGCGAAGCCGGCCACGCTGGTGGGCGGCGGCGAGATGAAGCGCGTCACCTGCGCGGTCGTCAGCTGCGCGCAGAGTGATGGGGCGTCCGCTGGCGTCAGCTCCCGCAGCGTGAGGCCGAGGGCTTTCAGCACTGGCAGACCTTCGCGCCAATCGGACTGACGTTGCCGGCCGAACGCTGGCAGCGAGACCACCATGTCGTTCTGCCGAACGACGTCGTGGGTGGGTTGATACGGCATGATTTCCATGAGGGAGGCTCCGTCTGTCTGGGGTCAGAGTGCACGCTAGGGCTGCGAGCCCAGCACTTCACCCCACACGATGTTGTTGCCCCAGACGATGTTTTCGCCCCAGACGATGTTCTCGCCCCACACGATGTTGTTGCCCCACACGATGTTGTTGCCCCAGACGATGTTCGCGCCCCAGACGATGTTGTTGCCCCACACCACATTGGCGCCCCACACGATGTTCTCGCCCCACACGATGTTGTTCGCCCAGGCGCTGCGGTTCGTGTAGATGGCTTCGCCCCACACGATGTTCTCGCCCCACACGATGTTTTCGCCCCACACGATATTCTGCCCGTCCACCGTCGTGGACTCGGGCACGCCGGCCGTCAACCAGTTGCTGCCGACGGCCGCTGTGGGATTGATCGCCTGCGCGAGCACGGTCGCGCCCGCGGGGTTCACTTCACCGGCGCCCTGCGCCAGCCCGTGATACGCCGTGCCCGCCGCGTCCGCCATCGGAAACGCCGTGTGCTGCAGCATCGCCTTGACGGCATTCGGCGTCGGCTTGGCGCCAAACGTGGCCTTGGCGCCTTCGATCATCAAGGCTACCGACCCGCTCGTGACCGCGGCGGCCATGCTCGTGCCGCTCAGTCGCAGATACGGGCGCCCACCCAGGGTCACCCGGTTGCTCGCATAGAGCGTGTAGAGGGTTTGTGACGTAGCGGCGGGTCCCACCAGGCGGTGCCCTGGGGCGATCACGTCGGGCTTAGCGTAGCCGTCGTACCACGTCGGCCCGCGCGAGCTGTAGTCGGCCACCAGGTCGTCGGCGCGGGTCGTCGTATCGAGCGTCTTCGCGGCGCCCACGGTGATGGCGGAGGGCGCGTTGCCGGGCGAGCTGATGCCCGCGTAACCCACGACGCCGGTCAACGGGTTCACGCCCATGTTGCCCGCCGAGGCCACGACCACGATGCCCGCGCGCACGGCCGCTTCCACGGCCTGCACCAGCGGGTCGGTCGCCGCCGCTTCAAAGATCGGATGGCCGAGCGACAGGTTGATGACATCGATACCGTAGGTGGCCTTGTTGGCCACGGCCCACTGAATCGCGTTGATGACATTGCTCGTCGAGCCGACGCCGTAGTCGTCGAGGACGCGCAGGCTCACATACGACACGCCGGGGGCGACGCCCTTGGCTTCCGCCTGGTCGCCGCCGATGAGGCCCGCCACATGCGTGCCGTGCCCGAAGCCGTCGACCGCGGCCACCGCCGGCGGATTGGCCTTGCCGGTCGTGAAGTCGCGCGTCGTCTTGATGCGGCTGGTGCCGCCGCCGTCCTGCAGCAGCCCCGAGTCGATCACCGCCACCGTCACGCCCGCGCCCGTGCGCGTCGTCGTGTTCACCGGCGCCTTGTAGGTCACCGTCAGCAGCGGCCGCTGGGACAGGGTCGTCGATTCGGAGGTGCGGACCTTCCAACCATTGTCGAGCGGATGCCACGCGGCCCATCCGTAGTTGGGCTGGCCATCGACCCAGGCCTGAACCGACTGCGCCAACGCCGCGCCGCTGAAGGTCTTGGTGTCCCCGGTTGTCGTCGTCGTCACCGACGCGTCTGCCGTCGCCTTCGCCTCGATGTTGTCGAGCTGCAGTCCTGCGCCCGACGTCGTCAGTGAGTTCCACGTGGCCGCTGCGACCCAGGGCGTGAGCATCCGGTGAAGACCCGTGGCGCCCACGCTGCCGCCGTCGGACACGGTCGCGAGTTTCACCGTCGCCGACGTGATGGTCGAGCCCGGAGGAATCTGGCCAGAGCCGGTCCCAACGAGATTGTCGAAGCGAACGAGCATCCCGTTCTTCGCGGACGCGCTCACTTCAACCGTGACGTCGGTGGCCGTGGCGTAGCTCGTGGTGGCAACCGCGCTGTTGACGCCACCATCGACGGTGCCGGCATAGCCGGCAGCGTCGCCCTGCTGGAACGTCTTGGTGGCGACGGTGGTACCCGGCACCTGAAGGCCCAAGGTGCTGCGCAAGGTGTAGGCCGAGTTCAGCGCGGTGCCGGTGACACCGGCCACGCTCATCGGAGTCACGTCCACGTCGACCGACATCGCCACCACGTCCGGATGATTTCGCAACTGTCGCAGCAGGCGACGCGGGATACGACCCGCAAAGGCGTCGATGACGCCGAAGTCCTGGTCGGCACGCTCGCCCACGGTCTGCAGTTCCTGCAGCAGCCGGCGCTTGGCGCCCGGCTTCAGCGTGATGATCACGCGCTCCCGGTCGCTGCCGTCGCCCTGGTTCAGCCGTTCGGCGAGCTGCTGGTCCGCACGGTCGGCGCGGCGCTGAGGCCCACGGCCCTGGCCTCGTCCCTGCGCGTGCGGCGCCACGGCGCCGGTGGCCACCAGCAGCAGCGCCACGCCGAGCGCGTACCAGCCCGAGGACCAGCGATGGGGGCGGCGGCCCCAGATCGCTTTGGCGCGGCCGGTCTTGGGGTGGCTGGACGAGAGCAGTTGCCGAGAATCCATGCCCCAATGGGTAGCAATGGCGCGGCCATCGTCGGACCTGCCCCCTAAGTGCCTGCGAAACAATCAGTTCTTCGATTGGCTCGGCTCGAAGCGGGCGGCGCGGTGCTCGAGTCGGTGTACCGGCATGGCACACAACGACGGGTCATTCCGCCTCGCAGTCGAGGCGCGGGGCCGCGTAATTGCTAGGGAAGACGGTTAACACCGCGGGTCTGCGTGCGACCCGCGGCTCAGCATTTCAGGGTTGAACACATGTCTCGGAACGAGACGCGAAGAACCGCGCGACCGCATGAACACCGCCAGGCGCGAGCCCGTCAGGCGTTGCCCGAAGCCCGTAAGGCGGTGCGCAGCGTTTCCACGGAGAACGGCTTGTGCAGAAAGCCGGTGCGCTCGCCGGCGGGCAGGCGCGCCAGTGCGTCTTGTTCGCTGTACCCGCTCATCAGTACCGCCCGCACATTCGGCCGGAGGCGAGTCAACTCCACCAGCACTTCCGCGCCGTTCAGGTGCGGCATGGTCAGGTCGAGCAACACCACCGCGAAACGGTCCGGATTCTGACGAAATATCTCCACGGCCTGGAGGCCGTCGCTGGCCAGCACGGTGTCGAAGCCGATCCGGTGCGCCATGCGGGCGACGGTGCTGCGAACGGTCTCCTCGTCGTCCACGACGAGCACCGTGCCGTGACCCCGCCATGCGCTGTCGCCGCTCGACTCGCCGCGAGCGGCCTCGACCGCGCCTTCGGCCACGGGCAGGAGCACCCTGAAGGCGGCGCCGCGCCCGGGCGCCGAGTTGATGCTCAACGCTCCGTGGTGGCCACGCACGATGCCCAGCACGGCTGCGAGCCCCAGGCCGCGGCCGGTGAATTTGGTGGTGAAGAAGGGATCGAAGATCCTGGCCTGCGTATCCTGGTCCATGCCGACGCCGGTGTCGGCCACCTCGAGGAACACGTAGGCTCCCTCGACGACGTCGGGACCAGCGATTGCGCCGGCCAGGGAGGCGCGGTCCGCATGCATCAGGCCGGTGCTGATGCTGATGACGCCGCTCGTCTCGTGCACCGCTTCTGACGCGTTCATCACGAGGTTCATCACCACCTGCCGCAGTTGCGTGGCATCGGCGCTCACGGACGGCAGGCCCTCGGACAGGTGGAACCTGAGCACGGCGTTCTTGCTGATCGACAGCTGCAGCATCTGCGTCGTGGCCCGTACGAGTTCGCTGAACTCGAGCCGCTGAATCACGAACCGGCTCTTACCGGAGTAGGCGAGTAACTGGCTGCATAGCTCTGCCGCCCGCTGCGACGAGTCGGCGATGCGCTGGAAGTGGTCTGCCTCCGGCGCCCCGGGCGCGACCTTCATGAGGCCAAGACTGGCATTGCCGAGGATGCTGGTCAGGATGTTGTTGAAGTCATGCGCGATGCCGCCGGCGAGTACGCCGAGCCCTTCGAGCTTCTGTGCGTCCAGCATCTTGCGCTCGAGCCGCTCTTGCTCGGTTCTGGCCTCGCGGGCCGCGGTGATGTCCTGGATGAAGCCGTCGATGTGCAGCAGCCGTCCGCTGTCGTCGTAGATGCCCGACGCGTGTTCAGAGACCCAGCGCTCGCGCCCGTTCCGATTGAGAATGCGGTACTCGTTCTGACAGACCAGATGCGCGTCGAGACTCACCTGGCACTTGGCCCACAGCCATTCGCGGTCGTCGGGGTGGACCAGGTCGCCGTAGGCGACGAGGCGGTTGCCCTCGAGTTCATCGCGCCGGTAGCCGGTGAGCGCTTCGCAGCCGGGGCTCACGACCGTCATGGTCCAGGCCTCGTCGTTGACGCAGCGGTAGGCCATGCCGGGCACATGCTGAATGAGCGTCTCGAGGCGGGTGCGGCTTTCCTCCAGCGCTGCCTGTGCGGCCTTCCTCCCGTCGGCACCGCGAATGATCGCGAGGAAGCCTCCCCCATCCTCCCGGCGGTCGGATGCCGGAGAGACCAGTAGGGCGCCCCAGAACGACGTGCCATCCTTGCGACGAAACCGCAGGTCGCCATCGAAACGTCTCGGGCCCTCGAGGATCGCCTCGAGTTCCGCGGCCACGGCTGGGTCCGTCTCAGGGGAACGCAGCATCGAGAGCGGCTGGCCAACCAGCTCCAATGCGTCATAGCCGGTCAGGCGGGTCATGCCGGTGTTGGCGTAGGTGAGGCGACCGCCGCGAACGCCGAGTACCACGCCAAGCGACGCGCCCGCGAGCACTCGCTCGAACAGCTCCTGCACGTCCATGGCCTTGAGCCGCGCGTTGTGCACGCCGGCAATCAGCCAGCCGAGCACCGCGGCGGTGGCCATATACACCCACAGGAGCACGGCAGCCCCGACCGCACGCTCGCCACCAAACGGGCCGTGCGCGAGCGACGTGCCGTATGCGGCCGAGAACGACAACGCAATCAGCCCCAGGGACGTGCCCACGGCGCCGAAGCGAAGCGCCGACCACGCCACGAATGGCAGCGGCAGGAACGCGACGGCTGTTCCCGGGTTCAGGACGAACACGCCGGCAAGCACGAGAGCCAAGGCCACGGCCCAACTCAGGAACTCCGTCCGTCTCGCGAGAATCGCGCTCAGCTCGCGTCGAGTGCAGGCCAGCACCAGCGGCGCGGCCAGAATGACCCCCAAGACGTCGCCGGCCCACCACAGCAGCCACGCCGCCAGGGTCGGCCCGGGCAGCATGCCGGCAAGGGCGACGTTCAGGACGCCGCCGGAGGCGGAGACCAGCATGCCCAGGGCGGCGCCCGCGGCCAGGACCAGAATGTCGCGCAAGTCCTCAAAGGCAGTGTTCAGGCCCAGACGACGGACCACATCGGCGGCCAGCAGCGGCCCCAACGTGTTGCCGACACTCATCCCCACGGCCACGGGGATCGAGCTGCCGTTGAGCAGGTTGACGGCCACCGCGCCTAGCCACACGCCAATCCAGAGACGGGATCCCCAGCGTAGCAGCGCAGCCACGGCAATGCCCGTGGGCAACCACACCAGGGTGATGCTGGTGCCAAAGGCCGGCACGAGCAGACCGAGATAGCCGGCCGCGGCGTAGGCCACGGCCAGCAGGCCGGCACGTCGTACGACGGTGGTGATGGGTACGGTCAGGCGGTGCGCTCGTCTGACAGAGGATTGCAGAGCCTTCTCGGTTTCGCAACCGACATCGACCGTCTCCGCGTCACCGCGGAGCCCCGACGATGCCCGGTGTCTGATCCTCACCGCAGAACCGCTTCCGGCCGCCAGCCGGCTCTTCCGCGGGTGAGACGCGCGCCTCGCCGGTGCGGGTCCGCGAGCGCTCAGTGAATGGCCGACTGACGCACGGTGCGCGCGAGGCGCCAGTCCTCGTGCACGAGGCCCCACAGCACCTGGTCGAGCCGTACGCCGTGCCGTTCGAAGGATTGCCGCAGCACCGCCTCTCGCACCGCTCCGAGTTTGGCGAGCGCGCCGTTGCCGCGGCCGTTCTGCACCGCGGCGCGCGCCTCGAGCCGGGCGAGGCCCATGGTCTCAAACGCGAAGTCGACGATCCGCTGGGCGCCCGCGAGGAACAGGCCCGTGCCCCAATACGCCTCGCCCAGGATGAAGCCCCATTCGGCCACGCCGTCGCGGCCCTCGAGCATCCGCACTTGGAAGATCCCCACCGCGGCAGTCTCGCCGTCGGGCACCACCGCGAAGCAGGCATAGCGGCCGGCCGCACGCTCGTTGTGCGTCCACGCGATGAAACGCTCGAAGCCGGTCACGCTCGTGGGCGGCGGCGAGATGAAACGCGTCACCTGTTCCGTGGTCAGCTGCGCGCAGAGTGAGGGCGCGTCCGCTGGCGTCAGCTCGCGCAGTGTCAGGCCCAAGGCCGTCAGCACTGGCAGGCCCTCGCGCCAGTCGGGCGCGGCCGCCGCGCCGATGACCGGCAGGGACGCGCCGGCGTCGGGTCGTCGGTCCCGGGCGCGGTCGGGGCCGTAGGGCATCATCTCCATGATGGCCACCGTCCCCGCACGCGTCTGATCGCACTAGGCATCGTCATTGTGGGTTCTCCGTCAGCGGTCGCAGGGCCCACGGCCTAGGGCTGCGCGCCCAGCACTTCGCCCCACACGATGTTGTCGCCCCAGACGATGTCTTCCCCCCAGACGATGTTTTCTCCCCAGACGATGTTGTTGCCCCACACGATGTTGTTCCCCCAGACGATGTTGTTGCCCCAGACGATGTTCTCGCCCCACACGATGTTGCTGCCCCAGACGATGTTGGCGCCCCACACGATGTTCTCGCCCCACACGATGTTATTCGCCCAGGCGCCGTTGTTCGTG
>JANMDX010000387.1:0-4802 GCA_031376505.1 Acidobacteriota bacterium
GCCCCTGCGCGCGCATGATCACCTGCTGCAGGATCCAGTAGGCCATGGCCGCCATCAACAGCACCACGCCGTAGACGGCCGTGGGCGCGGGCGCAAAGTGGTTCTCGCCCATCCACCCGGTCACAAACGGCACGACCGACAACCAGAAGAGCAGATGCAGATTGGCCCACAGGATGCCGCCGGTCACCCGCTGCACGGTGTGCAGCAGGTGATGGTGGTTGCTCCAGTAGATGCCGATGTAGATGAAGCTCAGCACGTAGCTGAGGAACACGCCCCACAACGGCTGCAAGGCCTCGAGCGCGGCGCCGTGTGGCACCTTCAGCTCGAGCACCATGATCGTGATGATGATGGCGAGCACGCCGTCGCTGAACGCCTCGAGTCTCGACTTGCCCATGGCTGTCGAACGATTCTACGCGCTGGAGGCGGCAAGGCCGACCGTGAGTCCGGCCGCGAGGCGCGTCCGCCGGCTACTTCGAACGCAGGTAGGCGATGACGTCGGCTGCATCCTGAGCTGTCATGTGGAACCGGGGCATGGGCGCCCGCGCCTGGGCGCCGTTGCGCTTGATGGCGCCTTGGGTCAGCAGACGCTGCGCTTCCGCATCGGTGTACCCGGGAAGGCCCGCGATCCGTGGCACCTGCACCGGCCAGTCGGCCGGCCACGGCACCCGCGCCGGCATGCCGCCGCCACGCAGTCTCGTGTCGGGAACGATGTCACCCGCCTCATTGCGGGTCGAGTGGCACTCGGCACACATCGCGACGTTTTCCACCAGGTAACGTCCGTGGTCCGCGTTGCCGCGGACCGCCGCCGGAGCGGCCATCGGCGCCGCCGGGGCGTCCTTTTTTTGCGCCGAGACCACGCCGCCGCCGGGCCACGCGCTGGCTCCAGACATCGCGACCACGCCGACACACGCCACCGCCCATACCCGCACAGATCTCATGGTCCTCCCCGCAGGCCGTCACTAAGACCGCCACCCATACGATTACGTCAGAGACGGGATCTGTCAACCACTGGCAGTTGACCACGGGCGAGAACAGGCCGGATCGGGGGCGTGAGCGACGGCTAGTAGTTGAACCAGTAGCTGAACTTCACGAGGAAGACGTCACGCGCCGGCGCGGAGAAGAGGTCGCCCACATCGCGTCGAACACGGAAGTCGCCCTGGGTGCCGCGCTCCTGCCGGCCCTGCTGCCACACAGCAAACAGCGCCGAGCCGGGCTTGAATTCCCACCGCAGGACGTTGGTGGTGCGGAAGGATCGGAAGTTGAAGTCGGCGTTGTCCCGATAGTCGTAGGCCTGATAGCGATCGACGTAGACGGCGGCGCGGCCGTCGGTGAGCTCGCGGAACCGTCCGTACTTCCCGGCCGAGATGAACGGCTCGGCGTAGCTCTGGAACGACAGCGTCGGCGACAGCGTGTAGTTGGCGCGCAGCGTCATCGCCAGGGTGCGTTGTTCCAGGCGCCCGAACACGAAGTGCGGCACGCCGGCGGCGTCGGTCTCGTTTTCGACCCACTGCGCGTCGTCGCTGTTGCGGTTGAAGCGCACGCCGCCCTCGAACCGCAGGGCGCGACTCGGCCGCCACGTCACACTCGGGCTGGCGTTGATGCGCACGGTGCCTTGACCATCCCGCTCGTAGTAGCCGTTGTAACCTGGGCTCACGGCACGGCGGTCGTCAAGCTCTACGTAGTGCCACAGACTGAGCGTGTTGTTGCTGCGTACGCCCGGTCCGCCGCGAGTGGAACGGTCGCGGATGCCGCCGCCATTGGCGTTCAGACCAAAGCCGGTGCGCAGATTGTTCTGGAACGTCCAGTGCATGTTCACGTTGCCGCCGCCAAACAACCGGTCGCCGCCGAAGTTCCATCCGGCCCACTGGTTCAGGTTCACCATCCACGATCTGACGTACTTGCCGGGCACGTTGTCGCGCCACTGGATCCAATGATTCATGGTGCGCTCGTCGGCGCGGCGCTGGAACCCCAGGTCGTTGGATTCGAAGCCGGGCGTCTTGTAGCCATAGGCGGCATTGAAGCGCACCCGCTCACCGGCGATCTTCGCGATGTTGACCGCCCCGCCGTGTCCTGAGAGCGACGTGGCGTCGGGGTCGACCTCCAGATAGTCGGCGTCGGGCCGCTGGAAGTAGTGCACGGCGTTCTGCTGCACCCGGGCGATGGCGGCGGCATCGCCGCTCACCCGCGTGCCGGCCACGTAGCCAGACAAGCTATAGCGTTGCCAGAAACGCCAGTCGTAGTCCAGGCCGCCGGTCGTGGACGTGTCCGCCAGGAAGCGAGTGTCTGGCGTGAGGCGCCGGTTCGTGCTCGTCAGCATGACGCCCAGGTTCGAGCGGTTCGCAAACTCACGCCGCGCGCGCAGCACGTTGAAACCCGTGAGCGGCTCCACCACTTGACCGCGCCGTTCGAGTCCCGTGGCGATGGTGGCGCGTTCTTCCTGCGTCACGGCGCTGAGCGCGCCGACCGAAAACGCCCCCACGCGCCCGGTGAGCTTGGCCGCGCCAAGAATCGTGGCGGCGGTGGGAGCCTGCGAGTACTCGCCGTCAGCCGTACTCGCTGACCCCTGCGGCGCACGGCCAATGCGGCGCGAGTACAGCAGTCCCGTGCACGCGCCGTCGTCGCAGTCCATGTTGAAGCGGAACACCCCCGACCCCTCCACGAAGAACGGGCGCCGTTCCTGGAAGAAGAGCTCGAAGGCGTCGAGATTCACGGCGGCGGGGTCCGCCTCGACCTGGCCGAAGTCGGGATTGAGCGTGGCGGTGAGGGTAAGAGCGGGAGTCACCGCGTACTTCAGGTCCACGCCCATCGCGGCCGTCGGGTCGGTGCGCGAGGACAGCGGGTTCCCCGCCTCTTTCGGCGACACCGTGAACTCGCCGAGCGTGTACGGCAGCAACTCGAGCCGCTTGGCCGAGGCGCCGGGCCGGATGCCGTTCACCTCGCCAAACTGCGACACGAAGCCGGTGGCGCTGCGGGCAATCAGTGGCCACGTCGCCGTCTCGTTGGCGCGGGGCATCTCGCGCGTAATGGCCAGGCCCACCGGACCACCGCCACGTGCGAAGCGGAGCTGCGAGAAGGGAATCCTGAACTCGGCGCGCCAGCCCTCGGCGTCGCGCGCCACTTGCACGTCCCACACGGCGTCCCAACTGGCGTCGTCGTCGCCGTCGTTGAAGTAGTAGACATCGGACTTCACGCCGGCGGGGTTGACGGCAAACTCGTACGCCGAGCGCCGGTCGTGGAACGAGTCGATGGCCACCTTGACCCAATCGGACGGCGAGCGTTCGTCGCGACGGGTCAGCATGCCCACGATGCCGGCTGGCTCGCGGTCGAAGGCCTGGATGGCGACGTACAACGCGGTGTCGTCGTAGGCCAGTCGCGCTTCCGTGCGCTCGGTGGGGGCGGCGCCCTCAGCCGGCTGGCGTTGCACGAACTCGCCGATGACTGGCGCGTCGCGCCACACCGGCTCGTCGAAACGGCCATCGATCACGATGGGCGAGGCGGTGGGCACGGCCTGCGCCTCGAACACCATCCCGGAGCGATCGCGGGCATCCCCAGGAGCCGCGGTGGCCGGCTTGGCCGTGACTGCCAGCCACGGCACCATGCACGCAGCGGCGACGACGCGTCGGGAGGACCTGCTCATGGACGCCTGAATAGACGAGTAGACCCCAGAAAAGGTTGGGAATCCACCGGGACAGACTGCGGCACCGTCTGGGCAGATGGCTGCGCGGCGACACAGTCGGCGTGCCGCTCGGCATCACCAGACTGATGATTGCGATGGGGTCGGCGAAAGACTCGACGGGCTTGAACGATAGTCCCGCGTCGACCCGCGCTACGTGGGCGCGGTCGGCGGCACGACGCCTCTTAGTGAACGGAGGTGCAACGCGGGGTGCGCTCGGCCCGCCATTCGTCTTTCAGAATCGACCACAGCACCTGGTCGTGCCGCTGGCCTCGACGCTCGAACGACTGGCGCAGCACCGCTTCCCGCACCGCGCCGAGCTTGGCGAGGGCGCCCTGCCCGCGCCCGTTGGCCACCGCCGCGCGCGCTTCGAGCCGCTGCAGTCCCATCTCGGCGAACGCGAAGTCGACGACGCGCTGCGCGCCGGAGAGAAAAAGGCCCGTCCCCCAGTAGGCCTCGCCCAGGATGAAGCCCCACTCAGCCACGCCCTCGCGGCCGTCGAGCAACCGCATCTGGAAGATGCCCACGGCGGCGGTCTCGCCGTCGGGCACCACCGCGAAGCAGGCATAGCGGCCCGCCGCGCGTTCCCCGTGCGTCCAGGCGATGAAGCGCCCGAAGCCCGCCACGCTGGTCGGTGGCGGCGAGATGAAGCGTGTCAGCTGCTCGGTCGTCAGCTGCGCGCACAGCGACGGCGCGTCCGCGGCGGTCAGCTCACGCAGCGTGAGGCCGAGCGCTCTCAGCACCGGCAGGCCGTCGCGCCAGTCGGGCGTCGCCGCTCCCCACGTGGGGAGCCAGGCGACGGCGTCGTGCCGCGGGTCGGTGGTGTCGGGGCGGTAGGGCATCATCTCCATGACGGCTCTCCGTGTGGTCGATTGGATCGACCGGTCATGGCTGCACCTGGTTGATCTCGCCCCAGACGATATTGTCGCCCCAGACGATGTCTTCGCCCCACACGATGTTTTCGCCCCAGACGATGTTCTCGCCCCAGACGATGTTGTTCCCCCAGACGATGTTGTTGCCCCAGACGATGTTCTCGCCCCACACGATGTTGCTGCCCCAGACGATGTTGGCGCCCCACACGATGTTCTCGCCCCACACGATGTTATTCGCCCAGGCGCCGTTGTTCGTG
>JANMDX010000431.1:0-1906 GCA_031376505.1 Acidobacteriota bacterium
AAGATCTCCTCGTGCACAAGTCCTTCGTTCTCACTCTGTGTGTCGTCGTGCTGGCGGCCTGCCGGCAGGCACCGCCCGTCCCGCCAGCGCCGCCCGAACTGACGTCGCTTACGGCCGAGAGCGCGTCCAACTTCGCCCAGATCACGCTGCGCTGTGTGGCCAAGGCGTATCCGAGCCAGCCCGGCTACGTGCTCAACGCGCCCGAGGACGTGCAGCTGCCCGAGGCGGTGCACCCGGCGTTCTACGGCTGCTACGACTGGCACTCGTCGGTGCACGGCCATTGGATGCTGGCGCGGATCCTGCACCTGTTCCCAGCGCTGCCCGAGGCGCCGGCGATCATCGCCGCCCTCGACCGCAGTCTGACCGCCGAGAACCTCGCGGTGGAAGCGGCATACTTCACTCGGCCGGGCACGGCGGCGTTCGAGCGGATGTACGGGTGGGCCTGGACGCTCAAGCTCGCCGAGGAGCTGCACCGGTCTTCGTCTCTGGAGGCGAAGCGCTGGGAGCAGCACCTGCACCCGCTGGCCACTGCGCTCGTCAAGCGATACCTCGACTTCCTGCCGAAGCAGACGTATCCGATCCGTACGGGCGTCCATCCGAACACGGCGTTCGCGCTCGGGTTCGCGCTCGATTACGCCGTCGCGCTCGGCGATGCCGTACTGAAGGATGCCGTCGTCGCGCGAAGCCGCGACTACTTCCTTGGCGACACCGACTATCCGGCCAAGCTCGAGCCGAATGGCTCCGACTTCCTGTCGCCGGCGCTGGTCGAGGCCGATCTCATGCGGCGCGTGCTGTCGCCGGAGGAGTTCGCCAGGTGGTTCGAGGCGTACTTGCCTGCGATGGGGGATGGCCAGCCCGGGAACCTGCTGACGATCGCGGTGGTCACGGATCGGTCCGACCCGCAGCTTGGCCACCTCGACGGCCTGAACCTCAGCCGCGCATGGGCGATGCGAAACATCGCGGCGGCGCTGCCGCCCAGCGCGCGCGCCCGCGCCTTTCTGGCCGACGCCGGGCATACGCACGCGGTGGACGCGCTCCAACACGTGGCCACCGGGCACTACGAGGGCGAACACTGGCTGGCATCGTTTGCCGTGTTTCTCCTGACCGAGATGCCCTAGCGACCGCGACCTCACCGCCAGGCGCGAACACGAGTGGGTGGTAGAATCGGCCCGTGGATCGCGACTCGTTACGGCAGTTCGCGCGTCGAGACTGGCCGGCCGTGGCCGCGTCGAAGGCCCGCTTCTGGCACGCGTTCAAGGCCCACCGATCGGCCGCTGAAGTGCTCGCGGTCGCGGACCAGATGCGCACGCACGCTCAGCGGCTCCGTCCGGACTGGCCCACGCGTCAGCAGCGTCTCGACGATCTCCTGGTCCATCAGCGCGTCGGAGAGGCTCTGCGTGCCGTCGCCGCTCGGCCCTGCTGAACTTCTGGCGGACCTCGCGGTCGCCTTGGACGTTGTCGGCGCCCGGTGGTACGTGTTCGGTGCGCAGGCCGCATTGGTGTGGGGGCGTCCGCGCCTGACGACGGACGTCGATGTGACCGTCAAATGCAGCGTCTCAACCGAGGAGCTGGTGCGCGCGCGCGGCACGCGCGGCTTTTCGCGGCGCATCGACGGCACCGAGAGCTTCATCCGGGCCACGCGCGTCGTGCCGCTCGAACACCAGGCGTCGGGTCTTGCCCTCGATGTCGTCCTGGCGGGGCCAGGTCTCGAGGATCTCTTCCTCGAACGGGCTGTGCCCATCGACGTCGCTGGCACCGTCGTCCCCTTCATCAGCCCTGAAGACCTGATCGTCACCAAGCTACTCGCCGGGCGTGAGAAGGACATCGAGGATGTGCGCGGCGTGCTGTCGGAGCGCGGCTCCGCTCTTGACCTCACCCAGATCCGGACGACGCTGGGGCTGCTCGA
>JANMDX010000018.1:0-92617 GCA_031376505.1 Acidobacteriota bacterium
GATCTCGACCATGAGCTCTTCGCGCTTGGGGAGGAACTCGTGCAACGGTGGATCGATCGTCCGGATGGTGACCGGCGTGCCCTTCATCGCCTTGAACACGCCGTAGAAGTCGGCGCGCTGCATCGGCAGCAGCTCGGCCAGCGCCGCGCGCCGGTCGGCTTCGTTGTCGGCCAGGATCATGCGCTGCACGATCGGGATGCGCCCCTCGCCGAAGAACATGTGTTCGGTCCGGCACAGGCCGATGCCGCGCGCGCCGAACTTGTAGGCAATCTCGGCCTGGTCGGGCTGATCGGCGTTGGCGCGTACACCTAGACGGCGGACCTTGTCCGCCTGATCCAGGAGCGTGTTGAAGCGGCGGTAGATGTCGGACTCGCCGGCCGGAATCGTGCCGTCGATGACCTGCAGGATTTCGCTCGGAGCGGCCGCCACCCTGGCCAGTTTCACCTCGCCGGTCAGGCCATCGAAGGCGACCCAGTCGCCTTCCTTTACCGTCTGCCCCTTCACCGTGAAGGTCTTGCCGTGTTCGTCGATGGCCAGGTCGCCGGCGCCCACGATGGACGGCTTGCCCATCTGGCGGCCGACCACCGCCGCGTGAGACGTCATCCCGCCCGTGGCAGTCAGAATTCCTTGCGCGACCCACATGCCGTGAATATCGTCGGGCACGGTTTCGCGTCGCACCAGGATGACCGGCTTGCCCTGGTTGGTCCATGCCACCGCCTGATCGGACGTGAACACCACCTGACCGCAGGCCGCGCCGGGCGACGCCGGCAGGCCCTTGGTGGCGACGGCGATGCTCTTCCACTGCTTCGGGTCGAAACCAGGCGCGAGCAACTGCGACAGCGCTTCCGGATCGACGAGCAGTAACGCTTCCTTGGGCGTGACCAGCTTCTCCTTCATCAGATCCGTGGCAATCACCACGGCGGCGTAGCCCGTGCGCTTGCCGCTGCGCGTCTGCAGCATGAACAGGCGGTCGTCTTGAATCGTGAACTCGAAGTCCTGGATGTCCTTGTAGTGCTTCTCGAGGCGGGTCGTGATCTGCCTGAGCTGTGCGTAGGCCTTGGGCATCACCTCTTCGAGCTCGCGGATCTGCCGAGGCGTGCGGATGCCCGCCACCACGTCTTCACCCTGGGCGTTGACCAGGAACTCGCCGTAGAACTCCTTGGCGCCGGTGGCCGGATTGCGCGTGAAGCCCACGCCCGTGGCCGAGCGGTCGCCGCTGTTGCCGAACACCATCATCTGCACGTTGACCGCCGTGCCGATCGCATCGGAAATGTCGTAAATGCGTCGATATTCCCTGGCGCGCGGGTTGTGCCATGAGCGGAACACCGCGTTGCGCGCCATGCTCAGCTGCGCATGCGGATCCTGCGGAAACGGCTTCCTCGTTCTGTCCTTGACCACGCCCTTGAAGCGCGCGACGACGTCGCGCAGCGCGGCCTCATCGAGGTCGGTATCCACGGCGGCGCCAGTTGCCGTCTTGACGGTCTCGAACTCATGTTCGAAGACCGCCTTTGGAATCTCGAGCACGACCGAGCCGAACATCTGAATGAAGCGGCGGTAGCTGTCGTAGGCGAACCGGCCGTTGCTGGTGCGCGCCTTCAGACCCTCGACCGCCTGGTCGTTGAGTCCGAGGTTGAGAATCGTATCCATCATGCCGGGCATCGAGAACTTCGCGCCGGAGCGCACCGACACCAGCAGCGGATTGGTCGCCGACCCGAGCGTGGCCTTCGCGCCTCTCTCGAGCCGTCGCAGTTGGGTCACGATCTCGTCTTCGATTGCCGGCGTAAGCTTGCCGCCATTGGCGTAGTAGAGGTTGCAGACCCCGGTCGAGATCGTGAAGCCGGGCGGCACGGGCAGACCGGCGTTGGTCATCTCGGCGAGGCCCGAGCCCTTGCCGCCGAGCGTGTCCTTCATGGTGCGGTCGCCGTCGGCCTTGCCGTCGCCGAAGTAGTAGACGTACTTCGTGGCCTTCGTCTTGGCCGGCGCCGCCCGGCGCTTGGCCTTCTTGACGACCTTGGTCGCAGCCCGGACGACAGCCTTGACCAGTGACCTCACGGTGGCTCTGGCCTTGGCCTTGGGGGCGGCCTTCTTGGCCTTGGCTCTCGCGGACGACTTCTTCACCGGTGCAACTGTGCGCTTCGCCATGACGTTCGGGACTCCTACGTGTCGGATTGCGGAACCATCTCTGAGACGTCCGCGAGTTGAAGGATGAGGGATTGGATGTGCCGCATCAACCGGAGCCGCGCCTTCTGCACGACCGGGTCGTCAGCCATCACCATCACGTCGGCAAAGAACGTCGTGACGGCCGGGCCCAGGGCGGCCCCTTCACTGAACGCTTTGCGATAGTCGCCCGCGGCCACGGCGCGCTCTACGATCGGCCGGCGGTGCGTCAGCTCCTCGAGCAGGGCCACCTCCGCAGGCTCGGTAAGGGCGGTCATCGGCTCGCCGAGCGTCTCGGCCGCGGTGTAGACCTCTTCGTCGAGGTTCTTTGCGATGTTCTTGACGCGCTTGAACACCTGGGCCAGTTGCTTGAAATCGGCCGAGTCGGTCAAATCAGGCAGCACTCTAAGCTTGCGCCGAATCGTCAAGGGCGCAAGCGTGGACGGATCGAACGTGGTGACGGCGCGCACATTGCGCACGTCGGCGCCGCGCTGTTCGAATACGCTGCGCACGCGGTCGCCCATGAAGACCCAGAGCGCCAGCCGGCATTCGGCAGGATCCGCAGCGTCTGGCAACGCCTTAAGGGCCCTCGCCACGAGCTGGCCGAGCGTGACCACGGCGTTGACCCCGGTCAATTCCGGCAGGTCCGCCAGGATGCGGATCACGCCCTGGGCCGCGCGCCGGAGCCCATGCGGATCGCGCGAGCCCGTAGGGCGCTCGCCTGCGACGAACAGCCCGGTCACGGTATCGATCTTGTCGGCCAGCGACACGGCCGCCCACGTCACGGCCGCCGCGCCGAGTTCGGACCGTGTCGGGGCCGCGCCTTCATCGACGGCGGACGGCAGGTAGTGATGGTAGATCGCCTTCCAGACGGCCTCCGGCTGGCCTTCTTCGCGCGCGTAGATGCCGCCCATGGTGCCTTGCAGTTCGGTCAACTCTCGCACCATGTTGGTGCCAAGGTCCGCCTTGCAGAGCCGCGCGGCCGCGGCCGCGGTATCCGCGGCATCAGGGCGTTCGAACACGTCAGCGGCGATCCATCGCGCCAACGGTTCCAGCCGATCGGCTTTATCGCGGAAGCTGCCGAGACCCTGATGGAAGGTCACGGTGGCCAGGCGCTCGCGGTGCTGCTCGAGAGACTGCAACCGGTCGGCATCCCAGAAGAACCGCGCGTCGCGCAGGCGCGCCGTGAGCACCCGCTCGAGGTTGCGCGCCACCATCTCCGGCTTCTCGGGCTCCATGTTGAGCACGGCCAGGAAGACCGGCAGCAGCACATCCTGCGCCGACACCAGCGGAAAGAAATGCTGATGGTGAATCATCGTGGTCGTGAGCACTTCCGACGGCAAGCGCAGAAACTCGTCCGGAAACGTGCCCGAGACGACTGCCGGATACTCCACCAGGTCGGGCACCTCGTCGAGCGCGTGCTGGCCGGCCGGCGAGATGCTCACGCGACCGCCACGGCGTCTGGCTTCAGCGTCGAGCTCACGCCCGATCCGGTCGTGCCGTTCACCGCGCTCGATCACGACGAAGTTTTCGCTGAGCCGCTTGCGATAGTCGTCGAAGCTCTTGACCTTGATGGCGCGGCCGGCGCGGCCGCTCGTCGTAAGAAAGCGATGCCCGAATGTGACGGCGCCAGACCGCACCTCCTGTACGAGCGGACCGGCGGCCGCGACCGCCCGCAGGATGTCGAACGGGACCACGCGGCCACCGTACAGAAACAGGACCCAGCGGATTGGCCGGCCGCTCAGCAGCTCGCCCTTGCCGTCGTCGAGCAGCGCGTCCCAGCGCAGGTTCTTCGGATACTGCAGGTCGCGCAGCGCTGCCGCCAATACGCCAGGCAGCACGTCGATGGCGGCTTTGCCGCGCCACTGCCGGCGGAATGCCAGGTAGGCGCCTTTGGGCGTCTCGACCCGCTGCAGCGCCGACGGCGCCACGCCCTGCTTGCGCGCGAAGCCAAGACCGGCACCGGTCATCTCGCCGTCTGGCTGGAACGCCGCCGACACCGGCGGGCCCATCACCAGCTCCTCGAAGTCCGTCTGACGCTCTGGCACCCGCTCGGCACGCACGACCAGACGCCGCGGCGTACTGAAGGTCTCGACCGGCGCTTCGACCGGCATGCGCTCCTCGGCCAGCCGGGTCTCGATGCGCGCGCCGAATTGCGCGGTGAGGCCCGGCAGCCAGCTGGCCGGCAGTTCCTCCGTGCCGATTTCGATGAGCAGTTCTCTATCCATGGCAGTTACCCGCGGGCGCGGCGGTCACCCGCCCGCACCTGTGGCCCGGGCCGTCGCATCGGCCTCGGCCCCGGCGGCGTAATCGCGACATAAGCGGACGGCCAGCTGCCGGACGCGCAGGATGTACGCCGTGCGCTCGCTCACGCCGATACTGCCGCTTGAATCGAGCAGGTTGAAGAGATGAGAGCACTTGAGCCCGTACTCGAGTGCCGGCAGCAGCAGCTTCGCATCAGCGAGCCGGACCGCGAAGGCATAGTTGGCGTCGAACTGCCCGCGATGGAACGCGGCGAAGTCGGCGGCCGAGATCCCGGTGTCCTGGTTGAAGGCGTATTTCGACTGCTCCACTTCCTCGCGCAGCCGCACCTGCCCGTACGTCACGCCTGGTGCCCATTCGAGATCGAACACGTTGTCGACCTTCTGCAGGAACATCGCGATGCGCTCGAGCCCATAGGTGATCTCGGCCGACACCGGCGAGAGGTTCACGCCGCCGACCTGCTGAAAATAGGTGAACTGGGTGATCTCGAGGCCGTCGAGCATGACCTGCCAGCCGATGCCCCACGCGCCGAGCGCCGGCGACTCCCAGTTGTCTTCCTCGAACCGCACGTCGTGTTGCCGCGGATTGATGCCGCACGCCTCGAGACTATCCAGGTAGATCTGCTGAATCTCATCGGGCGTCGGCTTGAGAATCACCTGGAACTGGTGGTGCTTGAAGAGGCGGTTCGGGTTCTGACCAAAGCGCCCGTCGTCGGGCCGCCGTGAGGGCTGCACGTAGGCCACCTGCCAGGGGTCGGGGCCGAGCACGCGGAACAGCGTCTCTGGATGCGACGTCCCGGCGCCCACTTCGAGATCCAGGGGCTGCTGCAGCAGACACCCGCGCGATGCCCAGAAGGTCGAGAGTTTGAGGATGAGGTCCTGAAAAGTCACCGGTACTGCCTATGGCGTCTGGCGGCCCAGAGCCTGGACCACGCGGAGGGATTTGAGCTCCCGGTCGAAGTGCGACCCGATGAGCGAGCGATGCACCACGTCGAGCTCATGAAGCACGGCGGGCGACGGGCTGAGCGAAGACGCGTCGCACGGCTTCACGCGACGGGCGGCACGGACGAAGCCCAGTGCCCGCCACGACAGGAACCGGTCGCGGGTGCCCTGCGCGCCGTGGCAAGAGCAGCAGACGAAGCCGTGGCCGTCGGCCGCCAGATAGGCGCCGTCGTGCTCCGCGAATTCCGCCCCACAGTGGCCGCAGGCCACGTCGGGCGGATACACGCCCTGCAGGCGCAGCACCCACGTCTCGAAGTAACGCGCCAGCGGCTCCACGGGCCCGCCGATGGTAATGGCCTCGAGAGTGGCCACTCCGAGACGGTACAGCCGTTCGTCCGGGTCGGCCTCTTCAGCACTGGCATCGAGCAACTCGGCGAAGTACGCGCTGTAGCCCAGCGCCTCAGGGTTGGGCGCGGCCAAAGGAGACCGGACGGGTTCCGCGTAGTTCAAGTTCACCAGCTCGCGCTGCTCTTTCTCAAAATAGGCCACCCGCACCTCGGTGAGCGGCTCGAGCGCGCCGGTGAACCGAGACTTGGTCCGCCGAGCCGACTGCGCCACACCGCGCTTCTTGCCGCGGTCCTTCGTCAGGAACACCACAATGCGGTCGGCCTCGCCCAGCTTGTAGGTGCGCAGCACGAGCGCGTCAGCGGAATACAGAGGCACCGACGCCGTCCTCGCAGCTCATTCTATCCGCTTCCGCTATCTAGCCGGGCCCGAGGAAGCGCAGAAAAATCGTCGCCAAGCCTAGAAACGACGCGAACCCGACGACATCAGTGAAGGTCGTGATGAAGACCGAGGACGCGAGCGCCGGATCGACCTTCAGGGCCTTGAGGCCCAGGGGCACGAGCGTGCCAGCGGTCGAGGCGACGAACATGTTACAGACCATGGCCATGCCGAGCAGCAGCCCCAGCACGGGATTGCCCTTGGTGCCCCAGGCGACCAGGGCCGCCACGACGCCGAGGACCACGCCGTTGCCGAGACCGATGGCGGCCTCTTTGAACAGCGCCTTTCGGGCGTTGGCCCAGGACAACTCGCCAAGCGCCAGCCCGCGGACAATGACCGTCAGGGTCTGAGTGGCGGCATTGCCGCCCATGCCCGCCACGATCGGCATGAAGACCGCCAGCGCGGTGGCCTGACTGATGGTGTGCTCGAAGGCCGCAACCACCGAGGCTGCGAGGAAGGCGGTGACCAGGTTGATGCCGAGCCATGGCAGTCGCTTCTTCAGGGCTTCGAATGCAGGGGTCTCGATCCGCTCATCGCCCGACACGCCGGCGAGCCGATAGAGATCTTCGGTGGCCTCGTCCTTGAGCACGTCGATGACGTCATCGACGGTGATCACCCCGGCGAGCTTGTTCTCTTCGTCAACGACCGGAATGGCCAGCAGGTTGTACGACGCGACGAGCCGGGCCGCCTCTTCCTGGTCGGTGTCGACACGGACGCTGAAGACGTCCGGCGTCATGATGCGCTTGAGTGGCGTTTCCGGCGACACGAGCAACAGCCGGCGCAGCGACGTCACGCCGACGAGGTGCCGCCGGGCGTCGACCACATAGAGATAGAACACCATCTCGACGTTGATGGCGCTCTGCAACGCCGACACGGCCTCGGCCACCGTGAGGTCTTCGCTGAGCGCGAAGACGTTCGGGTTCATGATGCGGCCGGCGGTCTGCTCGGCGAAGTCAAGCAGGCTTTCGACCTGTCCCGACTCCCGGCGGCGCATCAACTCGAGGACTTCGCGCGACAGATCATCGGGCAGGGAGTCGATGAGCGCGGCCGCGTCGTCCGACGCAATCTCCTGCACCAGCCTGGCGATGTCTTCGGCCGACTTGCCTGCCAGCAGGAGCGCGCCCCGCTCGGGCCCGAGCTCGCTGGCGCTCTCCATCGCGAGCTTGGGCTGGCGCTCGACGAGCACGGCAAAGGCCGCCTGGCGCTCGCTGTCGTGGAGCTCGCCGAAGATCTGGCCGAGATCGGCGGGATGCTGCTTCTGCAGCAGATTCAGCAGGTTCGCGGTGGCGCCAATGCGGAGCAGCCGCCTGACGGAATCGAGGACGACGTCAATTCTTCGCTGTTGCGCCATGACCGTCTCGCCTCAGATGTCCACAACCGCCGCGCCCCATCTGTGGGGCCAGGAAACACTGCTCTTGCGAAGCGGAGCGAGAAGACATGCTGCGAAGCTTCGCAAGCGTAGCACAGCGATTTTCCGGCCCGCAATCGCTTGAGCGCCCGTCGGCGCCGGCCGATCAGCGATCGCGCCGCTTCTGACGCGAGCCGTCGTCGGGCAGGCCGATGTCGGTGAGCGTGCGGGGATCTTCCCGCCAGTCCTCTTTCACCTTGACGTGCAGGTCGAGGTAGACCTTCGCGTCGAAGAACCGTTCCAGTTCGAGCCGGGCCGCCGTGCCGATGGCCTTGATCATCGAGCCACCCTTGCCGAGTACTATCGGCTTCTGCGACGAGCGCTCGACGAGAATCGAGCAGTGCAGCTTGAGCATGCCGCCTGGCGTGGCCGGCTCCCCGAACGCGTCCACGACCACGGCGCTGCTGAATGGCAGCTCGGCGTGGGTGTGCCGCAGCACCTGCTCGCGCACGAGTTCCGCTACGAAGAAGCGCTCCGGCTGGTCCGTCAGATAGTCGTCGGGATAGAGCGCGTGCCCCTCGGCCAGGTGCGACAGCAGCACCTCCTCCAGCCGCTCGACGTTCTCGCCCGTCTCGGCGGAAATTGGGACGATGTCTGCCGCGGTGCCCTTTGCCGACACCGCCGCGATCCGCGGCAGCAGGTCTGGCTTGGCCACGAGATCGATCTTGTTGAGCACGACCACGACCGGCGCCTTCGTGCCGGCCACGAGGTCCCACACGAAGCGGTCGCCGGCCCCCTGTTCGGTGGACGCGTCAATCACCAGCGCCACCACGTCGACCTCGCGCAGCGTGGCTCGCGAGATGTCCACCATCCGCACGTTCAGGCGGTGCAACGGGCGATGGATTCCAGGGGTATCCACGTAGATGATCTGGCCACCGGGCAGAGTACGCACGCCGACGATCCGATTGCGCGTGGTCTGCGGCTTGTCCGAGACGATGGCCAGCTTGGTGCCGACCAGTCGATTGAGCAGGGTGGACTTCCCCGCGTTCGGCCGCCCGACCAGACCGACGAAGCCGGCTTTCATGCTCCCTCGCCTTCAGACTCGGCCGTCGCCAACCGCCGATGCATCCGCACCCGCGTCACGCGCCGGCGCTCGGCGTCGAGCACTTCGACGGCCAGGTCGCCCACGGCGAACCGCTCGCCCTTCACTGGCACCCGTCCGAGGGATGCAAGCAGGAACCCCCCAACTGAGTCGAAGCCCTCGCGCTCAATCTCGAGGCCGAAATGGTCGTCGAGCACCGACACGTCAGCCTTGCCACTCACCACGAACACGCCGTGACCTTCGTCAGTCACCGACTCGACCTCTACGTCGTACTCGTCGCGGATTTCGCCGACGATCTCTTCGAGCAGGTCCTCGAGCGTGACCAGGCCCGCCGTGCCGCCGTATTCATCGACGACGATGGCGCTCTGCACGCGCTCGCGCTGGAACTCGTGTAGCAAGGCCGGCACCTTCTTGGTCTCTGGTACGAAGTGTGCCGGTCGCACCACGTCGCGGATCGTGACGCCCACCCCGTCGATGTGCCGCACCATGTCCTTCACGAACGCAAACCCCAGGATGTTGTCGAGCGTGCCGTCATAGACCGGGACGCGCGAGTACTGCTGGTCGCGGAACAACTGACGAAGATCCTCGAGTGTCTGCGTCACCTCGATCGCAATGATGTCGGGCCGGGGCGTCATCACCTCGCGTACCAGCGTGTCGCGGAAATCCACAATGGAGCGAAGCAGTGCTCGGGCTTGTTCGGGGCCGGACTCGAGGCCGCCGTCGGACTCACGGGGCGACTCGGGTGTCTCGTTCCCATCAGCGGACGCGCCCGTTGACTCGCCCGAAGGCCCGGACGACGATCGGCCGCGTCCAACCCGCAACAGGGCCAGGGTGAGCGGGCGCAGAAGCCGTTCGACGGCGTGAAAGGCCGGCAGCGTGGCACTCAGCACGGCCTCGGGATCGCGGCGGATGATCACCAGCGGCACCAGATGCTCCGATACCAGCGCGAAGACGGCCATCGCGCCGATGAGCGTGGGCAGCCCATGCCCGGCCTGCATCCCGATCACCCGGGCCAGCAGGGCCCCAGCGACGACGTAGATGATGGCCAGGACGAGGCGCGTGGGGATGAAGAGCCGCATCGGGTCGTCGAGATAACTGCCGAGCAGGTCGTCACGGTCGCTGCGTTCGGCACTGAGCCGAAGCGACAGCCGCATCATCGCGCTGAACGCGGCCGCGACCGTGCCGACGAGCACGGCGGCACAGGCCAGCAGAAACAGCGCCAGGGGCGTCATCGGCGGTGCCTCCCCGCCGTGAGTTCTAAGGTCGTCTTCCTGGCACGCGGGGCGGCGGTGCGGACCGGCCGCGCCCGTTCGATCAGTCCTTCGGTGAGCCTGCCGGCCCGCCGCAGCGTGGCCTCGGTGCGAGCCATGCGCCCGTCGTCAGTCTCGTGATCGAAGCCGAGCAGATGCAGCAGTCCGTGGAGCGCCAGGACCCGCAGCTCGGTTCCGAGCGCATGCCCGGCGGCACGTGCTTGTCCGGCGGCCACGCCTGCGGCAATCGCGATGTCGCCAAGGGCGCCAGCGGGTTCACCAGGATTCGCGTCGAGCACCGGGAAGGAGAGGACGTCGGTGGCACGGTCGACGCCGCGAAAGGTGCGGTTCAACGCCCGCATGCGAGCGTCGCTCACGAGGGCAATCGTCACGGCGCCGCGCGCCCGCCTGGGGGCGACGCGCGCCAGCCACGAGCAGAGTCCACGGGCGGCGCCTCGTGCGGCAGGCCGTGCCACGAGGGTGACGTGGAGTCGCGCCAGCGTGCGCGGCTTGGTCGCCATGGCCTGGCTCACCGGGCGGCGCCGCGCGCGACGCCCTGCGACTCGTAGGCCTTGACGATGGCCTGCACGAGCTTGTGCCGCACGACGTCGCTGTCGTCAAAGCGCACAAACGCGATGCCGTCGATGCCCGACACCACGCGAATGGCATCAACCAATCCCGAGGTGCGGCCCGGCGGCAGATCGATCTGGGTGATGTCCCCGGTGATGACGGCCTTGGAGCCGAATCCCAGCCGCGTCAAGAACATCTTCATCTGTTCAACGGTCGTGTTCTGGGCCTCGTCGAGCACTACAAACGCGTCGTTCAAGGTCCGGCCGCGCATGAAGGCGATGGGCGCGACTTCGATCGCCCCGCGTTCGAGCAGCCGCTCGGCCCGCTCCACGTCGAGCATGTCGTAGAGCGCATCGTACAAGGGCCGCAGATAGGGATTGACCTTTTCCTGTAGATCGCCAGGAAGGAAGCCGAGCTTCTCCCCCGCCTCCACGGCCGGCCGCGCCAGGATGATGCGCGCGACTTGCTTTGAGAGCAGCGCGCTCACGGCCTGCGCCATCGCCAGGTAGGTCTTGCCCGTGCCGGCTGGGCCGACCCCGAAGACGATGTCGTGCTGGTCGATGGCCTCGAGGTAGAGCCGCTGGTTCGCCGATTTGGGCATGATCCGGCGCTTGCCGGCCTGACGCAGTTGTCCGCTTTTCAGGAAGTGCTCGTGCAGATCGATGCTGTCGTGGTCGGTCACGAGCTTGGCGGCCGTGCGGATGTCGTTGTCTGACAACGAGTGGCCGTCGCCGAGCAGGCCACTCACCTGACCGACCCAGCGCTCGACGCGTGCGGTATCGCGAGGATTGCCGTCGACCACGAGTTCGTGGCCTTGCGTACGGATCTTCACGTTGAGCAGGGCTTCGACGTGGCGCAGGTTCTCGTCGTACGAACCAAACAGTGCGCCCACGCTGGTTTGTGGCACGACGATACGGCGAGTCGATGTTGTGCCGATGCTGATATCTCCTTCAGTATCAGTGACTTAAGTTTGGACACTCGATCGTAGCAGCGCCCCGTGAGGCCGGTCAAGCCTCGGTGCGAATGCGCAATTCGCGCAACTGGGCCGCATCCACCGTCGACGGGGCGTCGCACATCAGGTCCACGGCCTGCGTCGTCTTGGGAAACGGAATCACCTCGCGAATCGAGGTCTCGCCCGCCAGTAACGCCACGACGCGGTCGAGCCCGAGGGCGAGTCCGCCGTGGGGCGGGGTGCCATACTCCAGCGCCTCGAGGAAGAAGCCGAAGCGCGTGCGCGCCTGCTCCTCGCTCAAGCCCAGCAGACGGAACACTGTGGCTTGCGTCTCGCGGTCGTGGATGCGGATGCTGCCGCCGCCGAGCTCCCAGCCGTTCAGGATCACGTCGTAGGCCTTGGCGAGCACCTTGCCTGGATCCGATTCGAGCATGAGCAAGTCTTCTTCACGCGGTGCCGTGAAGGGATGGTTGACCGAATCCCAGCGCCGCTCATCGGCGTTCCAGTCGAAGAGCGGGAAATCGGTGATCCACAACAGCTCCCAACGGCCGTCCGGGATGAGGTTGCGTTTCTTCGCGACGGCCAGCCGCAGCTGGCCGAGCATCTTCGACGTGACGTCGGGCGCGCCGCAGGCCAGCACGACAAGGTCGGCCGGGCCCGCCGCCATCTGGTCGAGCGTCGCGCGGACCGCGTCGTCGCCAATCGCCTTGGCTGACGACTGCACCCCCTCCGCCGTGCGACGCGCCCAGACCAGGCCGGCCGCGCCGGCCTGCTTGGCCATGTCGACGATCTCGTCGAGCTCGCGCCGCGATGCCGTGGCCGCGCCGGGAACCACGAAGCCGCGCACCGTGCCCCCAACTGACACCGCCTCGCGAAAGATGCCGAACGTCGACTCGGCAAAGAGGTGGCCCACGTCCTGGATCCGGAGGTCGAACCGCAGGTCGGGCTTATCGGACCCGTAGACCGCAATCGCCTCGCTGTAGGGCATGCGGCGGAATGGACAGACGATCTCCACACCGATCTCGCGGAACGCGGCCGCCAGCGCGCCTTCGACGACCGCGTAGACCATCTCCGGGCGGGCAAAGGCCATTTCGAGGTCGACTTGCGTGAACTCGAGCTGCCGGTCGGCACGCAACGCCTCGTCACGGAAGCACCGGGCAATCTGCACGTACTTGTCGAAGCCGGCAATCATCAGGATCTGCTTGAAGATCTGCGGCGACTGCGGCAACGCGTAGAATTCGCCAGGATGCACCCGGCTCGGCACCAGGAAGTCGCGGGCGCCCTCGGGCGTGGACTTCGTGAGAATCGGTGTCTCGATCTCGTAGAATCCTTCGGCATCGAAGTACTTCCGCAGGGCCATCGTGACCCGGTGACGCAGCGCGATGGCGCGCTGCAACGGCGGACGGCGCAGGTCGAGGTAGCGATACCGCAGCCGCGTTTCCTCCGACACGTTCTGGTCCTCGCCGATGAGAAACGGCGGTGTCTTCGCTTCGTTGAGGACGCGCACGCCCTGCGCACGCACCTCGATCTCGCCGGTGGGCAGCTTGGGATTCTCCGTATCCGGCGCGCGCCGTGTCACCACGCCTTCGATGGCCACGACGAACTCCCCTCGTAACGGTTTGGCCCGCTCGAGCAGCGCCGCGTCGTCCTGGACGATCACCTGAGTGATGCCGTGCCGGTCGCGGATATCGAGGAAGATGATCGACCCGAGGTCGCGGATCTTCTGCACCCAACCCAGGAGCACGACCGAGGCGCCGACATCCGACGCGCGCAGGGCGCCGCAGGTATGCGTGCGCGCGAGATTACCGAGTTGCTCAGCCACGTGACGTCCTCATGCTGGTGACGATGAATGCCGCCGCGGCGTCGCGCGCCACCGACGATTGGGTGCTGCTCGCGAGCGCCTTGACCGTGATCTGTCCAGCCTCCCGCTCCTGCGTGCCGGACACGGCCACAAACGGAATGCCGCGCTCGGCGGCGTACTTGAACTGCTTCCCGAGCTTGTCCACGTCGGGATACAGTTCGACCGCGAGCCTGGTGCCTTCGTGCCCGCGCCGCAGTTCGGCAGCGAGCGCCACGGCATCAGCTATCGCGTCGGCGTCGAAATTGGCGACCAGCACGGCCGCCGGCGCGCGTTCGACGTGTACGGGAAACATCGCGCGCTCGGCCATCACGACGAGGATCCTCTCCAGGCCGAGCGAGAGACCACACGCCGGCACGCGCTGGCCAAGGAACATCCCGACGAGGTCGTCGTACCGGCCTCCGCCGCCCAGGCTCCCTGCCAGGTCGGGTACGGCAATCTCGAAAATGGCCCCGGTGTAGTAGCCGAGTCCGCGCGCCAGTGTGGCATCAATGGCCAGGTGCGCGGCCGCCGACGTGCCCTCGGCCAGCTGCAGAATCTCGCGCAGCTGCGCCACGGCTCGTGCGCCGGCGTCATGGCCGGCGACATAGCCGCCGAGCACGTCCAGCCGGGCCGGATTGCCTTGGGCAGTTACCGCGTCGTCAAAGAGCAGTGTCATCAGACTGCGCGCCGCGCCGCCGGCGATCCCGCGCGACTCCATCTCGGTCACCACGCCGTCGCGGCCGATCTTGTCGGCCTTGTCGAGCGCGACGAGCGCGGTGCCGTGCAGTGCCGCGGGGACGCCCGCCGTGTCGAGCACCCCGGTGAGCAGCTGGCGGTGGTTCAAACGGATGGTGAAGTCGGAGAACCCCAGCTGCCCAAGCACGTCGGCGCCGGCCGCGAGGAGCTCGGCCTCGACGGTCATGGCCACCGAGCCGGTGGCGTCGACGTCGCACTGGTAGAACTCGCGGAAGCGGCCCTTCTGGGGACGATCGGCTCGCCACACCGGTTGCACCTGGTAGCGCTTGAAGAACTTCGGCAGCAGGCCCCGGTGCTCGGCCACTACGCGTGCGAGCGGTACCGTCAGGTCGTACCGCAGGGCGAGGTCGGCCGCCCCCGTTTTGCCGTCCTCGCCCCGCTTGAGGATCTTGAAGATGAGCCGGTCGCCTTCTTCGCCATACTTTCCAGTCAGCGTCTCGATGTTCTCGACGGCCGGCGTCTCGAGGGGCTCGAAGCCGTAGCTCTGGTACACGTCGGCGATGACGTCGATTGCGTACGTGCGCCGGCGGACGTCGGCGGGCAGGAAGTCGCGCATGCCGCGCGCCGGCTTGGTCGACGCGGGCATCAACTGCGCTCCGCGGGGCTGGCGGTGGTCGCCTCGGCCATGTAGTCGAGCCGGTAGGCCACGTAGTTGTCGGCGTACCAGCGAATCTCGGCGATCTCTTCCGTGCTGAGTTCGCGCTTCACCTTCGCGGGCCGGCCCATCACAAGCGATCGTGGCGGGATGCGCGTGCCCTCGGTGACCAGGCTGCCGGCGGCGACGATCGAGTCGGCGCCGATGTGCGCGCCGTTCAACAGCATGGCGCCCATGCCGACGAGCACGCGGTCTTCGATCGTGCATCCGTGCAGCACGGCCGAGTGCCCGACCGTGACTTCGTCGCCGATCGTCGTGGGATGCGACTCACGCATGACGTGGACCATCGTGAGGTCCTGGATGTTCGAACGGCGGCCGATGCGGATGCGGTGCACGTCACCGCGCATCACGACGTTCATCCACACCGACGACTCGGCACCGATGTGCACGTCGCCGATCACCTGCGCCGACTCGTCGACATATGCCGTCCCGTCGACCGTCGGCAGCGTCCCCTTGTATCGTCTCAACATGCCAACCCTGTTCTTGCCGCTGCGCGTCTTCCCATCCGCTTCGACCTAGCCGCTAGATTTTCGGAAGCGTCACGCCGCGCTGATGCTGGTACTTCCCGGCCTTGTCCTTGTAGGACACTTCACACGGTTCGTCGCTCTGGAAGAACAGCACCTGCGCGATGCCCTCGTTCGAGTAGATCTTGGCGGGCAGCGGCGTCGTATTCGAAATCTCAATCGTGACGTGGCCTTCCCACTCAGGCTCAAACGGGGTCACGTTGACGATGATGCCGCATCGGGCGTAGGTGGACTTCCCGAGACACACGGTCAGCACATCGCGAGGTATACGGAAGTACTCGATCGTGCGCGCGAGCGCGAACGAGTTGGGCGGCACGATACACTCGCTCGCCTTGATGTCGACAAACGACTTCGGGTCGAAGTTCTTGGGGTCGACCACGGTGTTGTAGACGTTTGTGAACACCTTGAACTCGTCGGCCACGCGGGTGTCGTACCCGTACGACGAGAGTCCGTACGACACCACGCCGGCGCGCACCTGGCGATCCTCGAACGGCTCGATCATGCCGTGCTCGAGCGCCATGCGCCGAATCCACCGATCGCTCTTGATGGCCATGCCCCCTCCTTCGACTCGCTGCGCTCGCTCAGGACTTGCGCCCAGAGGCGTGAGGCGGCCGGCGGCCGGGCCTCAACGGCGCAGCAGCCAGCTCACCAGCATGAAGGCGCCGCTCACGAGCAAAGAGGTCGTGATCGGCACATACAGTTGGAACCCACCGCGCGTGACGGTGAGGTCTCCAGGCAGCCGCCCGAGCGGCAGCCCAAGCCACACAAGACCGCCAACCGCGGCCACCACGAGTCCGACGACGACCAGCAGTGGGCCCACAGGAAGAGCTAGCGGAGTTCCATTCCGCGGAAGAAGTAGCCCACTTCGAACGCGGCCGTCTCCGGAGCATCCGAGCCGTGCGTGGCGTTGTTGTCGATTGACACGCCGAACTCCTTGCGGAGCGTGCCCGCCTCGGCCTTGGCCGGGTCGGTCGCGCCCATCAGGTCGCGCCACTTCTTGATGGCATCGGGTGCCTCGAGGCAGAGCACGAGGCACGGCCCCGACGACATGAAGTCGGTCAGGCCGGCGAAGAACGGCCGCGCGGCGTGCACGTGGTAAAAGCCCTCGGCCTCGCCCTTCGACATGTGGATCATGCGGGCCGCCCGCACGGCAAATCCCTCGGCTTCCACGCGGGCGAGAATCCTCCCCAACGACCCGGCACGGACTGCATCTGGTTTGATGATGGCAAATGTACGCTGCATAACCGTTCGATTATACCTGGGACGGCCCCCGCGTTCCTTCGCCACCGGTCACCGCCTGCGGATAGCAGCCGAGGACGCGCACGAACTGCGTGGCGGAGGCCAGGCCGGCGAGTCCCGACTGCACTCGGGGCTCACTGAGGTGGCCCTCGATGTCCACGTAGAACACGTACTCCCACGCCGTGCCGGGGATGGGCCGCGATTCCAGCTTCGTCAGGCTCAGGCCTTCCTCGGCGAGCACGTTCAGGCAGCGGACGAGCGCGCCCCGCTCGTGCCGGGTGCCGAAGACGACCGAGATCTTGCAGGCCACGAGCGGACTCGCGTCTACCGGGGTGGCGGCGACGACGACAAACCGAGTGAGGTTGATGGCCTGGTTGGCGATCTCGCGCGCCAGCACGACCAGCCCGTGGCGGTCACCGGCATCGTTGCTGGCGATTGCGCCGTGCGCCAGATCGCCCCGCTCCGCCACGCGCGCCGCCGCCAGCGCGGTGTTACCGGCGGCCTCGGCTTCGACCCCCTCGAGTCCGGCGAGGTATTCGCTGCACTGCGCCAGCGCCTGGGGATGGGAGTGGACGTGCGTCAGGCCCTCAACCGTGGCGCCAGGCACACCGAGCAGACAGTGCCGGACCGGCAGAATCTCCTCGCCGACCATGGCGAGGTTGAGCTTGAAGAGCAGATCGTAGACCTCGTGCACCGAGCCCGCCGTGCTGTTTTCGATGGGGACGATGGCGCGGTGGGCGTCTCCGCGCTGCACGGCCTCGAGCGTGTCGCGAAACGACCGGTACGCCCGGAAGGTGATCGCCCGACGCTCCACACCGAAATGCCGTTGCGCGGCGTCGTGTCCATACGACCCTTCAGTGCCTTGATACGCCACCGTCCACGGCGCATCACCCGGGTCATCAGGCGTCTGCAGCCAATCGCGCTGGCGACGCACCGAATCCTCGATGATCTCGTGATAGATACGGCGCACCAGCGCCGGGTCCAAACCGAGACGTTCGCCGTACGCCGAGCGGTGTGCCACGAGGGCCGCCTCGCGCGCCTGGTCACGCACCGGATGGTCGGTGTCAGCCTTGACGCCGGCAATTTCGCGGGTGAGCCGGGTGCGCTCCCCCAAGGCGTGCAGGAACACCTTATCCAGGTCGTCGAGCGCCTTCCGTAGATCCGCCAGGTCCCGCATGGTCATGCTGCCACCTCCCGAAAATAGAAACCGCCGCCCGAGCCATCTGGCTGGAGCGGCGGTGTGTGCGTCCGACTCGGCTCGGATTCGGCCTACACCGCGCCCCTGTGGGCGAGAAAGCCCGTAAACGAGTGGTGAGAGAAGCTGAATGCGATCATCACGCGAGCGCTTTCGCCAGGGAGTCTCCCATATCAGCGGGGCTCTTGACCACCGTGACTCCGGCTGCCGTGAGCGCAGCCATCTTCTCGGCAGCCGTGCCCTGGCCGCCGGCGATGATGGCACCGGCATGGCCCATGCGGCGTCCGGGCGGGGCCGTTTGGCCGGCAATGAACGCCACAATCGGCTTGGTGAAATGCGCTTTGATCCACGCCGCTGCCTCTTCCTCGGCCGAACCGCCGATCTCGCCGATCATGATCACGGCGTCGGTTTCGGGATCGCCCTGGAACAGCTCGAGCGCGTCGACGTGGGTGGTGCCGATCAGCGGGTCGCCGCCGATGCCGATGCAGGTCGACTGCCCGAGCCCGAGCCGGGTCAACTGCGCGATCGCCTCGTAGGTGAGCGTGCCGCTTTTCGAGACGATGCCGACGCGGCCTTCCTTGCAGATATTCGCCGGAATGATGCCCGCCTTGCCCTTGCCTGGCGAGATGAGGCCCGGACAGTTGGGGCCGATGAGGCGCGTACCCGGTCGGGCGTGCAGAAACGTCATGGCCTTGAGCATGTCGACGACCGGAATGCCCTCGGTGATGCATACGACCAGGCCAATGCCCGCGTCGGCAGCTTCCATGATGGCGTCGGCCGCAAACGGCGGCGGCACGAAGATCACCGACGCGTTCGCGCCGGTCCGCTGCACCGCGTCGGCCACCGTGTTGAACACCGGCCAGCCCTCGTGCGTCGTGCCACCCTTGCCTGGCGTCACCCCGCCAACCACGTTCGTGTGATACGCCGCGGCCGCTTTCGCGTGAAAGGTGCCTTCGCGCCCGGTAAGGCCCTGGACGATGAGGCGCGTCTTGGCGTCGAGCAGGACGGCCACTAGCGGGCCCCTCCGGCGAGCGCCACGACGCTGGCGGCGGCGTCGGCCATGGTGTCGGCCGTGGTGAAGTTGAGTCCGCTCTCGGCCAGCATCTGCTTACCCTCGTCCACGTTGGTGCCCTTCATGCGAATCACGATGGGCACCGGTACGCCCAGTTCCTTCACTGCGGCAATCACCCCGGCGGCCAGGACGTCGCACCGCAGGATGCCGCCGAAGATGTTGATGAGCACGGCCTTCACGTTCGTGTCCGACATCAGGATCTTGAACGCGTTGCGAATCTGCTCGGCATTGGCGCCGCCGCCGACGTCGAGGAAGTTGGCCGGCAGGCCGCCTGACAGCTTGATGATGTCCATCGTAGCCATCGCGAGGCCCGCGCCGTTCACCATGCAGCCGATGTTGCCGTCGAGACGGATGTAGTTCAGCGCGAACTTCGACGCCTCGACCTCGAGCGGGTCTTCCTCGTTCAGGTCGCGCAGGTCGCGAAAGTCGGCGTGACGATAGAGCGCGTTGTCGTCGATGGTCATCTTCGCGTCGAGCGCGAGCAGGTCGCCGCCGTCGGTCACGATGAGCGGATTGATCTCGAGCAGTGAGGCGTCCGAACTGACGAAGGCTTGATAGAGCGCCAGCATGATCTTGGTGGCCTTCTTGACCTCATCGCCCTGAAGCCCGATGGCAAACGCCAGTCGCTGCGCCTGGAAGGACGCCAGACCGATGCCCGGCTCGATGAAGGCTTTGTGGATGCGCTCAGGCGTCTTGGCCGCCACCTCTTCGATGTCCATGCCGCCGTCGGCACTCGCCATGAAGACAGGCTTCTGCGTGGCGCGATCCACGAGCAGCCCCACGTAGAGTTCACGCTTGATGGCCAGCCCTTCCTCGACCAGCACCCGGCCCACACGCTGACCGGACGGACCGGTCTGGTGCGTGACCAGCTGCATGCCGAGAATGGCTTTGGCGTGTGTCTCGACGGCGTCGAGGCCCTTGGCCACCTTCACCCCGCCGCCCTTGCCCCGGCCACCCGCGTGAATCTGCGCCTTGACGACCGACACGGGACTGCCGAGGCGCTTGGCGATCTCGACGGCGTCCTGCGGCGTGACGGCGACTTCGCCTTTCGGTACCGGCACACCGTACTTCGCCAGGATCGCCTTGGCCTGATACTCGTGAATCTTCACTGGAGACCCTCAGACTTTGATGATGTCGACGAGTTCCTTTACGGCGCCTGCGGACTTGTGCAGGGCAGCCTTCTCGGACTCGGTCAGACTGATCTGGATGATCTGCTCGACGCCGGCGGCGCCCAGCTTCACCGGCACGCCCACGAACAGATCGTTGATGCCGTATTCGCCCTGCAGGAACACCGAGCAGGGCATGATGGCTTTCGAGTCCTTCAGAATCGCTTCGACCATCGCGGCCGCCGATTCGCCCGGCGCATACCAGGCGCTGGTGCCAATCAGCTTGGTAAGCTCCGCCCCGCCATTGGCCGTGCGGGTGCAAATCGCGTCGAGTCTCTCTTGCGTGAGGTGGCCCATCGTCACCAGTTCCGTAAGCGGCACGCCAGCCACCGTCGACAGCCGGGGCAGCGGCACCATCGTGTCGCCGTGGCCGCCGAGCACGAAGCAGGTCACATCGGAGACCTTGACGTTGAGCTCCATCGCCACAAACGTGCGCATGCGCGCCGAATCGAGCACGCCGGCCATGCCGATCACGCGCTCGCGAGGAAAGCCACTGAGGCGATACACGGCCTGCGACATCGCGTCGAGCGGATTGGCGACCGGCACGATGACGCAGTTGGGCGAGTGCTTGACCACCTGGGCCGTAACCGCCTGCATGATCTTGTAGTTGATGTCGAGCAGGTCGTCGCGGCTCATACCGGGCTTGCGCGGCACGCCCGAGGTGATCACGACCACATCCGAATTGGCGGTGTGCTCGTAGCCTTCATCGGTGGCGCCAACGCCGACGACCCTGGCGGCCGAGCCGCCAATTGCGCACGACTGATAGATGTCGAGTGCAATCCCCGCCGCCTTCTGGTCAGCGACGTCCACGATCACGACATCCGCCAGCTCCTTCTGCGCGACCGCGCGCGCCACCGTCGCGCCGACCGCGCCGCCACCACCTACGACTGTCACTTTTCGATTCATCACTACGCTCCAAAATTCGACGCGCTACGGGGATTAGGTCAGGCCCCTACCGTCCGCGGTCCGGATGTTCACACGTTCTGTGGAAAACCCTGTGGATAAGACCCCGCGAAGACGCATTCGAGCCGCGCGAAGTCGAACAAAACACCGGTTTGCACCACCGATGGTGCGCGAGCCATTCCTCGTAGCCCCATCGATCGGTCACAAATTGGCAGACCCGCACAAGTTCCGCATTATACCGTTCGGCTCGCGTCTACGAGGCGCGCTCGTCGGCAGCTTCGACGCCGATGGGAGGATTGTCGGGTCGGCGGCAGGGGCACGGTCGAGCGCATCGCAGTGAACGGCGCTTCGGGTGATTGCCCGTGCGCTGCAGTCGCTACGACTGACCGCCACGACTACGGCAGGCGCAGCGTCACCGTGCCGACGGCCGTCCGAATCACGACGTGGTCCAGGCCGACCTCCACCACGCCGTCGCCGCCGGGCAGGGCGTCGCCCGCGCGCATCAAGTGCACGTCTCCCCCGCCGGCGATCACGGCCACCACATCGCCATTCTCGCTGGCGGCGATGCCGGATAGTCGCCACCGTGAATCGGCCTCGGCAACGCCCGCGCTGACCTCCGCCGCCGTCGCCTCAGCCGCAGTACGCTCGCGCTCGACTGCGCGCACTCGAGCGGACTCGCTGATGGGGCGCGCATCGGCCCTGAACGCGAACGGATTGCGCGAGGGCGCGGGGCGCGCCACGACGGGCATGCCGGCCGGCCACGCCAGACGGGGCAGCGTGGACCGTGCCACCGGCACGGTCGCGACGTGCGGTGTCGCGGTCTGCGTCACAGCCACGGGAGGATTCAGTACGGACCCGGCCAACCAGCCCACAAGCGCGGCACCGGACAGCAGGCCGCCGAGAGCACGAAAGGAAATGGTGAGCATCGCTCAGTCATAGTATCGGTCCCGGGCGCCTGTTTCGACAAAATCTGCCGATGTGTGCACTATGGTATGATTCGCCGTGCCCGCTGTTCCAGGCAGACTGCCGGCCGGACTGACGGAAGCTTCTGTCGTCGCCATCGTTCCGGCCCGATATCACTCGTCCCGCCTTCCCGGCAAACCTCTCGCTTCCATCCACGGCCGCCCCATGGTCGAGCACGTGTACCGCCGTGCCAGTCTCGCGGCGGTCGACGTCGTGATCGTGGCGACCGACGACCAGCGGATCGTCGATGCGGTCGAGGCGTTCGGCGGCATCGCCTGCCTGACACGTGACGACCACCTCACCGGCACCGACCGGCTGGCGGAGCTCACGGCACAGATGCCGTGCGACATCGTGGTCAACGTGCAGGGCGATGAGCCCTTCATCGATCCGGCCGCCCTCAACGCGCTGATCGAACCACTGCGACGCGACCGGGCCGAACAGATGACCACCCTGTGCCGTCCACTGATGTCAGGCGAAGACGTTCGATCGCCTCATCTCGTCAAGGTCGTGCGTGACCTGCACGGACGCGCACTCTATTTTTCGCGCGCCCCGATTCCGTACCCGCGAACGACCGCCGGGGCGCAGCCCGCCGCGCACATCGGCGTCTACGCCTACCGGCGCGCCACGCTGCTCACGCTGGCAGCGCTCTCTCCCTCGCCCCTTGAACTCTCAGAGTCGCTCGAGCAACTTCGCGCGCTCGAGCACGGCATCGTCATTCGTGTGGTCGAGAGCGCCTATGTGTCGCTCTCGGTCGATACCCCGGACGACCTCGAACGCGCCCGGCGCAAGGTGCAACTCCCATGAGCGCTCCCGCACGCGTCACTAAGTACATCTTCGTCACCGGCGGCGTCGTGTCGTCCCTGGGCAAGGGCCTGGCGGCCGCGTCAATCGGCGCCTTGCTCGAAGGGCACGGCCACAAGGTCGCGCTGCTGAAGTTCGACCCCTACATCAACGTCGATCCCGGTACGATGAGTCCGTATCAGCACGGCGAGGTGTTTGTCACCGACGACGGCGCCGAGACCGACCTCGACCTGGGTCACTACGAGCGATTCACCGACACCATCACCACGCGTAACAGCAACTGGACCACGGGCAAGATCTACATGTCGGTGATCCAGAAGGAGCGGCGCGGCGATTATCTGGGCCGGACGGTGCAGGTCATTCCGCACATCACCAACGAGATCAAGGACTGCATCCGCGCCGTCGGCAAGGACGTCGACGTCGTGCTCGTAGAGATTGGCGGTACCGTCGGCGACATCGAGAGCCTCCCGTTCCTCGAAGCCATTCGCCAGTTCCGGCAGGACGCGGGCAAAGACCACACCCTCTATATCCACCTGACGCTGGTGCCCTGGATCGGGTCGGCCGGCGAGCTGAAAACGAAACCTACTCAGCACAGCGTGCGCGACCTGCGGTCGATTGGCATCCAACCCGACATCCTGCTCTGCCGTACCGACCGCGCCCTCGACCGCGACATCAAGCAGAAAATTGCGCTCTTCTGCGATGTCGACCAGGAAGCGGTCATCACGGCGCGCGACGTCGAGACCATCTACGAGGTGCCACTCGCACTGCGCGAAGAGGGCATCGACCGCGTCGTGTTGCAGCGGCTGGGCCTGCCCGTCACGCCGGGTGATGCGCGCGCCTGGGAACAACTGGTCGAGAACATCAAGCACCCCAGTGACGAACTCACGATTCATGTCGTGGGCAAGTACACGGGCTACGAAGACTCCTACAAGAGCCTGAACGAGGCCTTGTACCACGGCGGATTCGCGCATCGCCTGCGCATCAACATCCAGTGGGTCGAAGCCGAGGCGCTCGAGCACGACGGCGGCACGCGCCTGCTCGACGGCGCCCACGGGGTGCTCGTGCCGGGCGGCTTCGGCACCCGCGGCACCCGTGGCATGATGCGGGCAGCCGAATACGCCCGCGTCCACGCGATCCCGTACTTCGGAATCTGCTACGGGTTCCAGTGGGGCACGGTCGAGTTCGCCAAGCACGTCTGTGGGCTCGAAGGTGCGGAGTCGACCGAGTTCGACGAGGCCGCGCCGCACAAGGTGATCTACAAACTGCGGGATTTGCTTGGCGTCGACGATCTCGGTGGCACGATGCGGCTTGGTCGTTACGAGTGCGCGCTCGCGCCGGGCTCCCTCGCACACCGAATCTACGGCCTCGACACGATTTGGGAGCGGCATCGGCATCGCTACGAATTCAATGCGCTCTACGAGCCCGTGCTGCGTGAGCACGGCATGGTGATCTCCGGTCGTTCGCCCGATGGCAAGTTCGTGGAGATCGCCGAGTTGCCGGCGCACCCCTGGTTCCTAGGCGTGCAGTTCCATCCGGAGTTCCTCTCGCGCCCGCTGCGGCCCCATCCGCTGTTTGCCAGCTTCGTCGCCGCCGCCTACGCTCAGAAGCGCGGTACCTTGGCCCGCCTCGGCGAAACCAGCGTCAGCGCCTGATCGTGCTGTCCGAGTACCTGCCGTTCATCTCGGTTCTGCTGGCGCTGCTGGCAGGCGTCGCGACCGGCAAGGCGTGGGAGCGCTACAAGTTGCGCGACGGTCGGTGGATTGATCGGCGCAAGGCGCGCGACTCGCACCACTACGTGCTGGGCCTGAACTTTCTTGTGGCCAATCAGATTGATCTGGCCATCGAGGAGTTGAGCCAAGCGGCCCGCGTGGACGCCGACGCCCTCGAGATCCACCTCATCCTCGGCAACGTCTACCGCGAGCGCGGCCAGGTCTCACGCGCCATCCAGGTGCACCAGTCGCTGCTCCAGCGTCAGAACCTGACGCGCGTCGAGCACGCCTACGTGATGCTGTGTCTGGGCCTCGACTTCAAGCGCGGCGGATTTGTTGACCGGGCGGTCGAGGCCTTCAAGGAAGTGCGCCGGCTCGACCCGTCGAACTCCTATGCGCTGCTGCATCTGGAGAAGGTCTATGAAGAGCAGCGCCAGTGGGACGAGGCCGCACGCGTTCGACAGGAACTGGTCGCAATGGCCGGGCCAGAGTCGCCCGCGAAGAGTCAATCGATCTTGGCCTTTCTCGAGAACGAGCGCGGCCTGGCGGCGTTGAAGGCAGGCGACATCACCGCAGCGCTGGCTCGTTTCGCCGCTGCGCTCGACCTCGATGCGGCGGTCACACCCGCCTCGGTCAATCTGGGGGATGCGCTCGAACGGCAGGGCCGGCCCGCTGAGGCAATTGGGATCTGGGAGGGCGTGATGGACAGCACTCCCGACCGCGCCCATCTGGTGCTCGAACGGCTCCGCGCCGGCTACACCGCGGCGGGGCAGCCGGAACGCTTTCTGGCCTTGTGCCGGCGGGTAGCCGCCACGCATCCGGACAATTGGCGTGCCCGGCTGGCACTGGGACGCGCCCTGGCCGATAGCGGCGAGTCTGGTCAGGCCCTGGATCAACTTCTCGAGGCGCTCAGCCACAATCCTCACGGCCTCACCGTGCACGAAGCGATCTGGGATCTACTGCTGCACATGGCCCTCGACCGCGGGTCGGTCGAACGCTACGTCCGGCACGCCAAGGCCGCCGTCTTCTATCTCGATCCGCATGTGTGTCTGCGCTGCCACTATCGCAGTACGGAGTTGCTCTGGCAGTGTCCTCACTGCCACGAATGGAACAGCTTTGTCGAGGAGCGTATCGGGCCGGTCACCCGCGACTCGACCGACCTCTGATCCATCCGGCCAGCCACTGAGCCTGGGAGCGCGTGGCCGCGATGGGCCCCTCCGTGACGATGACCGCATCGGCCAGCCGCGCTTTGTCTTCGATGGGCCACTGAGCGGCGAGCCGCTGATCCGCGGCAGCTTCCGTGAGCCCGTCGCGCAGGACCAGACGAGCCCGCTGGGTCGAGGCCCGGCACGCGGTCACGACCGCCCCGTCGAACGCGCTGACCCACCCAGTCTCGTACAGCAACGGCACCTCCGCCACCCCGGTCACGCCCGGAGGCAGCCGCGCGAAGAAGGCTTCGATCCCAGCCCGTACGAGCGGATGCAGAAGGGCCTCCAACTCCCGACGCGCCACCACGTCCGCAAACACGACGCGCCCGAGAGCCGGCCGGTCGAGCTGACCGTCCGGCAGCAGCACGCCGTGTCCGAACCGGCCGACGACCGCCGCGAGCCCGGGCGTACCCGGGCGCACCACCTCGCGCGCCAGCTGGTCGGCTTCGACGGTCGGCACCCCTGCGGTCCGGAGCGCGTGCGCCACGACGCTCTTGCCCGTTGCGATGCCGCCGGTCAGGGCGATGCGAACCACGGGTCCTCAGTTCGACGCGAGGCCGGCGCGCCGCTCGGCGGCGACCACCGTGTTGCGCAGCAGCATGGCGATCGTCAACGGACCCACGCCACCGGGCACGGGTGTGATGGCGCCGGCCACCTGCTCCACGTCTGGATGCACGTCGCCCATGACCAGACTCCCCTTCGCCTCGAACTGGGCGCGACGGGCATGACCCTCGGGATACCACTGCGCCACGAGCGACGGGTCGGTGACTCGATTGATGCCCACATCGACTACGGTGGCCCCCGGCTTTACGAACGCCGGGGTGAGGTAGGCCGCGCGGCCCACGGCGGCGACGAGGACGTCGGCCTCGCGCGCCAGCGTCGCCACATCGGGAGTCCGCGAGTGGCACACCGTCACTGTCGCATCCTGGTGCAACAGGAGCAGCGCCATCGGCTTGCCCACGATGTCACTGCGGCCGATCACCACCGCCCGCTTCCCCGCCAGCCGGATGCACTCGCGCGCCAGCAGCTCCATGACACCGAGCGGCGTGCATGCCACCAGGACGGCGCGCTTCTGGACGAGCAGGCCGATGTTCTGGGGATGGAAGCCGTCGACGTCCTTCTCGGGGAGCAGCGCATCGAATACCCGCTGCTCCGCGCCGCGGCCCCTGGCCGCCGGCAGGGGCGACTGTACAAGAATCCCGTCGAATGCGTCGTCGCCGTTGAGCCGGGCCACGACGGCCAGCACCTCGGCGAGTGGGGCGGCCGCATCGACCCGAAACAGCTCCGCACGGCAGCCCGCGTCAGCGGCTGTCCGCAGTTTGTTCCGGACGTAGATCTCCGACGCGGGGTCGCCGCCCGCGAGCACGATGCCGAGCCCGGGCGCCCGGCCGCGCGCAGTGGTGAACCGGGCGATCCGCGGCACCAACTCGCCTCGGATCACTGCAGCCGTCGCCATGCCGTCGAGCCTGCGGGCGCTCACGAGCGTCCTTTGTCGAGCAACGGCGGGCGGGCCTCGGCGTCGAGCTCGCGCAGTTTCTCGGTGCTGCCGAGCAGCACGAGCTGGTCGCCACCGTGCAACGTCGCCTCGGGCGACGGATTGAACTCCATGTGCCCTTCCCGCCGGCGGATCGCGACCACGATGACGCCGTACCGCTGTCGCAGCTCAGCCTCGCGAATCGTCTTGCCTACGAGCGTGGCGTGCGCGGCCAGCTCGATTTGTTCGGCCGACAGATCGAGATGTTCCGAACTCGTGGCCAGGCGCATGAAGTCGACGACCGCCGGCCGAAGTGCCGTGTGCGCCATCTGAATCGCCCCGAGGGTATAGGGCGAGATCACGCGGTCGGCACCCGCGCGCTTCAGCTTTGGTTCGGCGTCGTCGGATTCCACGCGCGCAATGATGAACAGGTCCGGCCGCAGCACACGCGCGGTCAGCACGGTGTACACGTTCTCGGCGTCGGTGGACACCGCGGCAATCAGTCCGCGGGCACGGTCGAGACCCACCCGCTTCAATACTTCCTCGCGGCTGGCATCGGCTTCCACCGCCAATCCGCCGCCAGCGATGATCGCGTGGACCTTGTCGGGGTCCCGGTCGATCACCACACACGGCACGCCTTGACGGCGAAACTCGTCGGCAATCGTGGAGCCGATGCGCCCGTAGCCGCAGATGATGAAGTGGTTGTCCAATGCGTCGAGCATACGTTTGAAGCGGCGCTGTTCGAAGCCCCGGTGCAACCCTCCGTCCACGATCAGCGCCATCAGCACGAAGGCGGTGTAGTACAAAGTGGCGACGCCGCCGAGCAGCACGAACGCCGTCCATCCTTCTCCGGCGCGGCTCAGCGGATGCGGGTAGCCGTAGCCGACGGTCGTCACCGTGATGAGCGTCATGAACGCGGAGTCCCACAGGCTCCAGCCTTCAATCGCCGCATACCCGGCCGTGCCCGCCGCAAACACCGCGGCGAAGAGGACCACGCCGAGACCCGGCCCCCGGGCCCACGACAGTGGCGTTGACGACGTGGTGTTCACCGCAGACGTCCCTGCCTTCGATGGCTTGACGGGCCGGCCTTACTTCGAGGCTGAGGCCTTTCGCAGGCCGAAGCCCGCGGCCAACAGCACCAGTGACACCCCCAACCACTTCAGGCCAAATGCGTCTGCGACTTCGGCGGTCACTCCGATCTCATGCCACTTGGCAATGGTCTCGGTTGTGAGCCCCAGTTCGGTCATGTAGGCCAGCACGGTGATGCAGGCGGTGTTGAAGACGGCGAGTGAACCGGCCATGAACACGAAGTTCGCAACGCTCTCGAACGCGGAACGGCTGGAGGATTCGCGCGCGTCCACGAGCGGACTGTGGGTGCGGCCGTAGAACCAGTAGATGAGCATGCCGAGGTCGAGCCACACGAGGAAGCGAACCCAGGTCAGGATGGGGAGATTCAGCATCAGATAGACGCAGGACAGAATCCCGAGCACGGGGAACACCGGCCCGAACGGCACGCGGAACGGTCGGTGCACTTCAGGGCGGCTGACGCGCAGAATCAGCACCGCGCCGCACACGATCGCAAACGCGAACAGCGTGCCGATCGAGGTCATCTCGCCCACGGTCTGAATCTGCGTGACGCCCGCCACGAGCGCCACGACGATGCAGGTGATGATCGTCGTGATGTAGGGCGTGCCGAACTTCGGGTGCACCTTGCTCACGCCCTGTGGCAGCAGGCCGTCGCGGCTCATCGCGAAGAAAATCCGTGGCTGGCTCATCAGCATCACGAGCAGCACCGACGTGATGCCGGCGACCGCTCCGGCCGAGACCAGATAGGCGGCCCAGTCCTGGCCGATGAGGCTGAGCGCGAAGGCGACCGGCGCATTGAGGAACGCCTGGTCGGCCTTGTAGGCCACCACCGGCACGATGCCTGTGAGCACCGCGGCCACGACCAGATAGAGCGTCGTGCAGACGACGAGCGACGCGATGATGCCGATCGGCAGATCCCGCTGCGGATTCTTGGCCTCTTCGGCCGTGGTCGACACGGCATCGAAGCCGATGTAGGCGAAGAACACGACGCCGGCTGCGCCCATCACGCCCGACCAGCCATACGGCGTGAAGGGGTCCCAGTTCTCGGGCTTCACATACACCGCGCCGGCACCGATGAAGAACACCACGGCCGCCAGCTTGATCCCCACCATGACGGCGTTGAAGCGCGCGCTCTCACGAATGCCCACGACCAGCAGATACATGATGCATAGAACGATGATCACGGCCGGCAGGTTGACGACCGTCCCGGGGCTGGATGCGCTCGGCGCTGCCGACATCCACAACGGCAGCGTGATCCCTGCGCCCGAGAGCAGCTTCTGCATATAGCCGCTCCACCCGATGGCCACGGTCATCGAGCCCACGGCGTACTCGAGAATCAGATCCCAGCCGATGATCCACGCGAACAACTCCCCCATCGTGGCGTAGGCGTAGGTGTAGGCGCTGCCGGCAATCGGGATCATCGAGGCGAATTCCGCATAGCAGAGCGCCGCGAATCCGCAGGCGAGACCGGCAAACAGGTAGGACATCATGATGGCCGGGCCGGCCTGGTTGGCCGCCGCCGTTCCCGTCAGGACGAAGATCCCGGTGCCGATGATGGCGCCGATTCCGAGCAGCGTCAGATCCCACGCCGTCAGGCTGCGCCTGAGAGCCTTGCTGCCGTGTTCGACGTCGCCGACGAGTTGCTCGATGGACTTCGTCTTGAGCAGGTTCGAATCCATGCAGCCTCCATTTGGAGCGACCATCGCCGCATCAGACGCGGAACGGGCCCAAAGCCGGGGGAATTATACAGGGTGTGCGTCGTTGAGGACCGACAGAAACCGGCGAACCCGGTCTTCCGGGGCCTCTGGGCCAACCAGTAGGTCCGAGATCACAGCCACACTCGCCGCGCCCGCACGACGCACGGCCGCCGCCGTCGCCACCGTGATTCCGCCGATGGCCACGAGCGGTACACCGGCGCGCGCGAGCGCCGCCGCTGCATCCGCCACACCCGCCAAGCCCACGACGGGGTCCGGGGCGGCCTTGGTCGCAGTGGCGAAGACCGGTCCGTAGGCCACATAGTTGACGGGAAGGCTGAGGGCGAGCGCCAGCTGCGCAGGCGTATGCGTCGACAGCCCAACCACTGCCTCGTGACCGAGCAGGGCGCGCGCCTCAGCCGCAGGCAGGTCGTCCTGCCCCAGGTGCACGCCCAGGCCGGCGACGCGGGCCACGTCGGCGCGGTCGTTCACGATGAGCGTGGCGCCGGCGGCGCGCGCCGCCACCGCGATCTCTTCGACGAGGTGCAGGAAGGCGCCGCTTGGGAGGAGCTTCGCCCGCACCTGAAGCAGCCTGGCGCCTCCAGCGAGATAGGCACGGGCAACCGCGGTCGGCGCTATGCCTGCGCGCGTGCAGGTATCCACGTCGACAATGGCGTAGAGCGGCGACATCGCTCGTCGCGGAGACTGCGTCAGGCGGAGGCCGCGAGCGAAGAAGCCTTGGCAGGAGGCATGAACCGCTCCATGAAATGGGTGTGGATCCGCCCGGCCACGAAGTCCGGATCGCTGAGGATCTTGAGATGCAGCGGGATGCTGGTCTTGATGCCCTCAATCACCGTCATCCCGAGGACACGCTTCATGCGGGCAATCGACTCGGCGCGATCACGGCCGTGGACGATGACCTTGGCAATCATCGAGTCGTAGTACGGCGTAATCGTACACTCGGCGTGGGCAGCCGTGTCGACCCGCACGCCAGGTCCGCCGGGAATCGAGAAGGCGTGAATCACGCCCGGCGACGGCACGAACGTCTCGGGATCCTCGGCGTTGACCCGGCACTCGAGCGAATGCCCCGTGAAGGTCACGTCGCTCTGGCGGACCGACAGGCGTTCCCCGGCCGCGATCCGGATCTGCTCCTTCACGATGTCGAGTCCCGTCACGAACTCCGTCACCGGGTGCTCGACCTGCACACGGGTGTTTACTTCCATGAAGTAGAAGTGGCCTTTCTCGTCCATCAGGAACTCGAAGGTTCCGGCATTGGTGTATTGCACCGCGAGCGCCGCATCGGCCACGAGTGCGCCCATCTTGCGGCGGATCTTGTCGGTGATGACCGGCGACGGCGACTCCTCAATGAGCTTCTGGTGCCGCCGCTGGATCGAGCACTCACGCTCGCCCAGGTGGATCACCGAGCCGTGGTGGTCGCCGAGGATTTGAAATTCGATATGGCGCGGCGAGTCGAGATAGCGCTCGATGTAGACATCGCCGAGTCCGAAGGCCGCTTCCGCCTCGCGCTGTGCCGTGCGCAGCGCATGCGGCAGCTCGGCCGGCGTTTTCACGACGCGCATCCCGCGCCCGCCGCCACCAGCGACGGCTTTCACGATCACCGGATAGCCGATGTCCTTGGCCAGCTGCACGGCGTGGTCTTCGCTCTCGACCGGCCCATCGCTGCCCGGCAGCATGGGCAGACCGGCCTTCTTCATCGCGCGGCGCGCCTTCGACTTGTCGCCGAGCAGGCGGATGACATGCGGGTCTGGCCCGATGAAGCGGATGTGGCAGGCCTCGCACACTTCCGCCAAGTAGGCACTCTCGGACAGAAAGCCGTAGCCCGGATGGATCGCATCGGCGCCGGTTATCTCGGCGGCGCTGATGATCGCCGGGACGTTCAGATAGCTGTCGGCGCTGCGCGCGCCGCCGATGCAGATGTCTTCATCGGCAAACCGCACGTGCAAGGAGTTCTCGTCGGCCTCGGAGTACACGGCCACCGTCTTGATGCCGAGTTCACGGCACGCAAAGATGATCCGCAGGGCGATCTCACCACGATTTGCAACCAGGATCTTCTTGAACATGAGGGGCTCAGGCGCGCAGGCGGATGGCGAAGATTCGCTCGCCGTACTGCACCGGTTGACCGTTCTCGACGTAGACGTTCACGACCTCCCCGTCGTACTCGGAGTCAATCTCGTTCATGAGCTTCATCGCCTCGATGATGCAGAGCACTTGGCCCTTCTTCACCTGGTCCCCGACGCTGGCGAGCGCCGTGGCACCGGGTTCCGCCGCCCGGTAGAAGGTGCCGACAATCGGCGACTTCACGATGGCCAGCTCGGCGCCGGCCTCGACCGGGGCTGCGGCCAGCGGGGCCGGTGAAACGGCAGGGCTCGCGGCGACGGGCGCCGGCATGTGCATGACTTGAGTGACCACGTGTGGACCGCCGCGTTTGACGCGCAGCTTGAAGGAGCCTTCCTCGAACTCGAACTCAGCCAGGTCGTGCGTCTGGACCAGGTCGAGCAGTTGCTTGATGTCTTCAGGATTCATGGGCCTCAAAACCCGGAACGGCGCCGGTAAGGCGCTCGACTCCAGCTGCTGTAACAATCACGTCGTCTTCGATTCTGACTCCGCCGTGCCCAGGGACGTAGACGCCCGGTTCGACGGTGAACACCATTCCAGCGGCAACCGGCCCGGTGGCATCGCCCCTCGGCCCAATCACCGGTCGCTCGTGCACTTCGAGGCCCAGGCCATGCCCCGTGCTGTGGACGAACCGTTCCCCCAGCCCCACCTGCTGCAGGTAGTCACGGGCGGCCGCGTCAATGCGTGACGGCAACACGCCCGGTGCGATCGCCTCAATGGCGACGCGCTGCGAAGTGGCGACCGCCGCCAGCCATTGCCGGCGGTCGCGCGATACGGTTCCGACCGCGACCGTGCGGGTCATGTCGACGGCATACCCCTCGAGGACCCCTCCGAAGTCGACCACCACCAGGTCGCCGGCGTCGATACGCCGGTCACTAGCCCGGTGATGAGGACGGGCGCCGTTGGCACCCGACGCCACAATGGTCTCGAACGCCGGCCGTTCGAAGCCGCCCACGCGGAGGGCGACATCGATGTCCCAGGCAACCTCACGTTCGGGCCGCCCGGCCAAGACCTTGGGCAGTATACACGCGGCCACTGCAGTCAACCGAGCCCCCGCTTCGCGGAATATGGCCTGTTCCCACGGGTCCTTGACCATGCGAAGCAGCTCAACCATGCCGTCGGTCTCGACCAGCTCGGCGCCGTGGGATCCAAGATGGCGGCGGATCGCACTGGCACGGCTCAAGGTCAAGGCGTCGGCTTCGACGCCAACGGCATGCAGGCCCAGTTCAGCGACGATGGCTCCGAGGCGCTCTTCGTAGCTCGAACCGACCGCGACGGCCACCACCGACACCTCGGGCAGGCCGGCGACGGCGTGCGTGAACGCCTCGCAGTACCGCTCGTCGGCCAGCAGCCTGACGCGGTCTCGCGTGATCACGGCAAGCCCGGCCGACGCGATCACACCGAACAGGTAGCGGAGATTTGGAAGATGCGACACGACCAAGGCGTCGACGGGCGACTGCCCAACCGCAGACGCCAGACGGGCCAGGCGAGACCGACGCAGTTCGACTGGCGCTGACATGCAGGGGCCACCTGAACGGTGGGCTATTGGCTGGTGCGGTCTTGCAGCGTCGTCAGCCAGCCCTCGAGCTCGTCGAGCACGCCTTCGGCGGACGGTGCGGCGGACGGATCCAATCGCAATGGTTCGACCTCCGGCGTGGCCGCCAGTTGCGGTGCCACCATGGGCTCTGGCACCGGCTCCGGCTCCGACGCCGGCGCGGTCGTCCCGGCATCGGCTTCGGAGACCTCCACCGCGGCGAGTGCGTCGTGGGCGGAGCTGTCGTGGGTCGCGAACGGGTCGATGACGATTTCACTCAGCTGGGCGAAGGCATCTTCGGTACCGGCCTCGGGAGTAGCGAGCACGTTACCGAGCAGAGTGTCGGCTAGCACCTCTTCCACCGAAGGCAGGCTCGCCACGACGGGTGCCACCGGCAACGCGGGCTGGTCGTCGTCCTCGACGTCTTCCGGCTCTGGCGAAGTCCAGGGCGCCACCTTCGCGGAGGGGCTCTGCGCGTCGTTCGCCCGCAACTCGGCTTCGAGTGCGGCGAACGGGTCGGGACCAAGGGATACCGTCTCTGGCAGTTCGAGCGACACCGTGGACGGGCGCCCCTCTACTGCCGCCGCTATCTGCGGCGGCGCGGCAGGCGACCCCAGGGCAGCGACGAGACGATCGAAATCAAACGGCGCCGTGGAGCCTTCGTCAGCATCACGCCCGTGGAGCCCTTTCTGCGGGGGTATGACCGGCAGGCGTTCGGCCGCCGAAAGCAGCTCCTGGTGGGCCTCCTCAAATGAGAGCCCGCCCCCAGGATCCGTCGTGGCCGCGCCCACCTGACGCGACAACTGCTGGACGATCTCTTCAATCTCAGGGTCGTGGCGCGCCAAGGCCAACGCGCGCTGATAATAGGTGAGCGCTTCTGCCGTTTCTCCCTCGCGATGGTAGATCTCCGCAAGACCGCGGACGGCCGCAAGATTCTCCGGCGCTTCGCCGACGACGAATTGCAGCTCGTCGCGCGCCCCAGGAAGCTGTCCAAGGTCGAGTAGCGCGCGCCCCAGCGTGACCCGCGCCGACAGGTAGCCTGGGTGACGGGTCAGCCCCTCCCGGCACACCCGCACCGCCTCGTCGGTCTGGCCAGACCGGCGATACTCCTCGGCCAGTTGCGCGAAGGCGATGGACGCCGGATCGTTTTGGACCCGGCGTCGCAGTTCGTCGATACGGGAGGGCGCCACAGGGTTGTCTTTACGGAACGGTGACGGTGACCGACTTCGTCACGACCGCCGTGCCGCTCGGCGAGAACGTGTCGTCGGTCACGGTCAGCGTCACGCTGTAGGTGGCCGGGGTGTCATAGCGCTTCGCGACCGTCATGCCCGTGCCGGTGCGGCCACTGCCGAAATCCCAGTCGTAGGCGACGATTTTGCGGCCAGCGGCAGCGGTGGAGGCAGCCGCATTGAAGAAGATGTCCTGCCCGGCCTTGGGTGCGGTGGGCGAAAACACGAAGTCGGGCTTGGGCTTGTCTGAGAGCACCACAGTGATGGCTTGCGAGATCGTGGTCGACCGACCGCGCACGTCAGTGACGGTGAGGCGGACGGTGAAGGTGTTGGCGGTTTTGAACTCGTGCGACACGACGATTCCGGTCGCCGACGACCCGTCCCCGAAATCCCACGCGTATCGGCACGCGGAGCCGCAGGGTGCGCCTTCATCCGCAGTGCTCGACGCATCGAAGGTGACTGGCGTGAACGCGGTGACCGGAGTTGGGGTGATGATGAACACAGGGATAGGCGCGCCATTGGGCGGAATGATGACGCCGCGTGGCACCAGACGAATCTCGACCGATCGGGAGTCCGAACCGTTGAAGTCGCTGCCGATAGGCGTGAGCACCAGGGTCACGACCGTAAAGCTATCAACCGGTTCGGCTGGGGCTGGCGGCGCGGTATACGTCAGGCGCGCAGTGCCGTCGTCACCGGTCACCACGTTGCGGGCCGACAGTCGCCCGAAATCGACGATCTGTCCGCCGAGCCGGATCTCGGCCCGTACGGGCACGGCCCGCATGGGCCGGCCATCTGGGCCGCGGGCCAGGATCTCGACGGTCGACTGTGAGAAGCCGTCGTAGTCAAGGATGTCTGGCACGACGGACGTGCGCAGGGACAGGCCCAGTTCGGAGGGGCCTGCCAATGGCGGCGCCTCGGTCTTCTTCACCGTGCAGGCACTGAGGCCGATGGAGGCTGCCACCAGCACGGTCAACGCCGACGCGCGAGAGCATGAAAACGTCACGGCTCGTATCCTTTCAAAGTCTCGAGAAAGCGCGCTATTTCGGGTCACGCTATTTCGGGTCACCGAAATCCGCGAAGCTCACGGAGATACTGCCCGACACCTCGACATCGTTGCCGGCCTGATCGCGACCGTAGAACGTGATGTCGGCGATGGTGCCGATGAACTGCGCGCCGCCCGCACTCGCGGCCGTATCACGCAGGTTCGAGAGCGGGGGCTCGCGCTTGGCCGCCACGCGCACGAGATCAAAGCCGGCCCCGGCGCTGCCGGCGGCCGGCACCGTCACGGTGAAGGCACCGTCGAAGGCATACGGCACGTCGACGCCTTGCGTATTGCGGCCATCGGCGCGCTTGTAGACGACCCGGTAGCGGTTCACGGTGACCGCATTCAGCGGACTGGCCGTCGTGGGCGTCGCGGCCGTACCGGGATTCTTCAGGCCCAGCCTAAACGTCACTCGTCCGATGTCGCCGAAAATCGTCGGAACTTTCACCTTCGATCCGTTGACATCCACCTCGACGAGAGTCAGGACGTCGGACGAGACAGTCGAACCAAACTCGCCAGGAGCGGCGCCGCTGGCGCCTTCGAGGGTTTCAATAATCAGGAAGCCGGGCGAACGACCTGTCCGCGCCACTTCGCCGCACGCGCTGGTCACAAGGGCCGAGGCCGCCAGCAGCAGCGCGGCCATCCGATGGTGTGGAATCGAAAATCGCATAATGTCCATGTCCTCGTAATTGCTCGACCGATCAGCCCTTGGTAATGCGAGGCGTGAGGAAAATCAGCAACTCGCGGCTCTCATCGCTCGACTCGTCACGCTTGAAGAGCCAGCCGAGCAGCGGCACGCGCGACAGGAGCGGTGTGCGTCCCTGCACGGACTGTTCGCGGCTCAGGTAGATGCCGCCGATGACCGTCGTCTCGCCGTCAGCCACGAGCACCGTGGTCACGGCCCGCTGCGTGTCGATGGGCGGGATGTCGTTGATGGCGCGGCTGTAGTCGGGTGCCGCGTTCTCGAGATTGACACGCATGATCACCGTGTTCGACGCGGTAATCTGCGGCGTGACCTTGAGCGTGAGAGCCGCGTCCTTGAACGTGACGGTCACGGTGTTGTTGGCGATCGTCTGGATGGGAATCTGCACGCCTTGCGTGATCTCGGCTTCCACGTTGTTCTGCGTCGAGACCCGGGGCGTCGAGAGTAGACGCCCCTGGCCGGAACGTTCCAAGGCGCTCAACGCCAAGTCCAGATTCAGTGCGCCGTTGATCGAACCGAGCGCCAGGCCCAGTGCGCTCGACGCGTTGGCGACGCCCAGGTTGACCCCGTTCGGCACGCCGTCGGGACCCTGGGCGAGGCCGGTGCGGCCGGAGACGCTGCCGTTGTTCGGAAACGACAGGCCCGTGGTGTTGCCGAGCTCCGGTGACACGCGGCCGCTGACGCCCCACTGCACGCCGATGTTGCGCGCGAAGTCTCGCGTGGTCTGCACGATGCGGGCTTCAATTTCGACCTGCGGTTGCGGCAAGTCGAGCGCCGTCATCAAGGCGTCGGCCGCCGTGAGTCGGTCCGGCAGGTCACGGATGATGACCGTGTTGGTGCGTGGGTCAACCTGCACCTCGCCGCGTGTCGACAAGGCGCTGCGCGTCAGGATCGACACCAGGTCTCCGCCCTTGGCGTAGCTGAGCGCCCGCGTCAGCACCCGCAGCTCGCCGGCGAGCGCTTGCTCGTCGGTCAACTTGCGACGCTGCGACTCTTCCTCTGCGAGCACGGTCAGAGGCGCGATGCGCACGATGGTGCCGTCCACGAAGTAGCCGAGCTTGTTGGCTTTGAGGATGATGTCGAGCGCCTGGTCCCAGGGCACATCGCGCAATGACACATCGACGCTGCCGCTGATCGTCGGATCGATGACGACGTTCAAGCTGCTGATCTCAGAGAACGTCCGCAGCACGGCGCGCAGATCCGCACCCTGGAAATCGAGCGACACGGGATGGCCAGTGAACTTCGACTTGACGCCGTGCTCGCCGCCGGCGCCCTGGGCCATCGTGGATTGGGCCTGGCCGGTCATCGCCGCAGGGCCGGCGGCACGTACAGGCTCTGCCACAGGAGCCACAATCGCCGGTGAGGGTGGGGTCGCAGGCGTCGCCACAACGGGGGCCATCACAGGCGGGATCGGCGCCAGGGACATATCCGCGGCCACCGGGCGTGCCGGCGATGGCTCCAACATGGCCGGTGCCTCGGGCGCGGGCGCGGCCGCGACCGGCGAGCCGAAGATCACCCGCAGTTCGTCGCCGTCGGTCCCGGCTGGCTCGACGCGGTAGGGCATCTTCCGCTTGAGGTCCACGACGACGCGGGTGACGAGGGGCGCGAGGCTGTTGGTGGCGACCCGGACGCGCGTGACGTCCGCCTGATTGACGCCCAGGACGGCCGGCACCGCCCGACCGGAAGCGACGCCTTCGAAATCGAGCAGCACCCGCGGGGGCATGTCCTTGGCCTCTTCCACCGACGTGGCCTTGAGGACGCCGTTTCCGACGATGGCGACCGTGACTTCGTCACCCGATCGCGAGGCCCGCACGGCGCGCAGTTCGGTCGCGGCAGCGCGCACGGCGGTCGTGGCCGCCGAGGTTGCCGTCCTGGCCGGCGTCTCGCGGTCCACCTCGACGACGATGAGATTGCGCGTCGTCCGCACCCGGTGGGACGCGGCCCTGTCCAAATAGACCCGCACGCGTGCGAGCGGGGTGCCATCCGCCGCTCTGCTTTCTTCGACCCGCACGCCGCGAAGGGGCGCCAGACCGCGGCCCATGGTCCCGGCCTGGATGCCACCGGCCTGCACGTTGCGCAGGTCGACGAGCACGGTCAGGGGGTCGGGCTGCGATGTCACATAGGCTACCGGCTCGGTCGCCTCGATGACCACCGCGCTGATGCCGCCGTCGTCGCGGGCGGACACCGCACGCAGGTGCGGAATCTCCGCACCACTGGCCGTGGCGTCGACTGCGGCGACGTGTCCCGCAAGCGCGGCGACACACGCAGCAACCGTCACAAGTGGAGCGATTCGGCCGAGCATCATTTGCCCTCTTCCTGGGTGCGCAGGGGCTTGCGCACCCGGCGTTGCTTTTCGAGTGACAGCGGATCACTGACCTGCTGGAGAATCACGAGGGCATCGGCAGTGATCGACTGCACCGTGCCATCGAATAATCGACTACCGGCCTTGACGGTGTAGGTCTGTGTCTTGCCGCCGGGGCCCGCGACCATCGCGACATAGTTGCCGTTCGAGAGGACGATGCCCTTGACGCTCAGCTCGTCAACGAGAATCCCGGCGGCGCCTTTCGGCATGCTGCCCGGTGTCGAGCTCGTAATGGGCCCGCGCCCTGGCGTCGCGAGGCTCATGAACGGATCACGACGACCGCTCGGGCTGTACGCATAGTCGCCCGGCGGCGACGGGAGATCGGCAGCCGGCGCGGCCTGAGCCGGTACCGTCGGAGCCACTGGTGCCGGCGTCTGAGCATCGAGCGCCGTGGCTGCGGCGATGGTCAGCGCGAGGACGAACGCAAGGGACTTCATTCGGTCTTTTTCGCCGGCACCGCGGGTGCAGGCGCTCCTGTGGGTTGGTCGTTGAGCACGAAGGTCATGGCCGTGCAAGTCACCTTCACGGTTGCCGCCGAACCCGGCCGGGGCGTTGCCGACGTCATCTCGATGGCACCGACGTTGATGATCCGCGGCAGCTTGGCCACGCGGTCGAGGAACAGCCCGACGTTGTGATACGCCCCTTCCACCTCGAGCTCGATGGGCCACTCGGCGTGCAGTTCCTTCTTCGTGATGGCGCGGGGCCTGAAATGCCGGATGGTCAGGTTCGACTGCGACGCCATCGTCTGGATGCGGCGCAGCAGATCGGCCACGTCCTTTTCTTCAGGCAGGATAGCTTTCAGCCCCTCGAGCTTCGATTCGAGGTCGCCCACCTGCGCGCGGAACTCGGGTAGCTTCCGAGCGGTCTCCATGCCCTTGTCGATGCGGCCTTGGATGGCGGCGAGCTCAGCGCGGCGGACGTCGAGCAGTGCCTGCTGCGGCCATTCCCACATGTAGAGGTAGCCGCCGACGATCAGCACGCCGACAAACACGAACACGAGCAACTGGCCCCACCAGGGCAGCTTGTTCATCGAGAGACTAGCCACGGGCGGCTCCCTTCGCCGGCGGGGCGCCCGCTGGAGCGGCCGGCGGCGCCGGCGCGTGCAGTCCCGACATCTGGAACCCACCCTTGATGACGAACTTGATGAGTTCGGGCGTCGTCGCCGTCGCGGCTACGACCTCGCTGTTGATGATCTCGACGGGGCGGTTGAAGTAGCGGGAGTGCTCGAGGGCGCCGACGAAATCCGACAGCGCCGTAAGCGTCAGACAATTGCCTTCAAGCGTGATGTCGTAGCCGGTCTGCGCCATCTTGGTCAGCCACACCATGTCGGGCAGGCTGCGACTCACCTGGTCGAGGATGTGCACCGGCGCCGTCTGGCCGCGGCGGAGTTCCTCGATGAGCGTCACGCGCTGCTGCAGCCGTTCGCGACGCGCTTCGAACTCGCGTACTTCGGAGATCACTTGCACAAGTCGCGCTTCTTCCCGCTGCCGCTCCTCGATGTCGCGTTCGATCTGGGCGCTCGTCTGGCCAAGCGACCAGTAGCTCCACCCCACAAAGGCGGCGGCCAGCAGCAGGATCAGGCTGCCGCCAAGCGCAATCTTCTGCGCCGCGTCGATCGGCTTCGGAGCGGCCTTTATCGTCTGGCCCGCGAGCAGGTTGATGCGAATCACCGGTCACCGCCTTTGCGAAGGGCGAGGCCGAGCGCTACCGCGCAGGCCGGCGCGAAGTCCGCGGCTGTACCCCCTTGCAGGATCGCCGGGTCAACCGACACGGTCTTGAAGGGGTCGAACCGCTCCACTTCGACCCCGAGTCGGTCACGCAACGCCTGGTCGAAGAGATCGACGAGCGACCCACCGCCGCTCACGAGGACGCGGTCAATGCGGTCGTTCGCGGAGGTAGCCTTGAAGAAGTCGAACGTCTTCTCAATCTCCAGCAGCACGTTGTCCATGACCGCTGCCAGCACCGGGCGCAAGTCCTCGGCACGGACGCCGTCGACCGGCAGACCCTTCTTGGCGTCTTCCGCGCTTTCAAATGGCAAGCCCAGTTCTTTCTGGATGGCCTCGGTGAAGGCGTTGCCGCCAATGCCGACGTCGCGAGTAAACAGCGACGTGCCGTCACACACGAGATTGATGTTGGTGGCACTGGCGCCGGCGTTCACGAGCGCGACCACCCTGCCCGGCTCGATGCCGTAGTTGGCCTCGAACGCGTTCTGCAGCGCGAAGGCGTCGACGTCGACCACAACCGCCGTGCGGCCCACTGCGCTCACGACGCCCGTGTAGTCGGCGATCTTGTCCTTCTTGGCCGCCACGAGCAGCACTTCCATCGTGCCCTGGCGCTGCGCCACCGGCGTGAGAATCTGGTAGTCGAGGTTCACGTCCTGAATGTCGAACGGGATGTATTGCTCGGCTTCCCACTGGATCGACTGGCTCAGGTCTTCGTCACTCATGACGGGCAGACTGATCTTCTTGACGATGACCGAGCTGCCTGAGAGCGACGCGACCACATCCTTGGCCTTGAACCGCGGCGACTCGAGTACGCGACGCACGGCATCCGTCACCGCACCGGCGTCGATGATTGCGCCGTCAACGATGCTGTCAGGCGGCACCGGCTCGACACCGAGCGCGACGACCTTGAAGCCGCGCCCCGACGCTTTGAGCTCGATGGCCTTGACGGAACTGGACCCGATGTCCAGGCCGACGACCGGCTTTCGTCTATTGAAGAGCACTACGCCGCCTTCCCTTCCTGATCGCCGGAACGCTCGTTCCCGCGGCCTTCGAACCCGCTATCGCAAACCCGGTACCAACCGCGGGGAGTTCTAGCTGCGGCTGGAAATCGCCCAAAACTGTGGCAGCTGTCGGCGCACCGTGCCGAAGATGTCGGTTTCCGCACATACAGATCCGAGTGCCAATGACAGAATTAGCCGTGTCGCTTGGTTTGGCACGCCTGTATGACTCCACCGGGTTCTATCGGCAGGACCGCCACCCTACACAAGCGCAACTCGTTTGCATCGTTAGGCTTGGAGCGAGCACTGCTGTGCAGCTCCGAGCATGAATGCGGCTCAGTTCACTTGCAAATCCGTGCATGAGCATGCACATGGTAGCAGAGGCTGGCGACCAGGACGTCTGCAACGCGCACAATTCCGTGATCGGACTCTGCCGGGAGATTGGCGCTTGACCAGTTTCAGGAAACGGGCTTATTATTTGGGTTTGCCGTAACCTGGCATGAACGAGAAGGGTACTGAAACGATGCGAACGTATGTGGCGACACCCGCAACGGTGGCGCGTCGCTGGCACGTGATCGACGCCGAGGGCAAGGTTCTCGGACGGATTGCCACGGCCGCGGCCAAGATGCTCCAGGGTAAGCACAAGGCGACCTATACGCCGTTCCTCGATACCGGCGATCACGTGGTGATCGTGAACGCTGCGAAGGTCAAGCTGACGGGCCGTAAGGAAGATCAGAAAATCTATCGTCACCACTCCGGCTACGAGGGCGGCCTACGCGAAGAGCGCGCCAAGATCGTGCGCCAGCGTCAGCCAGCGCGCCTCGTCGAAGAAGCCGTGCGCGGCATGCTGCCGAAATCGATTCTCGGCGATGCGATGTACGGAAAACTCAAAGTGTACGCCGGCGCCACGCATCCACATGCGGCGCAGCAGCCGGTTTCGTTCGAGGTGTCATAAGTTGGCTGCACTCCAGTATTACGCCACCGGGCGGCGCAAGACCTCCACGGCCCGCGTGTTCCTGCGTCCCGGTTCAGGCACCATCACCGTGAACCGTCGCGAGTTTGCCGAGTTCTTCCCCACCGAGTCCTTGCGCATCGCCGTCAAGACGCCGCTGAACCTTACCGAAACCGGTGAGAAGTTCGACGTGCTGTGCACGGTCGCAGGCGGCGGCGTGGCCGGACAGGCCGGCGCGATTCGCCTCGGGATTGCGCGCGCCTTGTGCGCGTTCGACCTCGAACTGCGCGGCAAGTTGAAGAAGGACGGGCTCCTCACGCGCGATTCGCGCGCCAAGGAACGCAAGAAGTACGGTCTGGCCGGAGCGCGCAAGCGATTCCAGTTCAGCAAGCGGTAAACGACCGATGGATGGAGGACGCTTGACCCCACTCGCGATGAAGGACCTGCTCGAGGCAGGTGTACATTTTGGTCACCAGACCAAGCGCTGGAATCCGAAGATGAAGCCTTACATCTTCGGCGAACGCAGCGGCATCTATATTCTGGACCTCGGCAAGACCGTGAAGCTGTTCAACGAGGCGGAAGCGTACGTGCGTCGTCTGGTGGCAGAAGACAAGACGATTCTGTTTGTCGGCACCAAGCGGCAAGCGCAGGACGTCGTGGCCATCGAAGCCGCGCGCTGTGGGATGTACTACATCAACGAGCGTTGGCTCGGCGGCCTCCTCACGAACTTCACCACCATTCAGCGCAGCATCGCGCGCCTGCGCGATCTCGAAGCGATGTCAACCGACGGCCGTTACGAGGTCATGCCGAAGAAGGAAATCGCGAAGGCCGAGAAGGAGAAGCGCAAGCTTCAGAAGAATCTCGACGGCATTCGTCATATGTCGCGGCTGCCAGACGCGCTCTTCGTCGTCGACACCCGCAAAGAGAAGATCGCCGTCGACGAGGCGCGCAAGTTGAAGATTCCGGTCATCGGCATCGTCGACACCAACTGCGATCCCGACGAAGTCGACTTCGTGATTCCCGGGAACGACGACGCCCTGCGCTCGATCAAGCTGTTTGCCGCACGCGTCGCCGACGTGGTGCTCGACGGCCAGGCTGAACGCGAGTCGCGCCGCGCCGACGCCGCGGCGGCGCAGGCCGAGCAGGTTGCCGCCGACGAAGCCGCGCGCGTCGTGCGTCCGGCGGCCATACGCCGGCCGCAACGCGCTGAAACGCCGACCCCCGCACCGACGGCCTGACGGCGTCGCGTTCATTGCTAGACGCCGGCCGCGAGCGGAACTCCGGCCGGCCTTTTCTTGTACCGCGTCGCCCGGCCCCGACGCGACGGCAACACGGCGCCCCGAAGGCGTCCCGATGGAGACGACATGGCAATTACGGCAGAAATGGTGAAGCAGCTGCGCGAGAAGACCGGCGCAGGCATGATGGACTGCAAGTCGGCCCTGAGCGAAGCCAACGGCGACGCCGAGAAGGCCCTCGAGATTCTACGCAAGAAGGGTCAAGCCACCGCGGCCAAGCGCGCCGGCCGGGCCACCAAGGAAGGGGTCGTCGGACACTACATCCACATGGGCGGCAAGGTGGGCGTGCTCGTGGAAGTGAACTGTGAGACCGACTTCGTCGCGCGCACCGACGGCTTCCAGGCGCTCGCCAAAGAAATCGCGATGCACGTGGCCGCCGCCGATCCGCGTTTCGTGAGCCGCGACCAGGTGCCCGGGGCGGAGCTCGAGAAGGAAAAGGACATCTATCGTGGCCAATTCGCCGAGTCTGGCAAGCCGGCGCAGGTGATCGAGAAGATCGTGGACGGAAAGCTGGGCAGCTTCTTCGCGCAGGTCTGCCTGCTCGAGCAGCCCTCGGTGCGCGACCCCGCGGTGACGATCCAGCAGATGCTGCAGGCGGCGACCGCAAAGACCGGCGAGAACATCACCGTGTCGCGGTTCGTGCGCTTCAAACTCGGCGAGATCGCCGAGTAGTCCTGCCGCGGCGCGGCGCCGGTTCGCTCCGGGGCCGCGCCCGTCTGACCTATAATGCCCGCCTGAGATGACGCCGCCTGCCACTGCCCCTCCGCCCGCTATGCATTACACCCGCGTGCTGCTCAAGTTGTCCGGCGAAGCGCTGATGGGCGACAGTCAATACGGCATCGATCCCGATGTCGCCACCCGCATCGCGTCGGAGGTGGCCGACCTGCAGGCTGCCGGCGTGCAGACCGCGATTGTGATTGGCGGCGGCAATATCTTCCGCGGCGTGGCGGCCAGCGCCAAGGGCATGGATCGCTCCACCGCCGACTACATGGGCATGCTGGCCACGGTGATCAACGCGCTGGCCCTGCAGGACGCGCTCGAGCAACAGGGCGTCGCCACCCGGGTGCTCTCGGCCATCGAAATGCGTGCGGTCGCCGAGCCCTTCATCCGGCGCCGGGCGATCCGTCACCTCGAGAAGGGCCGCGTCGTCGTCTTTGCGGCTGGCACCGGGAATCCGTACTTCACGACCGATACGGCCGCGGCGTTGCGGGCCATGGAAGTCAAGGCTGAAGTCATCCTCAAGGCGACCAAGGTGGACGGCATCTACACGGCCGACCCGGTGAAAGATCCGACCGCCACGAGATACGAGCGGATCTCGTACCTGCAGGTGCTGCAAGACCGGCTGCAGGTCATGGATGCCACCGCCATCTCGCTGTGCATGGACAACAAACTTCCCATCGTGGTCTTCAACCTCCGCACGCCTGGCAACGTCCGGCGCGTGGTGGCCGGCGAGCCCGTGGGCACCACCGTCACGGGATAACACATGGACGTCAACGATCTCAAGGAACTCTACGCCGAGGCCAAGAAGCGCATGGACGGCCAGATCGACCACGTACGCCGTGAGATGTCGGGCGTGCGGACGGGCCGCGCGAGTACGGCCCTGCTCGAAAGCATCGTGGTCGAGGCCTACGGCGCGAAGATGCCGCTCAATCAGGTGGCGGCCATGTCGATTCCCGAGCCCTCGCTCATCCTGGCCCAGCCGTTTGACCCAGGCACGATCGGCACCATCGAAAAGGCCATCCGGATGTCCGGCCTCGGGCTCAACCCGGCGAGCGACGGCAAGGTCATCCGGATTCCGATTCCCTCCCTCACCGAAGAGCGCCGGAAGGAGCTCTCGAAGCACGTGCACAAGTGCGCGGAAGAAGGCCGCAACCACGTGCGGACGGTGCGGCGCGACGCCAACGACCGGCTGAAGAAGATGCTGAAGGACAGCCTGATCTCCGAAGACGACGAGAAGCGCGGCCTCGACGAGATCCAGAAGATCACCGATCAGGCCATCCGATCCGTCGACGACCTGCAGAAGAAAAAGGACGAAGACTTGCTCGGACGATAGACTCCATGTATTTCAGCCACCTCGAATGCAGTGAGCCGTGCGGCGCAGGTCCGTTCGACGCACACGAGCGACACCACGTGTGCCCCTCGTGCGGCATGCCGCTGCTGGCGCGCTACGACCTGACGCGCGCCCAGGAGTGGTCGCGTGACAGCCTGACGGGCCGCCCGCCGAACATGTGGCGGTATCGCGAGATGATGCCGCTCTTCCCAGGCGAATCTCCGACCACGCTCGGCGAGGGTTTTACGCCGCTCCTGCGGACCTGCCGGCTCGGCGATGAGGTCGGACTCAGACGCCTCTACATCAAAGACGAAGCGTTCAACCCCACCAACTCTTTCAAGGCGCGCGGGCAGTCAGCGGCCATCACCAGGGCCCTGGCGCTCGGCGCCACCACGATTACTCTGCCCACCGCCGGCAACGCCGGCAACGCCGCGGCGGCGTACGCGGCGGCGGCCGGCATGCACTGCGAAGTCTTCATGCCGCGGGATGCCAAGCAGCCATTCATCGACGAGTGCCAGCTCTACGGCGCCAACATCACGCTCGTTGACGGGCTGATTACCGACGCCGGCAAGCTGGCCGGCCAGAAGGCCAAGGAACTCGGCTGGTACGACGTCTCGACGCTGAAGGAGCCGTACCGCGTCGAAGGCAAGAAGACCATGGGCTACGAGCTGGCCGAGCAGTTCGGTTGGGTCCTGCCCGACTGGATCATCTATCCGACCGGCGGCGGCACGGGCATGGTGGGCATGTGGAAAGCCTTCGACGAGCTGGAGGCCATCGGTTGGATCGGCCCGAAGCGGCCGAAGATGGTGACCGTGCAGCCGACCGGCTGCGCGCCCATCGTGCGCGCGTTCGAACAGGGCGATATCCGGGCGGCCCAGTGGGAGAACCCCGACACCGAAGCGCATGGGTTGCGAGTGCCGCGCGCGATCGGAGACTTCCTGGTGCTGCGCGCCATTCGTGAAAGCGGCGGCACGGCGCTCGCGGTCACCGACCGGCAGATGGTCGACGACATGCTCCTCATCGGCAGGCTCGAGGGCATCTCGGCGGCGCCTGAGGGCGCGGCGGCGTTGTCGGCCGCCCGTGTGCTCTTTGCGTCAGGGCAGATCGCCCGCGATGAGACTGTGGTGCTCTTCAACACCGGCGGCGCACTGAAGTACCTCGACGTGCTCCGCTCGGTGAAGTGACTCCCGCCCCGACGCCAACGCCTGCGGGTCAGTCGCCGAGCGACACGCCGAGACCGCGGGCCGTCGCGAGCAGGTCGTAGTCAAGCGGCACCGTCTTGGTCCGTCCAACCACGTCGGACAGCGGAATGTGCACGATGTCTGGGGGGTTGTTGGCGACCATGCGTCCAAACACCCCGCGCCGCACGAGTTCGACCGCCTTGGCGCCGAAGCGCGTGGCCAGCACGCGATCAAACGGGGTGGGCGAGCCGCCGCGCTGCAGGTGCCCAAGCACCACGTGGCGACTTTCCTTCCCCGTCATGTCCCCCAAGGCGACCGCCACCTGTTCGCCGACCCCACCCAGACGCTCCACGACACCGGGCCGCGCTTCGGATCTCAGCGTCAGCTTGCCGCCCACGGGCTTGGCGCCTTCGGCGACGACCACGATGCTGAAGCGCGCTCCCCAGGCATCACGTTCCCGCACCCGCGCCGCGACCTTCTCGAGGTCGTAGGCGATCTCGGGAATCAGAATCACGTCCGCGCCGCCGGCGATGCCGGCGTGCAGCGCGATCCACCCGGCGTAGCGGCCCATGACCTCGACCACCATGATGCGCCGGTGCGACTGCGCGGTCGTGTGGAGCCGGTCGATGGCGTCCGACGCGAACGACACCGCGGTATCGAAGCCAAAGCAACTCGTGGTACCGACGATGTCGTTGTCGATGGTCTTTGGCACGCCCACGACGGGAATGCCCTTCAGATGGAACTGGTGCGCGATGGCCAACGTGCCGTCACCCCCGATCACGACCAAGGCGTCGAGGCCCATAGCCCCAAACGTCTCGACCACCCGGTCGGAGTAGTCGGCTTTGCCGCCGTCGGTGGGATACTCGAACGGGTTGCCGCGGTTGGTCGTGCCGAGGATCGTGCCGCCGAGGCGAAGGATGCCCGTGACGTCATGCGGCGTGAGACGGCGCGACCTGTCCGGGTCGAGCAGGCCATCGAAGCTGTCTTCGAGCCCGATGACTTCCATGCCGGCGTTGCAGCCCGACTTCACCACCGCGCGGATGACCGCGTTCAACCCGGGCGCGTCGCCGCCGCCAGTGAGCACACCAATTTTGCGGCTGTCTGATGACATCGACTACCGAGTATATCGGCGTTCTGCCGCTCGCCCGTGGTCGAGCAACCCATGCGCTCCGTTACCGCGCCTGGGTCACATCGAACAGGCGGGCGTTCGACGGCGTGTCGGCGAGCGGAATCTCTTTGTAGCCCGCTTCGATCGCGGTGGCCACGTCCGGCTTGTCGTGGCTCAGGTCGTGCCAGTTCGTCACGGCCAGATATCGCGCGCCGAGCGTCGTGCGTAGCCACTCCACTTCACGAACTGAAATCGATTTCAGATCGAAGCTCCAGCCACGGCGGTGGGCGAAGTACAGGAGCATCGGCGAGTTCACGCCGTACTCGCCATACTCTACCGTCACGATCAGCCCCTCGGGGGTCGTGGACTGGCGAATGCGATCACCAATCGCCATCACGTCCTCCTGCAGGTTGTCGGGGCGATAGAGATTTCGCTCAACACCGGACCCCCTGACCCCTTGCACCGCGATCAGCGCCGCAAGCGCCACCAGCGAGCCCGACGCCAGACGGCCAGGGAGTTGGTGGGCGCGCCAGGCCGCATCGAAGATCGGTCCGGCGGCGACACCGAAGGACAGCAGCAGGGGGGGCAGCAGCGGCAACTGGTGAAACTCGTGCCAGAACTGACCCTCCGCGGCTGCCACAAACAGGGCAATCCCGCCCACCAGCCAGAGATCCACGACGACGCGCCCCGCCTCCCGGCGCATCCTGAGCCAGCCAAGCAGCGCGCCCATCGCGCCAATCGCGGTGAGATGCAGCTGCCAGAAGCGGTCGCCGAGCTCGCGCCAGAATTCAACCGAGGCCAGGCGCGCCGCCGTCGCCCAGTGCGACACGGACGAGAACTGCACCCCAGGAGCCACGCTGATCGGATAGGTCCCAGACGGCCGGAATACAGCCTGGGTCAGACCCGTCTCCAGGAACACCTGGTCGGCGTGCCAGTACCACCCCGCCGTCAGCATGAGTGCGGCGATCGCCGCCACCCAGGCGCGACTATCAGCCAGCGCTCGCCATCGCTGGTGGCGCCACGCCACGCCCACGACGGGCGCCAGCACGAGAATCGCTGGCAGCTTCACGAGCGCCGCCAGTGCCGTGAACAACGACGCCCAGACAGCACGTCCAGTAGAGGGCCGCGCGAAGTAGACGTCCCACGCCCACACCGCGGCCACCATGAACGTGAGCATCGGCGTGTCCGACAAGAAGCTCCGGCCGAAGAAGGCAATGCTGGGTGAGACCGCCATCAGCCACGCGCCGCCCAGGCCCGCCGGTCGGCCGAATAAACGAGCACCGAGGCCAAAGATGCTGACGACTCCCGCCAGAGAGAACAGCGTCGTCACCAGGCGGGCACTCACTGGCGACTCGCCCGTGACCCGCCACACGATCCCAGTGAGCCAGTGCAGCAGTGGGAACTCCATGCCCACCACGCCGTCGCGGCCGCCCCACGACACTTGTGGTCGCAAGATGTCGAGCGAGTCCTCGGCAAAGTGCCTCGCGATGTCGGCGTTGGTGACCTGTCGCCAACTATGCGCATCGATGAGCGGTGTAGTGATGTACCAGAGCCGCAGCGCGAGCGCGACCAGCAGAATCCCGAGCAGCGCGAGGTCGGGCGAGGCTGCTTTCCTGCCGATTGCCGTCATGATGAGGGGCAATCGTAGCCCACCGACCTGCACGGAGGCCAGAGTGTGTATTCTCGTCAGTTGAGCATCAATTTGCGTCCCTCCGGGTGGATCCGGTGGTCTCTCGCCCCCGATGAACCGAGTGAAGCGGCAGGTATCGGATTGGCACCGTATTCGCAGGCGGTACACCGATTCGTGTCCCGAGGATTCCAGATGCTGCGAAAGATCACCCACGTCACCCTACTGATGGCCCTGGTGGCCGTGCCGTCGCTGTCATCCGCGCAGGCGCCTGCCGCGCCGGTGCTGCAGGTCGCCGTCTCTGGCCAGACGGTGTCTGCTACGTGGACGGCCGTGGCCGGCGCCACCAGCTACCGGGTCGAAGCCGGGCTCTCGCCCGCCGTGATGCTGGCTGGCTACGAGATGGGCGGGCTGACGACCTTTTCTATTTCGGCGCCTCAGGGCGTGTACTACCTGCGGGTGCTGGCGCGCAATGCCGGCGGTCTCGGCGCCCCGTCGAATGTCGTGACGGTGAGCGTACTGTCTGCGCAGGGGCCGCCACCCTCGCCGACGAACTTCGCGGCCAGCGTCAACGGCACAACCGTGACGTTGACGGCGCAGTTGCCCTCGGTGTCACTGACCGGCCTGCTACTGGTTGGCGGCGGCACGCCTGGGGCCTCGCAGGGCGTGGTGCCGCTGCAGGTATCGGCCCAGAACACCCTGCCGAATGTGCCCCCGGGCACCTACTACACGCGGCTCGTCGCGGTGAGCGCGGGCGGTTCGAGCGCCCCGTCAAATGAAGTGCAGATCGTGGTGTCCGCCGCCGCGTGCGTGGCTCCCGCGACGCCGGTGCTGAACGCGCAAGTGTCGGGGTCGGCCGTGGTCTTGTCGTGGGGCGCCGTGAGCGGTGCCGCCGGCTACCGCGTGGACGTGGCCACCACGCCCGGTGGCGCGCCGATAGCGTCGCAGCCCGTGGGCCCGCAGACGACCGCCCTGTCAAACCCGAGCGCGCCAGCGGGAACCTACTATGTCAAGGTCACGGCCCTTAATGCCTGTGGCCTCGGCGCCACATCGGCCGAGGCCACGGTGGTCATCACGCCGCCGGTCCCAGGGACCAACCGCACGCCGAATCCTCCGGCAGGTCAGCGGCTTCCTCTGCCAAACAAGGCGGCCGTGGTTGACGAGGTCGCGCGCCTCTATCCTGGCGACCTGCGCAACTCATGCCGCGATAGCGGCGGCAACAACGACTGGCTCTTCCGTCTCGTCCAGCGCCTGCGTCAGGAAGACACGCGCTGGGGCCTCAACTGGAAGCGCGGGCGTACCGGCGACATGTCGCAGGACGTGGTCACCTACAATTGGGGTTCGCTGGCGGACGAAGGCAACCGTGAAATCTACGTCGTTGACGTGATCGGAGGGCACTGCGGTTCGAACCCTGGCGCCTCCTGGATCAACCAGACCGGTGTGGGCGGCGCCGACGCCGCCTGGACCCTTCAGCCCTTCACTGCTGCCGGCTTCCCGCGCTGAGCGCGGCCCCACGCGGCCATCTCTGCCGCCTGTGGTACACTTCTGCACGACTCAACGGGTGCCGAGTGGCACCCGTTGCCACGTGATCCCCCAAGATCGTCGGCGGAGATATCGTTGGTTGCGACCAACGGCCCGGCATGTCAGAAGGCCGGCTCGTTGCTCACTTTCGTGTCAAGGAGACTGCAATGACAGGACGTTTCGTTCGGAGTTTCGCCGCAGCCGTGGCGCTGCTCATCGGCGCGGGCACAGCCAGTGCCCAGCCCCCAGTCTTGAGCCCGGCCACCGTCAACGGCTCGACCGTGACGTTCAACTGGTCGCCAACGGCTGGCGCCACCGGTTACCGTCTTGAAGCCGGGATTGCGCCTGCGGTCTATATCGGTAGCCTGACCCTTGGCGCGGTGACCACCTACGTGGCACCTGGCGTCGGAAACGGCGTCTATTTCGTGCGCCTGGTCGCCCTCACGGCTGGTGGCGACGTGCCGTCCAATGAGATTCGCGTCCAACTCCCCGCGCCCCCCGCACCCCCGACGAACCTGCAGGTCGTCCGCAACGGCACGGCCATCGTGGCGGCCTGGACGCCAGGCAGCGGCGGCGGCACCGCGACCAGCTACCAGCTCAGAGTGGGATTGACCGCCGGGGCCACCGACGCGTCGTTTCCGGTCGTGGGCACCACGTTCTCGGCCGGGCCGGTGCCCGCCAACACGTTCTTCTTCCGCGTCGTGGGCGTGAACGCAGCGGGCGCCAGCACCGAGTCGAACGAAGTGCAGGTCGTCATGCCCGCGGGCGGGGCGTGCGATGCGCCGCCGACGGTGACGTTCACGCAGTTCACGTTCAGCTCCTACCTCAGCCTGTCGTGGGCGCCGGTACCCGGCGCGAGCGGGTATCTCGTGAGCGCTACCCAAAATGGCGCCGCCCTGGTCACCGATCAGCCCTACCCGCCGACGTTCACCAGCATCAGCACGACCGTGCCGCTGGCCACCTACACGATCACGGTGAAGGCGCGGTTCGCGTGTGGCTCGACGGGCGCGCCGACTACGGCCACCCTGCTGGTGAATGGAGCGCCGCCCCCAGGGCCGCGCACGCCAGACCCGGCGCCTGGCACGCTTCTGCCGATTCCCGGCTATGGTCTGTCGGTCGTGAACCAGGTGGCCGCAGCGCGCCGCGACCTGTTGCTGAACTCCTGCAAGGACACCGGCGGCAACAACCGCTTCATGTTTGAAGTCGTCAAGGAATTGCGCGCGCGCGACAACCGCTGGGGACTGAACTGGAAGCGCGGTAATGTCGGCGACGTGTCCCAGGACATCGTGTCCTACAACCGCAGTGCGCTGTCTGACGAAGGGGCGACCACGGGTCCCACGAGCTCAACGTTCGCCATCTCGATTTTTGACATGATCGCCGGCCACTGTGGCGGCAATCCAGGACCGAATTTCGAGGACGTCACGGGCAAGACGATCGAAGGCGGCGCGCGCGCCGTGTGGACGCTCATTCCGTTCATCAACGCGGGCTACACGCCCTAGTCGTCGCAACCGGACACGTGCGAGGGGCCGGTGCGACATGCGCCGGCCCTTCCTCTGTACACCACCCCGCCCCGTCATCATGCGGCCGACCCGTGGTATGAGTGACACACCGATGAAGCTGCTCTACACCGCCCTGCACATGCTGCCGCTGCTGGCGATGCTGTCCAATGCGTCCGACCTGCGCGCTCAGACGCCTGGTGCGCTGCCTGACGCGCCCGACGGCACGCTGGTTGTCGCCGGCAGGGTGACAAGCGTCGAAGCGCGCTGGGACGACCGGTCCCGCACGATTCACTCGTATGTGGCGCTCGACGTCGCCCGTGCCCTGCTCGGCATCGACGTGCCGTCACGGTTGGTGCTCGAACACCTTGGCGGCGAGACCGGCGGCATCGGCATGTGGGTCGCCGAGCAGGCGGCGTTCCGGGTGGGCGAAGACGTGCTCGTCGTACTCACCGCACGTCCGGGCGATCGTTCACTGCACACCGTGGGACTCGGCCGCGGCAAGTGGACGCTCGACACCAGCGCGATTGGCGGCCCGGTCGCGGGCGCGTCGCTGTCGCAGAGTGGCGCCTCGCCCACCATTTCCATCGCCGAAGCCGACCGGCGCCTCGCCCTCCGACCGCGTCAGGCCCTGCAGGTCTACGACGCGACGCCACCGGAGTTCGCGGCGTTCACGCGCCAGGCGGCGCCCGCGTTTGCGTACCTGCCAACCGACGGCGGCTATCCCGCGCGGTGGCACGAGGTGGACGAACGAACGCCCGTGTCGGTGGACCTGTCACCGCTGCCGGCCTCCTGGACCCACGCAAGTCCGGCCAATGCCACCGCCGCCATCAACCTGTGGCGAGGTTCCGGCATGGACCTCAACCTGCAGCAAGGCGGGACGTTCTCCGGTCAGTGCTCGGCCATCTTCACCGGCAACGGACGCATTGCCGTGTCGTACAATCCGTGCCCGCAACCCATTAGTGACTGGGTCGTAGGCGGTGGGTACTACACCACCGGCGACCTGCGCACGGTGAACGGCACGACGTTCCAGAAGTTCATTCAGGGCTTCGTGATTCTCGACGACACCGGTCCACAGTCAAGCTCCGCGGGCTGTTTTCAAGACGCCGTGACGCACGGCCTCGGCCACGCGCTGGGCCTGGGCCATACGACGAGCAGCGGCGCCATCATGCAGGCGGGGCCGAACTGTGGCGCCAGTCCAGCGGGTCTTGGCGCCGACGACATCTCGGGCATCACCGCGATCTATTCGGGTATTGCAAGCGGTCCGTTTCCGCCCGCCGCGCCGACGAACTTCAGCGTGACGGCGGCGCTCTCCACCGTGGCGCTCTCGTGGACACCCGCGGCGACGGGCGGGCCGGCGCAGCGCTACATCGTCGATGCCGGCAACACCGTGCCGGGCGTCTACAATCTCGGGTCCACCACGTTTCCTGCCTCGACGACGTCCACGAGTGTCGGCGGCGTGCCAGTCGGAACGTATTACCTGCGCGTGCGCGCGCAGAATGCCATTGGCACGAGCCCGCCCTCGGCGGAGCGTTTCGTGACTGTCGGCGCCTGCACACCGCCGAGCCGTCCCGGGACACTCACCGCGTCGTCGCTCGACACCCTCGTGAATCTCGGGTGGTCTGCGCCCGCGACGGGAGTGACCCAAGGCTACCAACTCGCTGTCGGCACGGCTCCGGGGCTCGCCAATCTTGGGGCGCAGAACTACCCCGCCACGGTCACCGCGCTTTCTGGACCGGCGCCGTATGGCACCTACTTCGTTCGCGTGCTGGCCACCAATGTCTGTGGCGTCAGCCCGCCGTCAAACGAAGTGACGCTGGTAGTACAACCGTGCGCGGCGGCACCGCAGGCGCCGACCGGGCTGGCCATCGCGAAGAGCGGCACGTTCCTGACGATCACCTGGAACGCGCCAGCCGGCACCCCGCCCACCGGCTACACGCTGGCCGTCGGCAGCATGCCTGGGCTCAGCAATCTGGCCGTGCTCCCCACCGGCAACGCGAGTACCAGTCTGGCGGGCAACGCCCCACCGGGCCCGTATTACGTGCGAGTCATCGCGCAGAACGCCTGTGGGATGAGCGGGCCCTCGAACGAAGTCTTCGTCACCGTACCGTGAGCGCGCCTTCATGATGCCCGAGCCGTTGCCGCTAGCCGACTTGCCGCGCGAGCACTTCTTGGCTTTGCTCGAGGCACATGCCTTCAAGCCGTACCGCCAGTACCGGACCTACTCGCGGAAAGAGCAGCTCGCGATTCTGCAGGCGGAAGTCGACAGCACCCTCGCTATTTCAGGCGACTTCAGCCGCGTGGTCGGCGCTGACTCGCCCCGCGCCGCAGTCGTTGCGCGGCCACTCGCGTGGGACACGGCGTTTTTCGGCGTGTCCATGGCGCGCATCGACGGCGTGCTCGTCGCGCCCGAGGCGACGCGCGAGGATCGAATTGCGGTGGTCCAGGCCACCTGCAGCGCCGCTCGCGCCGCCGGCATCCGCCACCTCACCGCGCGGGTCGATGTGGCCGACCTCGACACGTTGGGCGTGCTCGAGGACCACGGCTTTCGCACGATGGATGCGCTCGTGACCTACATCATGCGGCCGGTGAAGGACCCGCCGCGCGACGTGCGCACCGTCGGGGTGATTCGCGAATCGCGCACGGACGATCATCCCGCCATTCTCGAGATCACTCGTGAGGCATACGAGGGCTACCGGGGACGCTTCCACCTCGACCCGCACCTCTCGTCGGCCCGCGCTGACGAGCTCTACGTGGAGTGGGCACGGCAGTGCGTGAGCGGCGCGATGTCCGACATCATCATGGTGGCCGAGGATTCGCTCGGCCGCCTGCAAGGGTATCTGGCGTACCGCCGCCGCGAGCCCGCCTCGAGCCTCGGCATGCCGATTTTCGGGGGCGGCCTCGGCGCGTGCCGGCGCGATTCCCCCGGGGCGTATGCCAGTCTCATCCGCGACGCCACGATCTGGTCGCATGCCCGTGGCGGCATGGGCGAGTACCAGACGCAGAATTACAACTTCCCGGTCATTCGCGTCTACGAAGCCGCTGGCGCCCACTACGTGCGTGCCGAATACACGCTCCATGCATGGCTTGGATGAGGCCGGAAGCCGGGTTGTGCTACGATTCAGGGGTTGTCACGCTCGGCCGACAACGCGCCAGGGTCTTTGGGCGGCTAGCTCAGCTGGGAGAGCGCCGCGTTCGCAACGCGGAGGTCAGGAGTTCGATCCTCCTGCCGTCCACCATCACCCACCCCGGTTCATCACAACCCCGTATACTGAAGGCGTGACTACCCGTCACGGCTCACGATGGCTCCTGCTCGCGCTGGCGCTGTTCGGGACGGTCGGCACGAGTGCCGCTCGGTCGCTGGCAACGGCTCTTGGCCCCGCTGAGCTTGCCCGCCGGGTGCAGGCCCGATACGACGGGGTGCGCGACTTCGAAGCCGCCTTCACCCAGACCTATGAGGGCGGCGTGCTGCGCACCAGGACCACGGAGCGCGGCACGGTCGTCATCAAACGGCCCGGCCGGATGCGCTGGCTCTACGAGGCACCCGAGCGGAAGGAGTTCGTGTCGGACGGCGTCACGATCTACGCCTACTTCCCGGCGGACAAGCAGGTCATGGTCAGTCCCGCCCCGACGGGCGCCGACACCACGCCGGCACTGTTTCTCACGGGTCAGGCCAATCTGGTCCGCGATTTCGACGCCTCGGCGATGGACGTGCCCGGCGCGGCTCCTGGCTTGTTCGGGCTGAAGCTCGTGGCCAGGCGGCCGGATCCTGATTTCGAGTGGCTGGCCATTGCCGTGGACCCCACGACCTATCAGATTCGCCACCTGGTTGCGCTGGATCGGCAGGGGGGCCGGTCCACGTTCGTGTTTGCGAATCTGAAGGAAAACCAGCGTCCGCCCGATACACTATTCGCATTCCGCGTCCCGAAAGGCGTGGACGTCATCACCAATGGCCGCTAGCCGCCGTCGCCACGACCGCCTTGCCGCTGCCGTGCTCGCCGCACTGCTGGCGACGGCGTGCGCCTCGACGAGTGCGCTCACCCACGCCCGCGCGGCCGAACAGCAGCAAGACTACGACCTGGCCGTTGCAGAGTACACGAAGGCGGCGCGCGCCAAGCCCAGCGACCGGAGTGTGCGCCTGGCGCTCGACCGCGCCAAGCTGCGGGCCTCGCAAGACCATTTTTCCCGCGCCCGCCGGCATGCCGCAACCGGTCGTGCCGAAGAAGCGCTCATCGAATATCAGCTCGCTGCGGAGTTGAACCCCGCCAGCGGCGACATTCAGAACGAGTTGCGCACGCTCCGCACCCAGATGCGCACCCAGGTGGCCCTCGACCGGGGCGGCAAGACCACGCTCGAAGCCCTCATCAGAGACAGCCTGGCCGCGCCGCTCCCGGGCGCCGACCTGCCCGCCGATGTCACCCTGCCCGATTCCCTCGTCTTTCGCGAGGCGGGCGCGCGCGACGTGTTTACTGCGATCGGCAAGTTCGCGAACCTCAGCGTGATCTTCGACCCCGCGTTCCGCGACACCCCGGTCAGCATCGACTTGCGTAAGGCGCCGCTGGCCGACGCGCTCAACGCGGTCGGCACGGTAACGCGCACGTTCTGGCGCGTGGCCGCGCCGCGCCCGATCGCGATCGTGCCCGACACGGCCCCCAAGCCCCGCGAGTACGAGGAAGAGATCGTGCGCACCTTCTTCCTCAGTAACGCTGATCTGAAAGAGACCGTCGACGTGCTGCGCATCGTGGTCGATGCGCGCCGGCTCGCGCCCGTCGCTGCCAGCAACGCCATTACCATCAAGGACACGCCCGAGCGCGTCGCCGCGGCGGGCCGCATCATTCAGGCCATCGACAAGGCGCGCCCCGAGGTGGTCATCGACGTGGAGCTGCTGGAAGTGGACCGCACGCGTCTGCGCGACTATGGCATGCAGATCGCCTCGCCGACGGCGGCACCCACCGGCCTGGACGGCCAGGTGGCCGTGGGCAGCGACAGCTTGACGCTACGCGACCTGCGCAACCTCACGACCTCGGACGTGCTCCTCACGAACCTGCCGGGCTTGTTCTACCGGCTGCTCAAAAGCGACACCAACACCCGCACGCTGGCCAATCCGCAGCTGCGCACGTCGGAAGGCATCTCGGCGCAGGCGCGTTTCGGCGAGCGCGTGCCGGTACCGGTCACCACCTTTGCGCCCATCGCCGCTGGCGGCGTCCAGACCCAGCCCATCACCTCGTTCAACTACGAGAACATCGGCGTCAACATCGACATCACGCCGCGCACGCATCACGATGACGACGTCACCCTGGCGGTGAAGATCGAGGTCAGCAGCATCTCTGGCAGCGGCTTCGGCGGTCTACCTACGTTCGGCAACCGGTCCATTACGACCGTGATCCGCCTGCGCGACGGCGAGACCAACATGCTGGCCGGTCTCATCCGCGACGAAGAGCGCAAGGTGCTCTCGGGCATCCCGGGACTGAGCGACATCCCGATCCTTGGGCGGCTGTTCGCCTTCAATCGTATCGAGACACAAGAAACCGACATCATCCTGACGCTCACGCCGCACATCGTGCGCGTGCTCGACCTCACCGAGGCCGACGTCCGGGCGTTCCGCGTGGGACGCGATACGGGGACGTCGGTCATCGACGCGCCGATTCCGCCCGCCAATCGGCCACCCGGCGGGGACGCGCCTGCCCCTGCGGCCGCGCCGCCGGCGGCCCCAGCCGGGCCGTCGTTGCGCCCGTTGCCGCCAGCGCCCGGCCCCGCTTCGCCCCTGAAGCCGCCCCCGCCGCGTCCACCTGGCCGCTAGACCTTCGACACCCGTGCGCCGAGCGACTGCAGGCGCTCCACGAGCTTGCTGTAGCCCCGCTCTACCGTTTCGAGCGGCTCGACCCGGCTCTGGCCCTTGGCGGCCAGCGCCGCCGCGATAAGCGCCATGCCCGAGCGAATGTCGCGGCTATCGAGCGTCTTGCCCTTCAGCTTCGCCGGACCGGTCACGATGATGCGGTGCGGATCGCACAGGAACAAGTCGGCGCCCATGCCGCTCATCTGCTCGAGTGCGAAGAGACGCAACTCATAGAGCCAGTCGTGCACCAGGGTGGCGCCCTCCGCCTGCGTCGCTAACACCGTCACCAGGCTGACGAGATCGCTCGGGAAGCCCGGCCACAGACCCGTGGTAAGGCGCCCGGCTCCGACCAGCGTCGAGGGCTCCACGGTGAGCACGTCGCCGTCCTGGCGGCACCGCACCGACAACTTGCGAAGCGTGGCGATCACCACCTCCATGTCGAGGGCACGGGCGCCACGGATTTCCACCTCGCCGCCCGTAATCGCGCCCACCACTGCCCAACTCCCCGCTTCGATGTAGTCGCCATACAGCGCCTTGCTCGCACCGCCAAGGCGGATGCCGCCCTCCACGCGGATCGTGTGTGAACCAGCGCCTGTAATTCCCACGCCCATGAGCGCCAGGAATTCGCACAACTCAACGACATGCGGTTCGCAGGCGGCATGGCGGATCTCGGAGATCCCGGGCGCCGCGGCCGCAGCCAGAAGCGCCGTCTCGGTGCCGGTCACGGATGCCTCGTCAAGGTAGATCGACGCGGGCTTCAATCCCCTCGGCACTTCGAGCCGATGTCCGTCGCCCTCCACGTGCTCGGCGCCCATCGCCGTGAGGGCCTCCAGATGGGTGCGAATCGTGCGTCGGGCCGGAAAGTCGCCGCCCGGCGGCGCGACAAATGCCCGGCCGGTCCGCGCCAGCAGGGGGCCCAGCAGCAACACCGAGCCGCGCAATCGTCCGACCAGTGCCCGGTCTGGTTCGTGCGAACGCACCTCTTTGCACCGGATGTGCAGCGTGGGGCTCCCGATCCCCTCGACCTCCGCACCGAGATCGAGCAGCAAGCGCGCCATGACGTCCACGTCGACAATCCGCGGCACGTTCATGAGCACACACGGCTCGGACGTGAGCAGCGCGGCGGCCATGAGCGGCAAGGCCGCGTTCTTGTTGCCCTCGACGTCCACCGCGCCTGACAAGCGGTGGCCGCCCTCGATGATCAACGTCGACATGATGGATTCCCGTGGGTTACCAGGCGCCGAGCCTGACGATCTCCTCGCGCAGGGCGACGCCGAAGGCGTCGTGCACCCGCGCGCGGCACAACTCGATGAGAGCGGCGATGTCGGCCGCGGTGGCCGTGCCATCGTTCACGATGAAGTTGCCGTGCGTCAGCGAGACGCGCGCGCCGCCCACGACATGGCCCTTCAGGCCGGCCCGGTCGACGAGCGCCCCGGCCGACGCCGCGATGCCCTCGGGCACGCGGTCACGCCCGGGCTGTGGATTCTGGAAGATGCAGCCGGCACTCGGCGAGGCGAGGGGTTGGGTCCGCTTGCGAAATGCCAGCGACGCCCTCGCCACAGCACGCAAGGCCTCCGGGTCGCAGCCGGGCCTGAGTCGAAAGGCAGCCCAGATCGCGACCTCGCCGGAACGCTGCAGCCGGCTCGTGTCGTAGGCAAACTCCATCCGGTCGTGGTCCACCTGTCGCAGGCCGCCGCCGCGGCCGGCGATGCGGACGCTCTCGACCAGGTCGCCGATGTTCGCCTTCTGCCAATGAGCATTGCCGTAGATGGCGCCGCCGACGGTGCCAGGCGTGCCGGCCCAGGCCTCGGTCCCACCGAGGCCACGCGCGATGGACCACCGCACGAGGCCGTTCACCGTGACCGCCGCATCAATCCGGACGAGGTCGCGGCCCACCATCTGCAACGTGCCGCCACGCGGCCGAATGACGAGCCCGCGCACGCCCGCGTCCGACACCAGGACGTTCGAACCGCCACCGAGCATCGTGACCGGAACGCCGTGCGCGTGCGCCACCTTCAGCAGACGCACGACCACGTCGCCGTCCCGCGGTTCAACCAGCCACTCGGCCAGACCACCGACCTTGAACGTGGTGAGCGGCGCAAGCGGCGCGTCACCGTACACGGCCAGGTCCGGAAAGCCGTCGCGCAGCACGTCGCCAAATGCGCTCATGCGCCGGCCCCATCAGGGATGGCGCGCAGCAGTTCACGCTCGCGAGCAATGAGGGCGTGTCTGGCTTCGGCTCGTGTACAGGAGACGAAGCGCAGCGCGTCGCCAGGGCCCAGCTGGCCGGCCAGCGGAAGGTCGGCGGTGATGACGGTGGCAATCTTCGGATAGCCTCCGGCCGTCTGCCGATCCGCCATCAACAGGATCGGCGCTCCTCCGGCCGGTACCTGGATCGCGCCGAATGGGACGGGCTCTGAGAGCAGTTCCTCCGACTGCAAGGTCGTGAGCACTGGCCCTTCGAGCCGGAATCCCATCCGATTGGACTGCGGCGACACGCGGAAGACTTCGCGCAGCAGAGCCTCAATCGACGGCCGTGAGAAACGCGAGTCCTGTGGGCCAAGCATCACGCGCAGCGCTGGCGTTGCCGCAGCGTCGAACCGCTGGACCCTGACGGCGGCCCGGGGCGTGATGGTCCACGAGACACGTCCCACCGGGAGCGAGTCGCCACTGATCAGCGCGCGGCCGGCCACGCCGCCCATGCCACTCAGGAGGTGCGTGGAACGGCTGCCGAGTACCATCGGCGTCTCGATCCCCCCGGCCACGGCGAGATAGGCACGGCTTTCCGCACGGCGCTGGCCGAAGCGCAACGTGGCCCCTGGCTCGAGTGCAAACGCGGTCTGGTGCGCGACCGGCCGGCCATCAACGCTCAGCACGAATTCGGCGCCAGTCACGGCGGCCACCAGGGCCTGCTCCGCCCGCAGTTCAGGGCCGATCAGCGTCACCTCGAGTGTGGCGGCGGTGGCGGCGTTACCCACGAGGGCGTTGGCCAGACGATGGGCGAACGTGTCCATGGCACCACAAACCGGCACGCCGCGCGACTGACTGCCCCAGCGCCCGAGGTCCTGCACCGTGGTGAGCAACCCGGGCCGGACCACGGTCAGGCCCGTCTGACTTACGTCCATGGGCCACCGGCGCGGAGGTCCCAGTCGTCCGGAGCCATGGCGACGAAACGCACGCAGTCACCGGCCCGGAGCAGCGCGGGCTCCTCGCGGTCCACGTCGAACATCCGCCACGGCGTGCGGCCGATGATCTGCCAGCCGCCGGGGCTGTCGCAGGGATAGACGCCGGTCTGCTGGCCGGCGATTCCCACGCTGCCGGCTGGCACCAGTGGGCGCGGCGCCGCGCGGCGGGACATCGCGATGGTCGTCTCCACCGAGCCGAGATACGCGAATCCTGGCAGGAAGCCGAGCATGTAGACGCGATAGGTCTGCCGCGCGTGACGCGCCACGACCTCGTGACTCGAGCATCCGGCCCACGCCGCGACAGCATCGAGGTCTGGACCATGGACGCCGCCGTAGCAGACTGGGACTTCGACCACCCGGGCCGGCGTGTCCGGGCCGGCCGCACGGTCCCAGGCGTGAGTCACGACCTGCTCGAGGGCCGTGCCGTCGAAGTACAGCGGATCCACGTGCACTCCCACCGACGCGTAGCCGGGAACCACGTCACGTACTCCGGCGACCCTGGCCTCGACGATCGCTTGCGCCAACGTCACGACCCGCGCGTTGACCTCGGGCGACATCTGCGCCTCGAACTCCACCAGCACGAGCGCGTCGCCGGAATGGTGCAGTCGCGGGCGCGCGAGTGTGGCCGTCACGCCAAGGCCTCGAGCAGCTGCGCATGGATGCCGTCGAAGCCGCCGTTGGACATGATGACGATGTCGTCGCCCGCAGCCGCCTCGGCGGCCAGGTGCGCCACGATGGCCGCGACGTTGGGCAGTTGCCGCGCCGACACGCCCGCCGCGCGCACATCGTCGATGAGCTGCGCCCCCGACAGTCGCAGTGCCTCAGGCAGCGTGCTGCGATACACCGGAGCGATCACCACTTCGTCGGCCGCCGCAAACGCCTTCGCGAAGGCGTCCTGGAACACGCGCCGGCACGACGAAGCGGAGCGTGGCTCGAACACGGTCCATAGCCGGTGGCCCGGCCTGGATGCGCGCATCGCGGCGATGGTCTCCGCCACGGCGGTGGGGTGGTGCGCGAAGTCGTCATACACCGTGATGCCGCGCCGTTCTCCAACCACCTCGAGCCGGCGCTTCACGCCGGCAAAGGTGGCCAGTCCCGCTCGGATGGCCGCCATGCTCAGCCCGCACTCGTGGCCGATCGCGACGGCCGCTAGCGCGTTGCGGACGTTGTGCGCGCCTCGTAGCGGCACCTCGAGTTCGCCGGCGAACCCGTCAGGGCCACCTACAAAGAAGCGGGTGCTGTCGCCCCGAGAGATGAGCGCGGTCGCCTGCCAGGTCGCGCCGTCGGTCGTGCCGAAGGTCTGCACCCGGCACCTGGCGTGCGGCGCGAGCGCCGCGGCCTCCGGACTATCGGCACCGAGCAGCACCAGTCCCCGACCGGGAACGAGCATCACCAACCTGGTAAACGCCAGTCGGACGGCCGCCAGGTCAGGATAGATATCGGCGTGGTCGAACTCCACGTTGTTCACGACGGCGATGTCGGGCAGGTATTTCAAGAACTTCGCTGTCTTGTCAAAGTACGCGCTGTCGTATTCGTCACCCTCGATCACAAACGCCCGGCCGCCCCCGACGCGATAGCTGGCGCCGCCGGCGCCGAAGTTCTTGGCGATGCCGCCGACGAGCATCGATGGGTCCGCGCCACCGCTCGTGAGCACCCATGCCGCCAGCGACGTCGTCGTCGTCTTCCCGTGGGTGCCCGCCACCACGATCGCGTCGGCGTTCCACAGGAACGTGTCGCGGATGGTCTCCGGCAAGGACGCATACCGGATCGACCGATCGAGCACGGCCTCGAGCTCAGCGTTCCCGCGGGAGATCGCGTTCCCCACGACGACGAGATCGAGGTCGTCGGCAATGTGCGCGGCGGCGTAGCCCTCGAGGATCGGAATGCCCTCGCCCGCCAGGAAATCGCTCATCGGTGGGTACACGTGCTCGTCAGAGCCCTGCACCTGGTCGCCGCGCGATTTCAGCAACGCCGCCAGCGTGGCCATGGCCGTGCCGCAGATGCCGATGAGATGGACGCGCCGCCCCATCAGTAGACCGCAGGTTCTTCGATCGACAGGGCCGGCGCGGCGCCCGCGAGCAGACGCGCCGACACCCCGAACGGCAGCGTCAGTGCGGCGCCGACCGTGTGACCCGACGGAAAGCCGAATACGACTGGTCCGGGAAAGTGGGCGAACAGGTCGCGCAGAACGGCCCGCACCGTGGGCTCGCCGCCACCCTCGTCGCATCCAGGGAAGGTGCCCAGTACGACTCCCGTCACATGCCGGAACATCCCGGCTTGGTGAAGCTGCGTCACCAGACGATCGATGCGGTACGGCCGCTCACCGACGTCCTCGAGAAACAGCACACTCGGCTCGCTCGGGAGGCAGGCGAAGGGCGTGCCCAGCAGCGACGCCAATTGAGTGAGCGTGCCGCCGACGAGCACGCCGGCGGCCTCGCCGGGCCGAAACACCTCGAGTCCGGCCGGCGCCAGCGTGCCCATGGCCACGGGCTGCGTTACGGCGGCGAGCAGCGACGCCCGGTCGTAGCCCGCGTGTCCCTGCGCGAGGCGTCCCTCGACCATAGGGCCGTGAAACGCCACCACGCCGTGCGCGACCTGCCACGCCAGCAGCGCCGTCAGATCGCTGTAGCCCACAAACACCTTCGGGTCGGCAACCAGCCATCGTGGGTCGAGCATCGGCAGGAGCTGCTGACTGCCATACCCGCCTCGAACTGCCACGATGCCGCGAATGGCGGGGTCGCCCCACGCGTCGGCCAGCGCCGAGGCGCGCACTGCCGGCAGACCCGCGACGTAGCCATGGCGGGCCTTCACGCGATCGTCGTAGACCGGCTCGAAACCAAGCGCGCGTAACTCGTCGGCACCCCGTTCGAGGTCCTCAGCCTTCACGGGACTGGCTGGGGCGACCAGGGCGATGCGGTCGCCGGGCTGCAGCCGTCGGGGCCGCCTGCGCCCCGACTCGGTGCGCGCGTCTGCTGTGATCACGCGAACGCCGCCATTTCGGCCGCCACGATCTGGTGTTCCTCGCAGCCCACGACGCCGCGCCAGGCCCGCAAGCGTTGGCGAATGGGCACGGTCGCGCCGCCTCCGAGGAAGCGCGTCTTCGTGCGGGTCATCCGCGCCAACGCATCGTCGACGCGCGCCAGCGAGAGTGCGCCCGACTCCACTGCCTTCACAAGCGCTTCGAGAGTAGCGACCTGCACTTCGACGTTGCCACTGCACACGAGGACCGCGTCGCACCCGGCGGCGATCGCGGCCACGGCCGCCTCCGGCGGCGGCCACGACTTGGCGATGGCTCCCATGTCGAGGTCATCGCTCACCACGACGCCGCCGAAGCCCAGCTCGTCGCGCAACAGGCGCAACACCGCGGGTGACAGCGTGGCCGGCCGAGCGTCGTCAATCGACGGCACGACTACGTGGGCCGTCATGACGAAGGCCACGCCCGCCTCGATGGCCGCCCGGAACGGTCGAAACTCCACCGCGCGCAAGCGGTCCGGAGCGTGGTCGACATACGCAAGATCACGGTGTGAGTCGACGGTAGTGTCGCCATGGCCAGGGAAGTGCTTTCCACACGCCGCCACGCCGGCATTCTGAAGGGCGGTGATGATCGCCACGCCGAGCGCCGACGCCGTCTCGACGTCTGCCGAGAGCGACCGATCGCCGATGACCGGATTACTGGGATTGGTGTTCAGGTCGAGCACCGGTGCAAAGTCGAGCGTCACGCCCACGGCCCGTAACTCGCGGGCCAGGGCCACGGCAAAGCGCGTCGCGAGTTCGGCCGACGGCGCGCGGCCGAGCGCGGCCATCGGCGGCCACACCGTGAAAGGCTCCCGCAGGCGCGCGACCCGGCCACCCTCCTGGTCCACGCCCACCCACGCGGTGGATCCTACGCCGAGGCACTCACTGGCAAATGCGAGTTCGAGCACCTGCTCTGGGCTCTCCACGTTGCGCGCAAACAGGATGACGCCACCGAGGTCGAACTCGCGGGCGAGCGCACGAAGTTCCACGGTGACCTCGCGGCCGGGAAGACTCCCGATGAGCAATTGACCGATACGGCGACGGACTGGGACGGGCATGGGTGTGGGAGCATTATAATTCCGCCGTGACCGTTACCGCGTCGGCTCCGACCCGCGTCGATCTCGCCGGCGGGACCATCGACATCTGGCCGCTCTATCTGTTTCACCCGGGCGCCCAGACACTCAACGCCGCCGTCAGCTTGCGCGCGTACGTCCGCCTCGCGCCGCGCACCGACGGACGGCTCCTGCTGGCGTCTGACGACTTGGGCATCTCGACCGGCCCGCTCGAATACGACGACCTCCCCGCTGACACGACCTTGCCCCTCTTGGCGAAGTTGGCGCACGCCTTCGGCGCACGCGGCGTCACGATCACGACCTCCAGCCAGGCGCCCGCCGGCGCCGGCATCGCCGGCTCTTCGGCACTGAATATCGCCGTCTCGGCCGCGCTCGCCCGGTGGACCGGCCGTGCGGTCGGCGACGACGACCTGCTCGAGGTCGCCAAGAACGTCGAGGCCCAGGTCATCGGCGTGCCCACGGGACTGCAGGACTACCGCCCTGCCCTGCACGGCGGCGTGGCCGCGATCGAGCTCGGCGTGCACGGCGCCCGGCGTGTGGCTCTGTCGGTCGACCCGGCGCAACTCTCAGCACGACTCGCCCTGTGCTACACCGGCGCGCCCCGCCAGTCCGGTATCAACAACTGGGAGATCACCAAGCGCCGGATCGACGGTGACGCCCAGGTGATTCGCTCCTTCACCGAGATCGTGGCGGCCACACGGGCCATGCGTGCGGCGCTTGAACGCGGTGAGTGGCGCGAGGCCGGCGCGTCTCTGGCCGCCGAGTGGCAGACCCGGAAGCAACTGGCGCCTGGCGTCACGACGCCGGAGATCGACGCCTTGCTGGCGACGGCGGTCGCCGCCGGAGCCTGGGCCGGCAAGGTTTGCGGCGCTGGTGGCGGCGGCTGCGTATTCGCCCTTGCGCCGCCCGAGGCCATTGATGCGGTGCGACAGGCCTGGGCCGCGAGGGGCGCCACGGTGCTCGATGCCGCGGTCGAGTCTCGCGGTGTCATCGTGAGCGAGGAGCCCTGACATGTCCCGTCCCCCGGATGCCGCCGAGCAAATCAGGCGGCTCTACTTCGACGCCACGAAGAGGACCATCGCCGCGGACCTCGAGCGGGCGATCGCGTTGCTCATCTCGCTCGAGTCCGACGAGGCGCGCGCACGCGTCGCCGTGTACATGGACGGGCTCTCGCAGATGCGTTCGGAGTGGGCCGTCAGCCCTGCCGCCGCATCAGCGGCGCCTTCAGCATCGCCGCCAGCGCGCGCCGCACGGCCCAAGCGGCCGGCGCGCGACGGCGTCAAGCGCCCGACGCCTTGACTATCCGCTTGCGCGCCGCCAGTCGCAGCGGCTCGGGAATGTTGCGATCGACCGCGAGCGACCGCACGTCGCGGTCGATCAGTCGCTGCATCAGATTCAGCGACATCGCGACCGGCGTCTTGGGATTCTTCACGAGCGCGTGCGCCACGCCGTAGTTCTTGACCCAGCCGCGGTTCTGCGCGATGGCGCGCAGCACGTCATCAGACACGTTGGTCATCTTGGCGAAACGCTCGACCTCCGAGGTCGAGAGCTTGGGCGACGACAGCACCGCCGAGGCCACCATCTTGTTGGGATCGCGAATGAGCAAGGCGCGAGCCTCACGCGAGCCCTTCATCGCCGCGCGCACGCGCTCCACGATGCCCATCTGCTGAATCTGCTGAGTGATCGATAAGGTGTCGCTGTCGTCCTCCACGGCCGCGTCATCGGTCGAAGGGAACGCCGCGTCGGGAGTCTCCACGAGGGGCGCGTCACTGTCGACGTCGCCGCCCGGCGGACCCGGCGCCGGACTGATGCCGCGCGCGGCAAAGAACCGCAGGAGGTCCGCGGGCGTATCGGTACGCGCCAGCACCACGCCGATCGCAGCGGCCGGAATGGCCGCCAGCGTGCGCTCTGCCGTCGCGCGCACGTCCTCATCGGCGTCGTCCACGAGCATCGCAAAGAGCGCCAGCTGCTCCTGTCCGCGCGGCGCGACCAGGCCTGCGGCGGCGTCCATGCGCACCTCTGTGGGGACGTCGGCACGCCGGAACGCATCCACCAGCGGACTCCGCATCCCGACGTCCACTACGAGGCCCTCCAGGCGGCGGTGACGTGCGCATACGCGATCGCCGCGTGGTCTCGCGTGGGAGCGGCGGCGCCCGCGGTGGCGCGCTGCGTCCACTGCAGGACCACGATCGCCAGCAGCACGACCACCGCGACGATCAAGCCGACGAGGAGCCACGGCGAGATGTCCGACGTGCGTGACACCCGCATAGTCGCGTCAGCGACCGGCCCGCTCTGCCGCCCTGGCGGCGGCAAGTCGTCGGGGTGGCGCTCGAGAAACGCCAGCAGCGTCGCCTCCGGATCGAGTCCGATCTCTCGTGCGTAGGCCCGCACGACCGACCGCCGGAAGATGCCCGGCGGCAGCCGGTCCACCTGGTTGCGTTCGAGCGCGTCGAGCGTGCGAACCCCGAGTTTGGTCACGTCGGCGACCTCGCGCAGCGAACGGCCGGCCGCTTCCCGTTTCGCGCGCAGGACGAGGCCCAGATCGTCGGTTGGCTCCACTTCCACGCAACCCCTATTCTTGTGTCTTCCGAGTGATTGGTAGAACTAATCATTTTAGGAGTCCGGTTCGCGCCCGTCAACGACCGCGCGCAGTTCCTCCATGGCCCGCACCACCCCGTCACCGGCACCTTCACCCGCCCGCGGCAGCACCCAGCCGATGGCGGCGATGCCGACGGCGCCCGCGGCGGCGATCGCCGGCCAGTCGGTCGCGGCCATCCCGCCGATCGCAAACACGGGCCGCGCGCTGGCGGCGACGACGCGTGCCAGGCCTGCCATACCGAGCGTTCGCGTGCCAGTCGACTTGGACGCCGTGTCGTGAACCGTGCCCGCCAACACCGCGTTTACCTCGCCGGCGCCTGACACTTCGGCCTCGTCGTGTGCGGCGCAGGAAATCCACGTAGCCGGCGGTAGCCACGGGCGTAGCCGATCGACCGGCATCGAAGCGACTCTGAGGTGCAGGGCGGCACCGGCCGCCGCCGCCACGTCGGCGCGGTCGTTGACCACGACTCGCACGCGGCCACGCGACACCGCGGTCAGGGCCCGCACGAGTGTCAGTAATGCCGCTCCGCCGAGGTCAGCCTCGCGGACCTGGAAAAATTCCACCCCGCTGACAGCGGCGGCCTCGACCTGTTCGCTGAGCCACGCCGACGCCTCGTCGAGGGGACGCTGCAGTGCGGCACACAAGCGATGGCGGCTGCTCACGATGCCCACCCGCGGTGGCGCCAACCACAGCCCGAGCGGGGATGGCGCCGCGTCCGTCACGAGGGAGAACGGCGGCGCACGAGCAGCGCCAGATCGGCCAGGGCGGCCAACAGATTGACCGCGCCCAGCCCAGTGACGGCGCCGCGCACGTAGTTGTTCGTGACGAGCGCATTCACGCTCGGGGAGATCTGCGCAAAGTAGTTGCGCTCCCAGTACGCAGACCAGGGAACGACGATCAGGAGCAGGCCCAGTTCGACGAGCAGGGCAATGATCAGGAGTCGGCGCACGAAGCGCCTACCCTTGAACCTGCGGGCGGCTCAGACGCGCCAGACGAGCCGGTACGTCGCGATAGCCGCCCGCGTCGGCGTCGAGCTCGCCAAAAACCGCCAGGGCGCGCGCCGTTTCTCCGAGATCTTCAAGCACGTCGGCGAGATCATACAGCAAGGCACGTCCGGCCTCGACCGAGGGCGCGGGGGCTTCGGCCGCCCGTTCGAACCAGGTGAGTGCGCCGGCTCGATCCTGGCGCTCTGCCAGCAGCCTTCCTAACGTGGAGGCCGCATCGAACCGTTGCCGCGCCGAGCGTGCCGCCAGCTCGAGCGATTGAATCGCGTCGTCAAGCATCCCCATGTCGCGGTATGTCATCCCAAGGCGCAGTTGCTCTGCTGCCAGTCCGTCGTCGGCGCTGCGCCCCGGTTCGGGCGGCGCGCTCGCCTTGCGCGTCTTGCCGGTCTTCATGAGCCTGCGGTCGTCGCCATCAGCGAGCGAGTCCGTGAGGTCGACTTCGGAGGACTCGGGACCCGGGGAGGCAGGCTCGAGATCGATCGGGTCGTCGAAGATGACGCCTTCGTTCAGATCCATCTTGTCGGTGGCCATGAAGGGGCTGTCGCCACTCAGGCGGTCGGCGATGACCGCGTCGGGATCGGCTTCGCCTAGCATCTCGAGGGCGCGCCTGAACCGCTCGATGTTGGCGCGATCCCATGGCTCACGTGCGACGAGGTCTTCGCTGATGATGCGCGCCTCCAGGCCACGGCCGGCATCGAGGTAGGCATCGGCCAGCTGCGCCTGAGCGGAGTACATCGTGGCCTCGAGGCCGCCGTCGACGCAGATCTCGACCAGCCGCATCAACGCCACGATGTGGCGACGCACCCGGGTCACAAACTCGTGCAACGCCGCGGCGGCGGCCGCGAAATCGCCGTCGGCAACCGCCGCATCGGCGACGGCCTCGATCCCTGGATACGCGGAATCGGCGTCGTGCTCGGCAAGGCGGCACGACATGGCAATTGCGGCTTCGCGCTGCGACGGGTCGGCGGCAAGCGCATGGGCGACGGCGGCGCGCCCCTCGTCGAGGTGGCCCTGCCGCAGTTCGGACTCGGCCACCACCATCCACAGGGTCGGGTCGTGGGCAACGACCTCGGGGGTCAGGTAGCGACGGGCTGTGCCCATGTCGCCGTTGGCCAGGTGCGCGCGCACCAGCCTGACACGGGCATCGACGTCACCGGCATCCATGTCGGCCACGCGGCCGAGCACGGCCAGGGCTTCCCCGTGCTGGCCCGCGCCTTCGAGGGCGGTCGCCAGCTGGCGCAGTTCGGCCGGCGACGAGGCCCACGCCAACGCGCGCGCAAACTCGCCGCTGGCGAGGTCGGCCGCCAGCACGTGACCGCGGGCGACATCGTCGCTCGGATCGAGTTCGAGGAGATCGCGGTAGGCCGACCGCGCCTCGTCGTGGCGGTCCTGCTTGATGAACCATTCCGCGACGGCCCGGAACTCGCGGATGGCCGCATCGGAGTCGCCGAGGTCGCGCGCGGCCTTGGCCGCAGTGAAGCGAGCGGCGAAGTCCTCGGGATCGACCATGCCGAGGCGCACCGCCATCTCGGCGGCCCCCCGGATGTTGCCCATCTTGCGCCGGCGCTCGCCAACGGCCAGAAAGGCAGCCTTGGCATCGGCCAGCAGGCCCTGCTTGGCGGAGACATCGCCCGAGCGGATCTGGGCGTACTCATCAAGCGGCTTGACCTTGATGATCTTCTTGAAGAGCGCCGCTGCCTTCGGGTAGAAGCCCTCGTCGGCCAGGTGGTCGGCAATGCGTGTGTACTGCTCCACGCCCTTGTCGAGCTGGCCGGCGCGCACGAAGAGATCGCCGAGCGCGTTCGCACTGTTCCAGTCACGCGGCTGCGCGAGCACCAGCGCCTGGTACTCGTCAATGGCTGCGTCCACCCGGCCAAGCCGCAGGGCCTTCTCAGCCCGCTTCAAAGCCCCGTCGCGATCGAATGGCGCCACGTGCGTCCGCCCTCAGTCCAGAGTATTGAATAGCGACGCCGGCTTGAACGAGCGCCGGTGCGCCTGCGAGTAACCGAACCTGGCTAGTGCGGCCAGATGCTCGGCCGTGCCGTAACCCTTGTGCCGGCTGTAGCCATACCGGCTATCGGTCAGGTGCAACGCGTCCATCAGCCGGTCGCGCGTCACCTTTGCGACAATCGACGCCGCCGCAATGGCCGAGCAGCGCCGATCGCCCCCCGTAACCGCATGCTGCGCCATCGGCAGCCCGTCGAGCCGAAAAGCATCGACCAGCACGAGCTCGGGTTGAGGCAGGAGTCCGGACACCGCCCGGGCCATCGCCAACAGCGACGCTCGATGGATGTTGTATCGGTCTATCTCGGCAGGATCTGCAACCCCGACGGCCCAGGCGACCGCGCGGTGGCAGATGGCGTCGTGCAGCCGTTCCCGGGCGGCCGCCGTGAGCAGTTTCGAGTCGGCCAAGCCGGGGATGTGGCGAGCCGGATCGAGCACAACTGCGCACGCGAGAACGGGACCAGCCAGGCAGCCGCGTCCCACTTCGTCGACGCCGGCGATCCGGCCGAAGCCGTATCGCCGGTAGAGATTTTCCGTCGTGCGCCGGGCGCGAGCGTGCGGCATGGCCACAGCGCAGACGGATCCACGTCAGCCTCTGCGGACTTCCTTCATACGGGCGGCTTTGCCCTTCAAGTCGCGCAGGTAGAACAGCTTGGCGCGGCGCACCTTGGCCGAGCGCAGCACTTCGATCTTCTGAATGATTGGCGAGTGCAGCGGAAAAATGCGCTCGACGCCCTGACTGAACGACACCTTGCGCACCGTGAACGACGCGCGCGTGCCTCCGCGGCGCTGGGCGATGACGATCCCCTCGAAGACCTGGATACGTTCTTTGTCGCCTTCTTTGACGCGCACATGCACCTTGACGGTGTCGCCAGGCTGCATAGCCGGCCGTGCGATCATCTGCTTCTGCTCCAACATCTCGATTGCGTCCATCGTTCCTAGCCGCTCCCTTCGTCGCTTGTCGTGACGCCGGGGATCAGGTCGGGCCGTCGCGCGCGCGTGCGCGCAGTGGCCGACTCCCGTCGCCATGTCGCAATGGCTCCGTGGTGCCCCGACAGCAGCACGCCCGGAACCTCCCGCCCCCGCCACACGGCCGGCCGTGTGTAATGCGGATGGTCTAGCCGCCCGGCCGAGAACGAATCCTCGCTCACCGACCGCGCATCCCCGACGACGCCGGGCACCAGCCGTGCCACGGCATCGAGCATGACGAGCGCCGGCAATTCCCCGCCGCTCACCACGTAGTCGCCAATCGACCACTCCTCGGCGCCGACGGCTTCACAGACCCGTTCGTCGATGCCTTCGTAGCGCCCGCACAGCCATGTCACGTGTCTCGCAGTCAAGAGGCGCTCTGCTGCCGCCTGATCGAATCGCCTGCCCGCTGGTGTCGGTACAATCACCACCCCGGCAGTCCCCCGCGTCCCTCGGATCGCCTCCACGGCCAAGTACAGCGGCTCTGGCGTCATGACCATGCCAGGTCCTCCGCCAAACGGCTCATCGTCGACAACGCGGTGCCGGTCGGTCGTGTACGCGCGCAGGTCGTGAACCGCGATCTTCAGTAACCCGCTCGTCCGTGCCCGCCCCACCACCCCTTCGGCGAGGCCAGCTTCCACCATCCGCGGAAAGATCGTGACGATATCGAATGTCACGTGTGCCTCCCCCGTGGTGCTTCTCGCTACTCCTGCCACGCCCCATTGGCGTCGAGCAGGCCTTCCGGCGGCGTGACGACAATCCGCCGGGCCGCGGTGTCGACCGCGCAGAACGACTGCACGAGCGGCACAAGTACTTCGCCGCGCGGGGCGGCGATCACGAGCCGCACCGCCTGACCAGCGCCGTCAACCCGGTTCACGACTCCGACCCGCGTGCCGTCGGCCGTGACCACCTCGCATCCCACCAGGTCATGGTGGTAGTACACATGTGGCGGCAGCGTCTGGACCGCCGACGCCGGCACCCGCAGCTGCCACCCGGCGACGCGTTCCGCGCCGGTCATGTCCACGATGCCCTCGAACCGCACGATCGGCCGGTCGAGATGCATCCGGAACTGCTCCACGGTCAGCGCCTCGATGGCACCGCCCGCTTCGGGACGCCCCCACACCGTTGCGCCCTGGGCAAACCTGGTGTCAGGGAAGTCGGTCGTCGCGTTGACGATTACTTCCCCCCTGGTGCCCCGTGCCCGCGCCACCACCCCGACGAGCAACATCTCGCCCCAGGTGGCCGCCGACGGCTCAACGCCGCCCGGACGAGTCGCGGATGTCGAGTTGGATTTTCTGTCCATCCACGTCGGCCGCGGCTGCGAGCAACTGCCGGAGCGCCGCAGCGGTGCGGCCCTGCCGTCCGATGACGCGGCCCAAATCGCCGGTCGCCACCTGCAACTCGAAATGCAAGCCGCCACGGCGTTCGCCCTGGACGACTTCCACCGCATCGGGCTCGTCTGCCAGGGCCCGCGCCACGATTTCGACGAGCGATTTCAGCTCAGCCACGCTGTCGCTCCGTTACGACTGCGGCGCAGCCGCCGCCGCCTCGACGACCGGCACCGTGGCGCTCAGGTCGCGCGTCACGTGCTTGGCGAGCAGTGTCCGCACCGAGTCCGACGGCCGGGCGCCCTGGGAGATCCAGTGCGCGATGCGCTCGCGATTCACGTCAACCACGGCCGGCTTGGTGCGTGGGTTGTAGAAGCCGAGGGTCTCGAGAAACCCACCCTCGCGCGGCGAGCGCCGCTCGGTGACGACCACCCGGTAATGGGGGCGCTTCTTCGACCCCGTGCGACGCATGCGAATAACCAACATAAGTAGTGTCCTCGTCCTCGCCAGCCGGACATCCGGCTAGCGCATCAGGCTGTAGGGCCCCTTCTTCTTCCGCTTTTTGGGAGCTTCTGGCACGGTCTCGCCCGTCATCTGCCCCACCATCTTGAGCATCTTCCGCATCTCGGCATACTGCTTCAGCAGCCGGTTCACATCCTCGACCGACGTGCCGCTGCCCTTGGCAATGCGCTTCCGCCGGCTCCCGTCGATCACCTCGGCGTGCTCGCGCTCATCGGGCGTCATCGCATTGATGATCGCCTCGACCCGTCGCAGCTGCCGCTCGTCGGGCTTCTGCGCGCCGAGTTCCTTCATCTGGCCCATGCCCGGGAGCAGCTTCATGATGTGCTCGAGCGGGCCCATCTTTCGAATCGTGCGCAGCTGATCGCGGAAGTCGGCGAGGCTGAACGTGTTCTTGCGAATCTTGTCTTCGAGCCGAGCCGCGTCCGCGCCGTCGATGACGCCTTCGGCCTTCTCGATGAGCGAGAGCACATCGCCCATGCCGAGCAGGCGCGACACGAATCGGTCGGAATGAAAGGCGTCGAGGTCTTCCAGGCGCTCGCCCGCACCCACAAACGCGATGGGCACGCCCACCACCGACACGACCGACAGTGCCGCGCCGCCGCGGGCATCGCCGTCGACTTTCGAGAGCACGACGCCGGTGACGCCAATCTGACGGTTGAATTCACCAGCGCTCTTGATGGCGTCCTGGCCCGTCATGGCGTCGGCGACGTAGAGCAGGTCGGACGGCGACACGGCGGCCTTGATGGCCGCGAGCTCGGCCATCAGCTCGTCGTCGATATGCAGGCGGCCGGCGGTATCGACGATGACGACGTCGCAGCCGGTGTTCCGGGCTTCGACCATCGCACCGCGCGCCCGCGCAACGGGGTCGAGGTTGCCCACCGGATCAAAGACCCGCACGCCGGCCTTGGCGCCCACCACGGCGAGCTGCTCGATGGCAGCGGGACGGCGAACGTCGGTCGAGACCACGACCGGGTGCCGGCCTTGCTTGGCCAGCATCAGCGCCAGTTTGCCGGTCGTCGTGGTTTTGCCCGAGCCCTGCAGGCCGAGCATCACAATGACCTTCGGCACCGGTCCGCCGACCGACAGACCGCCTTTGGCGTCGCCGAAGAGACCGAGCAGTTCGTCGCGCACGATCTTGATGACGTGCTGGCTGGGGCTGAGACTGGCCAGGACGACCGCATCGCTCGCCTTGTCGCGCACGCGATCGACAAACGCCTTCACGACCTGGAGGTTGACGTCGGCCTCGATGAGGGCGACCCGAAGCTCGCGCAAGACGCGTTCCGTCGTCTCTGGCGTGAGGCGAACCTCGCCGCTCAACGACTGGAAGACATCTTGGAGCCGGGTACTCAGGGCGTCGAACATGGGTATGGTCGGCCGAGTGTCCTCGGCACAAACCTTTATTCTACTTGAGGTTCTGACGAACGGTCAAACCTTCGTGAGCCGATGTCCCAGTCGTTTCTTCTTCGTCCGCAGATATCCACGAGTCGTGTCGGTGGGTGCCATCTCGAGCGGTGACGTCGCCACCACCGCCAGCCCGTAGCCCTGCAAACCCACGAACTTTCGCGGATTGTTCGTCAGCAACCTCATCGTGCGGACCCCCAGGTCGCGCAGGACCTGGGCGCCGATGCCGTAGTCGCGCTGGTCGGGCTTGAAGCCCAGGCGTCTGTTCGCCTCGACCGTGTCGAGACCCTGATCCTGGAGTTCGTAGGCGCGAATCTTGTTGGACAGACCGATACCGCGCCCTTCCTGGTTCAAGTAAAGCAGCACACCCCGCCCCTCGGCCGCGATGCGCTGCATGGCGGCCTCGAGCTGGGCCCCGCAGTCGCAGCGGGACGACTGGAAGACGTCGCCCGTGAGGCACTTCGAGTGCACCCTCACGAGCACGTCCTGGCCATCTCCGAGGTCGCCGCACACGAGCGCCACATGCGTTTCCTTGTCGAGAGGGCTCTCATAGGCGTGAATCCGGAACGCGCCGTGCGCGGTGGGCAGGCCGGCCTGCGCCACCCGAGTCACAAGGCGCTCGGTGCGCATCCGGTACCGGATCAGGTCGGCCACCGTAATCATGAGCAGACGGTGCCGCCTGGCAAACGTCACCAGGTCGGGAACGCGCGCCATGCTGCCGTCGGCCTTGGCGATCTCGCAAATCACCCCGGCCGGATAGAGCCCGGCCGCACGCGCCAGGTCGATGGCCGCTTCCGTCTGTCCAGCGCGTACGAGCACCCCGCCGTCGCGCGCCCGGAGTGGCAGCACGTGGCCCGGCCTCGCCAGGTCGGTCGCCTTGGTGCGCTTGTGGATGGCCGTCAGAATCGTCGTCGCGCGATCGGAAGCCGAAATCCCGGTCGTGACGCCGCGGCGCGCCTCGATGCCCACGCAAAAGGCCGTGTCGAACATCGTCGTATTCCGGCCGGCGGGTACCTGGAGCGGCACGTCCAGTTCGTCGAGCCGCTCGGCGGTCATCGGCATGCAGATCAGGCCACGGCCCTCGGTCATCATGAAATTGATGATCCCGGGTGTGACCTTCTCGGCCGCCACCGTCAGGTCGCCTTCGTTCTCGCGATCTTCGTCATCGACCACGATGACCATGTGTCCGCGACGGATGGCGTCGACGGCCAGTTCAACCGGGGCGAAGGGACCGCGCCTCCGTGAAGGCGCCGGGCGCGATGCCGCCCGAGCGGTGCGATCGGGCTTGCGCGCGGAGGAACGGGAACGGGGAGCGGGCTTTGGCATGATGCGTCCGGTCACCGTCGCCGCAGGTCGGACAGCCCGGCGATTTCCGCCGCGCGTACGACATATTTCCCAAGCACGTCGCACTCGAGGTTGACCCTGTCCCCTGTCTTGAGGTCGGCAAGCGTCGTGTGTGCCCAGGTGTATGGCACGATTTGCAGATCGATGCGGCGGTCGTCTAGCCCAGCCACGGTCAGGCTTACGCCCTCGACCGTGACGCTGCCCTTCCGGATGAAGAGCGGAGCCAGCGAAGGCGGATAGCTCACGGTAAGCCAGTGACTGTCGCCTTCGGCGCGCACGTCGTCGATCACCCCGACGCCGTCGACGTGCCCAAGGACGAAATGTCCGCCGAGGCGGCCATCGGCGCGCATCGGCCGTTCGAGGTTGACGCGCTGGCCGCGGGCCAGTCCCCCGAGCGTCGTGACCCGTGCCGTTTCCGGTCCGATGTCGGCGTGGATCTCGCCCTGTCCCACGACCAGCGTCGTAAGGCAGACACCGCAAACCGCCACGCTGTCGCCCGGCTGCGTCTCGCGAGCAAGCGGCGTCTCGATCCGCACGCGATACCCACCCGCCATGGGCTTCACTTCGGCCAGGCGTCCGACGTGCTCAACGATTCCAGTGAACATCAGCCTCTATCCAGACATCTTGCCCGCAGGGCTCTGCGTTCAGCCCGCTCAGTCGATCCCACGGGACGGGATACCCGTCAAAGAGCGGCACACCGCCATCACCGAGCACGCCAGGTGCGACGATGAGATGCAAGCGATCGACCAATCCGGCCTCCCAGAGTGCCCGCTGCAAGCGGCCGCCGCCCTCGACCAGCAGCGTCTGTACGTCGAAACCTACGAGCAGCCGACACGCATGCTCGAGCGTGGCCGCCGCGATGACCACGGCCCCCTGCACTTCCAACTCGCTCACCCGATCGGAGCGTTCGGCCAACGATGTCGGTGATGTGACTATTATCACCCGGCCGCCCCCGCAGGTGACCAGGATGCGCGCGCCCGGCGGCGTCCGCAGGGCGCGATCGAACACCACGCGCGTGAACGGCCGGTCGCGAACCACGTCGCGCACGGTCAGCCACGGGTCATCCACGAGAATCGTGCCGACCCCCACGCCAATCGCGTCTGTCGACGCGCGGAGCACCTGGGTGCGACGCCCGGCGGCGGCGCCAGTGATCCTGGTCCGCAGACCCGGCGCGGCGGCAATGCGACCGTCGCGGCTGGCTGCGGCCTTGAGGACGACCAGCACCCGGCCGCGTTCGTGCGCCGACAGGAATGCGGCATTGAGGCGCCGCGCGGCCGTTTCTTCCAGCCCCACATCGACCGTCACTCCGGCGGCGCGCAACTGGGCGATGCCCCCGCCAGACACCCGCGGGTCCGGATCCCGGGTGGCCACGACGACACGCGCGACGCCAGCGGCCAGAAGCCGCTCGGTGCATGGCCCGGTGCGCCCAGTGTGACAGCACGGCTCGAGCGTGACGTAGATCGTGGCGCCGCGGCCCCGTGCTCCGGCGGCGTCGAGAGCCACCACTTCCGCGTGCGGGTCCCCGGCGCGCGCGTGAAACCCTTCTCCGACCACGACGCCGTCAGTGTCCACGACCACCGCGCCGACGAGCGGGTTGGGCGCGGTCGCGCCCTGGGCACGGGCAGCGTGGAACAACGCCCGGCGCATCATCTGCGCATCGTCTACCACGAGGGCCGGAACAACGCGTCGACATACGTCTCGGCGGAAAACGGCAACAGGTCGTCGATGCTCTCGCCGACCCCGACGTAACGAATCGGCAGCTTCAGTTCGTGCGCGATGGCAATGGCGATGCCGCCCTTGGCGGTGCCATCGAGCTTGGTGAGGACCACTCCGGTCACGCCGGCGGTTGCGGCGAACTCTCGAGCCTGCACGAGGCCGTTCTGCCCCACCGTGGCATCGAGCACCAGCAGCACTTCGTGCGGCGCGCCCGGCACTTCGCGCTCGGTGATGCGACGAATCTTGTCGAGTTCGGCCATCAGGTTGACACGGGTGTGAAGGCGCCCGGCCGTATCGATCACCACCGTGCGCGTGTGGCGGGCCTTAGCCGCGGTCAGGGCATCGAATACCACAGCGGCGGCATCCGAACCTTCCTGCGCGCGCACGATGTCGACACCGGCCCGTGTGGCCCAGATCTGCAACTGGTCGACGGCCGCGGCGCGGAACGTATCAGCCGCGCAAATGAGCGTCTGCTCGCCGTCGAGCCGCAGACGATTGGCGAGCTTCCCGACGGTCGTGGTCTTGCCCGTGCCGTTCACGCCCACCACCAGCACGACTCGCGGTCCCGCGACCGGGCGAACGATCGGCCTGTCTGCCCCAGCGAAGACCTCCTGCAGTTCCTCAGCCAGCAGCGTCCGCAACCCGGAACCGCGCCGGTAGCGGCGTTTCACACCCTCGAGCAGCCGCGCCGTGGCCGCCAGACCCACGTCGGCTCCGAGCAGCAGTTCCTCGAGCGCCTCGGTCGTGTCGACGTCCACGCCGTCGACCTGGCGATCCGGCGCGTCGGCCCGCCGGACGATCTCGTCGAAACGCTGCGCCAGCCGTTCGGCGGTCCGCGAGAGTCCTTGCGTGAGTCCGTCGAGGAACCTCATCACGCCGATCTTAGCAGGCCCGCGGTGTCCACAGTCGAGGCGCCCGGGGCCTGAGGGACGGCCGTTACGCCCGGGCGTCGGATTCGGCGCGCTGTCGCCGCCCCATCAGCTTGCTGACCGCCACAGCCGCGCTGACGCGCCCGGACAGCAGCGCGTCCACCTGTGCGGCAATCGGCAGTTCGACGCCGTGCGCGGCACCGAGCGACAGCGCGGCGTGGGTCGTGCGCACGCCCTCGGCCACCATCTTCGTGCTCGCGACGATCTCGGCGAGCACCCGTCCTTTTGCCAGTTCGAGACCCACGTGCCGATTGCGGCTCAACTGGCCGGTGCACGTGAGCACCAGGTCACCCATGCCGGCCAGGCCGGCGAGCGTCTCGCGCTCACCGCCGGCCGCGACGGCCAGACGCGAGATCTCGGCGAGACCGCGCGTCATGAGTGCCGCCAGTGCGTTGTGGCCAAGGCCCAGCCCGTCAACGACCCCTGCGGCAATCGCAATCACGTTCTTCAGCGCGCCACCCAGTTCGACGCCGACGACATCGCCGCTCGCGTAGAGACGCATCGCGCCCGAGCGAAATTCTTCCTGTACGTGGCGCACGGCGCCTTCGCTGCGCGACGCCACGACCACGACCGTCGGGAGTTGTTGGGCCAGCTCACGGGCAAAGCTCGGACCCGAGAGCACCGCGACTTCCACCACTTGCGGCCACTCCTGGAGAATCACCTCGGACATCCGCAACAGCGAGCCGTCCTCGAGCCCCTTGGTGGCACTGAGCACCACGGCTCCAGGATCGACATGCGCAGTCGACTGACGTAGCACCTGACGGAGTCCGTGGGACGGAACGGCCACGAGGATTAGCTGCGCATCGGCGAGCGCGGCTGGCAGGCTCGTGCTCACCGACAGGGATTCGGGAAACGGCATGTCCGGGAGGTACACCGCGTTGGCTCGCCTGCGCTCCATGTCGGCCGCCAGGTCGCCGTCGCGCGCCCACAGACGCACCTGATGTCCGATGCCGGCCAGGTGAATGGCCAGCGCCGTGCCCCAGCTGCCGGCTCCCAGCACCGCGACGCTACGCACGAGACACCGCCCCACGAGGGCGGCCAAGGCGCGGCTCCGTGCCACGCCGAATCCGACGCAGATTCCCCCGATGGCGCCACACGATCAACGCGGCGGCCACGGCCCCGCCAGTCACAACTTCAGGCGACGCCCCCAACGCCGTCGCGGCAAGCGGGAGTGTGATCGTCGCGACCACCGAGCCGGCCGACACGAAGCGTGTCGCCCCCGCCGCCACGACGAACGCGGCGGCCGCACAGGCCGTGGCCTCGGGAGCCAGACAGCCGAACGCACCGGCCGCGGTGGCGACGCCTTTCCCGCCTCTGCCGGCAAGCCAGAAGGGAAAAATGTGCCCGGCCACTGCCGCGACTCCGGCCGTGACCGCATCGCGTTCTGTCGGCGCGATCAGGCCGCCCGCCGCGACCGACACGAAGCCCTTGGCCACGTCCATGGCCATGACCGCGAGCCCAAGCGCGACTCCCGAGACCCGAAACACGTTTGTGGCGCCGACGTTGCCGCTGCCCACGTGCCGCAGGTCGACACCGGCCCATCGACGCGCCGCAAGATAGCCGAGCGGCAGTGAGCCGATCAGGTAGCCAACCGCACCGCTGGTCACCATCACGCACAGCCTCCAGCGAGCAGGTAGCGACGCAGCATATCGAGGATGGTGGTGCTTGAGAGCGACTTGATCACCAGGCGGTCGCCCGTAAATCGCGTGGTGCGCGCGACCGAACCGCGCGTGCCCACCACGGCCAGGCATACGGTGCCGACAGGTTTCTCGTCCGAACCGCCGCCAGGACCCGCGATGCCGGTAATCGCCACGCCCACATCGACGCCGGCGCGACGGCGAAGGCCCTCCGCCATCGCGATGGCTACGGGCTCGCTGACCGCTCCGTACGCGTCAATGAGGGCGGCGGGCACGTCGAGGTCGGCAATCTTGGCGCGGTTGCTGTACGCGACTACGGCGCGGTCGACATACGCGCTGCTGCCCGCAATGTCGGTGAGGCGTGAGGTGACGAGCCCGCCCGTGCACGACTCGGCGAGCGCGAGAGTCAGACCCAGCGCGCGCAATTGGTCGCCGACCACCTGCTCGAGGCCGCGCCCATCGGTACTCACGACATCGGCGCCGAGCGCCGACACCAGCACCTCGACGGCGGCCTCGAGCCGTACCGCGAGCGCCCCGGCCTCGGCTCCATGCGCCGTGAGGTGCAACTCCACTGAACCCAGGCTCGCGAGAATCGTGGTGTGAACGGGCGGCGCTTCGAGACGCCACGGTCCGTATAGCGGCTGCACACGTTCATCGACCCAGGACTCGCTGCGCCCGGCAACGACGACCGAGCGCTGGGCCATTTGGCCGGCGCCCCAGCGCGGAGCCACATGCACCGTCACGAGATGGTCGAGCATCGGCTGCATCTCGCGCGGCGGCCCCGGCAGCAGCGCGATCGCCTTGGCGCTCGTGGGAATCCAGAGCCCGGGCGCCGTCCCGCGCAGGTTCGGCAGGATGGCGGCGCCCTCGGGCACCTGTGCCTGGCGGCGGTTGATCTCGGGCATCACGAGTCCCCGCGCCTGGAATCGCTCGCGAATCGTAGTGACCACAGCCGCGTCTTCGCGCATCGGGCGCTCGAGCACGTGTGCCGCCGCATCGCGCGTGCGATCGTCGTCGGTCGGCCCGAGGCCGCCGGTGCAGACCACCAGGTCGGCGCGCGCGTGCGCGTGGCGCAACGTCTCGACGAGGTCGCCCCAGTCGTCGCCAACCACCGTCGTGAACGACACCAAGAGGCCGTGTCGTTGCAGCACGCCCGCGATGTGCGGCGAATTCGTGTCAGTACGCCCGAGATTGAGGAGCTCGCTGCCAACGGCCACGATGGCGGCCGTGGCGGGACGCCCGGACGGATTCACGACCGCCACGCCGGGAACAGCCACAGCAGGAACGTCAGCACGCCCCAGGCATAACCGCCGGCCGCCAGATCGTCGAGCATGATGCCCCAGCCCGCGTGTTGCCTTTCGAGCTGACGCGCGGGCGGCGGCTTCAGGATGTCGAACACCCGGAACAAGACGAAGCCCGCCAGCGCGGCGTGCCACGTAAACGGCGCCGCGATCATCGTCACGCACATGCCCATCACTTCGTCGACCACGACCGGGCCTGGGTCGGTCGTGCCCAGCTGACCTTCCACGAGCGTGGCGGCCCAGGCCCCGACCACGAGCAACAGAGTGGCAATGACGAGTTCTGTCCAAAGACCGGCACCACTGACGCGCGCGCCCCCCCAGACCACCAGACCGATCGCTGACCCGACCGTCCCAGGGGCGAGCGGAAAAAACCCCGTGTACCCTGCGGTGGCAATTGCCAGGGCGAGCCGTGCCCTCAAAGTGTCACCTTCACAACCCGAGTGCCCGCCGCATAGTCGTGGAGTGCGCGGCCATCCGCCCTCGCGAGCGCCGGCAGAAAGCCCGCGCCCGCCACCAGGGCGCCGAGCAGCGCGACGCCCACACGGAGTATGGCAGCGCCTGTTGAGAAGCCACCGGCCAGCCCGATGACGCGCAATCCCATCGCCATCTTGCCGAGCGTCTGACCGCCACTGGCGGTGAACACGGCAAGATAGGCGACGTTCAAACCCAGCAGAAACGCGCCGAGCGGTACGAGCGGCAGCGTCGCCACCTCGGCGATCTGCACGCCGGCCAGTTGCACCGTCAGGTAGACCACCGCCAGATCGATGGCAGCCAGCACCAGCAGGTCAATGACCGCGGCCGCCAACCGCAAACCGGCGGGGGCCACCACGATCTCCGACGGGCCGGCTTCAGTCGTGGGCACCGCATGCGGCGCCACATCGAGCAACGGCGACGACGCGCGTCGCACGAGCTCTGTGGAGGTCCGGCCGCGAGGGCGATCCGCCAAGGCCCGGCGCACGGCCAGCGGCGTGCGAGCCGGAGGCGGCTGAGGGTCGTGCCCCAGGACGGGAAAGGTCGATGATCGCAACGGGAAGTCCATGAGCGCCCCGCCCTCTGCGTCGGCCGCCAGGCTTACGTCGGCGAGATCGCCCACCACGCCGAGGCGGTGCTCGCGAGGTCTGGGCGTGAACGCTCGCACCTCAGGCGCCGCATCGGCCTCGGCCGCGGCAAATGCGCTGGTCTCAGTCGCGAGGAGCGAGAACTCACAGCCGCAGTGCCGGCACCTGTCGGTATCTTCGAAGCCGATGTAGGCGCACTTCGGGCACTTCATGGCACTGTCCCCTCGATGCCTCCGGTCAAGCCTGCCGTGGCATTCAGCAGCACTCGCTGGACCCGTCCACGGAGGTCTTGCGCCTGACGGTAGTGGCTGTCGCCGGCATCGACGCGGTCGAGCATCACGAGCGCATCGGCCAGTTTACCCGCTCCAAACAACGCCTCCGCGCGCGCAAGATAGGCGTCGGCGGACGCCGGCACCGGAAGCGGCGATGGCGCGGCGTCAATTGACGCGACCGGAGTACCAGAGTCGACGCCGGCGTCGGTGCGGAAGAGCACCAGGGCCGCCACGCCGATCGCCGCGGTCACCACGAGCACGGGGCCGAACCGGGATCGTGCCCGTGCGCCCGTGACGCCCCCTGAAGAACGCCCGCGACCCAAGACCGTCGCGACGGCAGGACCCGGCGCCGCCGACGCGAGGTCCAACAGGCCGATACGGTGCAGCACGGGCAGCGCCTGCTCGTGAGGTGCGCCCCGCTCGGTCGCAGTCACGAGCAACTGTCGCGCCCGCTCGACATCGCCCTGGTCGAACGCCTGGAGGCCCTCGTGAAGAAGCGCTTCGGACTCCCGCTGGAGCTCGGCTTGCGCACGTCGCGCACGGTCGATGTACGCGCGCGCCCGATCGTTGGCACGATCGAGGAAGAGCACGCGCGTCCACACATTCATGGCCTGGTCGAGCCGGCCAGCGAAGTACTCGTCGAGCCCCGCCACCAGCAGTTGCTCCACGCGGGCGCCGCGCTCCTCGTCGGAAAGCGCGGTGGTCACCGTCGCGTCGCCAGTCCTGGGGTCCGTCATGTCCGCAAGTCGATGCGCAGTATAGCAGTTGCGCGGCGCCGCGGCAGTCATGGTACAACGCCGACATGCCCCAGCTCGAGTGCGTGCCGAACATCAGTGAAGGACGCGATCTGGCGGTCGTCGACCACCTCGCGGCCGCGATGGCGGCCGTGCCCGGCGTGCAGTTGCTGGACCGGCACTCCGATGCCGTTCACCACCGTTCTGTGTTCACACTCACGGGCGAGTCGACGCCCCTCCGGACCGCGGTGCTCGCGCTGGTGGAAGCCACGCTGCCACGCGTGAATCTACACCACCACCACGGCGCCCATCCGCGAATCGGGGCGGTCGATGTCGTGCCATTCATCCCACTTGCCGGCGCCACGATGAACGACGCGGTCCTGGCAGCACGCGCCACTGCGGCTGAGGTGGCGGCGCACTTCGCGATTCCGGTGTTTCTCTACGAGGCCGCGGCGTCGCGTTCCGATCGGCGGGCGCTACAGGACGTGCGTCGGGGCCAGTTCGAGGGGCTCGCCGAAAAAATGCGGCGGCCCGAATGGCAACCCGACTACGGGCCGCAGGCGCCGCACCCCACGGCCGGTGCCGTGGCCATCGGCGCGCGGGGCCTGCTGGTCGCCTACAACATCAACCTGGCCACCGACCGCCTCGCGGTGGCGGCGCGCATCGCGCGGACGATCCGCGAGAGTTCCGGTGGACTGCCGGGCGTGAAGGCCATGGCCCTGGCGCTACCGGATCGCAGTCTCGTGCAGGTGTCGATGAACCTCACGGACCCGGACCGGACCTCGATGGCCGTCGTCTTTGACGCCGTGACGCGCGAGGCAGCGCGCGAGGGCGTCGCGGTGTTCGAGAGCGAAGTCGTCGGACTCGTGCCGGCTCGCGCGCTGGGTGGCGCCACCGCCCGCCACCTGCGGTTGTCGAACTTCACCGCCCGGCACGTCCTCGAAACCCGGCTGCTGCCGTAGGTCCTAGTCCGGCTCGCGCCGCGAGGGGGCGATGCCGAAAGCGCGCATCTTCTTGTACAGGTTGCTCCGTTCGACGGCCAGGACGTCGGCCGTGCGGGAGATATTGCCCTGACTGGCGGCCAGCACGTGCAGGATGTAGTCGCGCTCGAATCGGTCGCGCGCCTCGGCCAGTGGCAGTGTGAGTGCGGGGGCCGGAGCCACCTGCGCCATGGGCGCATCCCCCACGAAGCTCACGTCCTGCAAGGTCACAGTGCTGTCATGCACCATGATGAGGAGGCGCTCGACCACGTTGTGCAACTCCCGCACGTTGCCGGGCCACGGGTAGCGCTGCAGCCGGGCCATGGCCTCGGGCGCAAACCGCTTCACGCGTCTCCCATACTCGGTTGCCAGGGTCGCCATGAAATGCTCCGCCAGCCGCGGCACATCATCGGTCCGGTCGCGCAGCGGCGGCACGAAGATCGGCACGACATTCAATCGAAAGAACAGATCCTCACGGAATCGGCCTGCCCGGATCTCTTCCTGCAAATCCTTGTTGGTGGCGGCCACGACCCGCACGTCCACCCGCACGCTCGAGGTACCACCGACGGGCTGAATCACCTGCTCCTGAAGCGCCCTCAGCACCTTGGCCTGGGTCTTCAGACTCATGTCGCCGATTTCGTCGAGAAAGATGGTGCCGCCGTGCGCGTGCTCGAACCGTCCGCGGCGGTCGGCGACGGCGCCCGTGAAGGCGCCCTTGGAGTGCCCGAAGAGCTCCGACTCGATGAGTTCCTCCGGAATCGCGGCGCAGTTCACTTCCACGAACGGCTCGCTGCGGCGACGGCTGTGGGCATGCAAGGTGCGCGCAACGAGCTCCTTCCCCGTGCCGTTCTCGCCGAGCACGAGCACGCGGCCGTTGGTAGGCGCGGCCAGCAGCACCTGCTCGCGCAGATGCCGCATCACAGGACTGTCGCCCACCATGACGTAGCGGCGATCGACTTGTGCGCGGAGATCGCGGTTCTCGGCCTCGAGCAGCCGCTGCCGCAGCGCGTTCCGCACGACGAGAACGGCTTTGTCGAGCGACAGGGGCTTCTCGACGAAGTCGTAGGCGCCCAGCTTGATGGCGCGCACCGCGGACTCGACGCTGCCATGTCCCGAGATGACCACGACCTGCGCGTCGACCTGCCGTTCGCGCAGCCGCTGCAACGTCTCGAGGCCATCGATGCCTGGCAGCCACACGTCCAGCAACACCAGATCGAACGTCTGGCCCACAACGCGCTCGAGGCACGCTTCGCCGGACTCCACTGCGTCCACGGTGTAGCCCTCATCGCGGAGCACGCCACCGAGCGCCGTCCGGACCCCTGGCTCATCGTCGACAATCAGGATCGATGCCATGCGTTCGTTCAACAGGGCAGCTCGATGGTGAACCGCGTGCCCCTCGGTGTATTGTCCGTCACTTCGACGTTGCCGCCGTGTTCAGCCACGATACGCCGGACGATCGCCAACCCGAGGCCAGACCCGCGCCGCTTGGTCGAGTAGTACGGAAGGAACAGTTTGTCACGCTCACCGGCGGGAATCCCGGGACCGTCATCGGCGATCACGACTCGCGCGACCCGGTGCACGGCGTCGTGGGAGGTCTCGACCGCAATTGTGCCGCGATGGTCCATCGCCTCGACGGCGTTGTCCACGAGGTTGATGAGCACCCGCTTGATCTGCTCCGGATCGAGCCGCACCTGCGGCATCGCAGCGCTCAGTTCCGGGCGGATGGCGACATCGGCAAACAGACCGGCATAGAGCGACAGCGCGTCGGTCACGACCTGATTGAGCGACGTCGGCACCGCTTTGGGGGCCGGCATGCGGGCAAATTGTGCGAACTCATCCACGAGCCCCTTGAGCGACTCGACTTCTCCGATGATGGTACTCGTGCATTCCTTGATCAGCGCCTGGTGCGGCGAGTTCGCGTCGCCAAGCTTTCGCTGCAGCCGTTCGGCCGACAACTGGATGGGCGTGAGCGGATTCTTGATCTCGTGCGCCAGACGCCGGGCGACTTCCCGCCAGGCCGCCACCTTCTGCGCACGGATGAGGGGCGTGACGTCGTCGAGCACGAGCACGGTGCCCTCGAATCCGCCCGCGCCCTGAAGGCGCGTCGCCGCGACTGCCAGGTTCAGCTCACGGCCGTCGCGCGTGATGCTGACCTCCTGCGCCACCGACTCTGCCTTGGAACGCGCGGCGTCATCGAGCACCGCCGCCACGGCCGCCAGATCGTCCCCGAGCACGTGTGCGACGGGCCGCCCGATCGCGGATGCCCCGAGTCCCAGAAGCCGCGCGGCCGCCGAGTTGATCCGCCCGATGGCCCCGGAGCCGTCGATGGACACGACGCCGGTCGCGATGCGCTCCAGAATCGTCTCTACCGAGCGATGACGCCGTTCGACGTCCTGGTGACGCTGCTCGAGTTCGACGGCCGCGCGCTCCAGTCGCCGCTGACGTGACGACAGATCGGCGGCCATCGCGTTGAACGACTCGATCATGTTGCCGAACTCGTCGTCGGCCTGATGCTCGATCCGGTGCTCGAGCCGCCCGGCGCCGATCTCCCGGGCCGCCGCCGACAGCATCTGTACGGGTCGTGTAATGCGCTTGGCGAGATACAGGCCCATCCACGTCGACCCGACGAGGATGAGCAACGTCACCATCACGAAGAACGACAGGTAGACGCCGGCGAGCGGCTGCTTCAGCACGCGCAACTGCGTGTAGTCTTCGTACGCCTTGGTCATCCGCCGGGCGCGATCGGCCATCTCGCCAGTCAGAAAATCACTCGCCAGCACGATCCCGAGCAGCCGCCCATCCGGAGCGCGAATCGGCTGAGCGACGCGCAGCAGCTGGCCACCGTCGCTGCCTGGCACGGGCTCCAGTTGCCATTCTCCGCTGGGACCGGTGACGGCCCGCAGCGCGAGGCGGTCGCCTCCGGCCCGCGTCGACCCGGTCGGCACACTTGGTGCCGCGACGTCGAGCACGGGCTGCACGCCGGCGCCGGCCTCCGACACCCGGTAGACCTGCACCAGACCGATTCGCTGCTGACTCACATCCGGCGCAATGGCCGCGCGCACGGCCTCGACGTCACCTGCCAGATCGACCTTGGCCAGCGCCTGCGCCAACCGCGCCGCCTCGTCGCCGACCATGCCCTTGCGCTCGTCGATATAGTCTGACGCGATCCGGCTTGCCGACGACAATACCTCCTCCATCGGCGCGTTGAACCACCGGTCCACCGCGGTGAGCACGACCTGCGACCCGACCGCGAGCACCAGCAGGGCCGGAACTACAGTGAGTCCTAGCAACAGAGCCACGAGCTTTGCGCGGAACCTCGCAAACGGCAGGGCGCGCCGGCGTTCCACGACCAGCTTGACGACGTTGCGCACCAGGAAGAATCCCAGCGCCAGCAGCATCGTGAAGTTGGTGGCGCTCAGGGCGTAGAGCACGAAGCCCGTGAGGAAGTCGGGAGAGAGCCGGGCTGACCGGTCGGCCAGCCAGACGAGGCTGGCAAGCGCCGCAAGCAACAGCAGGATGCCGACGAGGATCAGCCGCGGGTTGTCGCGGAACGGCCGCCGCGCCGGAGGAGCTACTGCAGGAACAGTCCGCGTCGTCGCCATGTCGGACACCAGCGCGCCATCGAGGCGGCGGGCTATTCCTTCCCGCTCAATAGATCCTTGAGCTCCGTCATGAACTCGCCGATGTCGCGGAAGTGCCGATACACCGACGCGAATCGCACATAGGCCACCTTATCGAGCTGCTTGAGCTCCTGCATCACGAAAGCGCCCACCTCAGCGGTGGCGATTTCTTTCTCCGCGCGGTCCTGCAGCATGGCCTCGACGCGATCGGCCACGCCTTCGATCGCCGCGACCGACACCGGTCGCTTCTCGCACGCCTTGAGTAGACCAGCCACGAGTTTCTGGCGCTCGAACCGTTCCCTGGTGCCATCTTTCTTGACGACCATGTACGGGATCTCGTCGATGCGCTCATAGCTGGTGAAGCGCTTACCGCAGTCGTCGCTGAGGCATTGCCGGCGCCTCCGGATGACGTCGCCTTCCTTGCTCTCGCGCGAATCGACGACCTTGTCTCCGAGTTGGCCGCAGTATGGGCACTTCACCGGCGGGTCTCCTCGACTTTCGCGCGCTTCGCTTCGGCACCCAGATGAGCGAGCGACAGTCCCTCCTGCGCCATGAGGACCGCGCCGACGATCAGCGTCGGCACAAATCCCACGGCGTGCAGGACGATGGCGGCGCTGACCGCATGGTCGTTGTCGGCGCCGAAGAAGGACGTGGCGCCAATGCGATACGCCTCGTGAAACCCGCCGACCGCGCCAGGCGTCGGCACCGCCACCCCGACCACCAGCAGCGCCGTGAGCAGCAGCGACCCGCTCGGCGGCATGGTGACTCCGAGAGCCATGGAGACGATCCACGTTTGTGCCGCGATCACGAGCCATAGCACCAGGGACCACGCCAGGGCGCGTGCGAGATTCGAGGGCTGGCGCACCACCGCCAAGCCCTCGGCAAAGGCGCTGGCCATGCCCGTCACGGTCCCACGCAGGCCGGCGGGCAGCCAGGCGGTGACTACCGCCACACTGCGCGTGAGCAGCACGGGACGCGACGCACACGCAAACAAGAGACCCAGCCCGGCCGCGGCCGCTACGCCGGCCGCCAGCCCGCCCGCCCGCACGGTCGCGAAGACGCCTGGGTCCATCGACGACATTCCGGGATCGAACACGAGCAGGAACGTCGCAAGGAGTGCCAGCACGGTCACAAGATCCAGCATGCGCTCGACGACGATCGTCGCAAACACGGCCGCTGGGTCGAGTCCCTCGCGCCGAGCGAGCAGCCAGGGGCGCAGGACCTCTCCGGCCCGCGCCGGCAGGATGAATGACGCCGCGAAGCCGATCGTCGTCGCGCGCAGCGCCACAGAAAACCGCGTCGGCCCGAGCGGAGCGAGCATGACCCGCCAGCGCACCGCGCGCAATACGTAGGTGAGAAAGACGCACGCGATACCGACGGCGACCAGTCCCGGATTGGCCGTGCGAATGACCGCCCACACTTGCGTGAGGTCGGCATTCCGCAGAAACACACCAACCAGCACGGCGGTCAGCGCGAGTAGAGCGACGTTTCGGAGCCAAGGGCGCATGATCGGTAACCGCGGGGCGACGGCCGCGACCTCACGCAACGCCCGCGGGGCCGCCGGCACGTCAATACTACATGAGGAGCCCACTCTGACCGCGCGGCGGCCGCTTGCGTCGCCGAGAGCGAATCGCTACGATGTGCGCTCCCTTTTTCGTGAGATGGCTGTGACTCTGGCTCCTCCGCTGATCGAATCGGAACTTCCCGGATTCCCCCGTGTCCGCCAGGGCAAGGTGCGTGATCTGTACGACGTCGGCGACGAATTGTTGATCGTCGCCACCGACCGCATCTCGGCGTTCGACTACGTGCTCGGCTCCGGTATTCCCGACAAAGGGCGAGTGCTCACGCAGTTGTCAGCATTCTGGTTCGCGCGCACCGCCGGCATCGTGCCCAATCACCTGCGCAGCGCTGATGCCGACGTCTTTCCAGACGTGCTCACGCCGCACCGCGACCTGCTGCGGGGACGTGCCATGCTGGTGCGCAGGACCACTCCGCTCTCCGTGGAATGTGTCGCCCGCGGTTATCTGTCGGGATCGGGCTGGAAGGACTATCTGGCCACTGGCGCTGTCTGCGGCATCCCCCTTCCCGAGGGTCTGCGAGAGTCTGATCGTCTCCCGGAGCCAATCTTCACGCCGGCCACCAAAGCGGACTCCGGACACGACCAGAATATTTCTGAAGACGAGGCGGCCCGTATCGTCGGCCCCGATCTGTTGCCGCGCTTGAAAGCGCTCACCATGGCGCTCTACGGCGCGGGTGTCGCGCATGCCGAGGCCTGCGGCATCATTCTCGCCGACACCAAGTTCGAGTTCGGTCTGACTGCCGATGGTGAACTGCTGCTCATCGACGAGGCCATGACGCCCGACTCGTCGCGCTACTGGCCCCGCGACACCTACGCGCCCGGTGGCCCGCAGGCGAGCTTCGACAAGCAGTTCGTGCGCGACTACCTCGAGTCGATTCACTGGAACAAACAGCCGCCCGTGCCTTCGCTGCCCGACGACGTCGTGCGTCGAACGCGGGACAAGTACCTGGACGCGTTTGCGCGTCTCACGGGACATCCGCTCGAGACCGGCCGTGCGTGAGCAACTCGACCGCATCGTCGCTGAGATGGTCGACAAAGGCGTGCATTTCGAAGACGCCCAGCGCGAGTTCGAGCGGCGGTTCATCGCGCGCGTTGTGGCCCATTTCGACGGCAACGTCGGGCAAGCGGCCGAGGCACTCGGTATGCACCGCAACACCCTGACTCGCAAGGTCGCGGCGCTGAAGCGCCGCGGCGGACGTGGGACGGCCGCGTAAACGCGGCGCCCCGGCCAGAGCGCTTGACAACCCTTCACGCGCGCCGCTAGAATTGGCAGTCTAAGGCCTTGAGTGCTAGCTCCCGTAGGGGGTGAGTGCTAAAGGCGAGAGGGTTCCGTCCCCGCCCGGCCGCTGGCCGGTCCGGCGGCTGGACCGGCTGTCTTCGCGGCCCCACCGGGGCCGCAGATCGAATGAGCGGAGTTCCTGGATATGGCTACGAAACTACGACCGCTGCACGACCGAATCCTCGTCGAGCGCATCGAGGAAGGTGAACAGAAGGTCGGGGGCATCATCATCCCCGACAGCGCCAAGGAAAAGCCCCAGCAGGGCAAAGTCGTCGCCGTTGGCGCCGGCAAGCCCGACAAGGACGGCAAGAAGCTGCCGCTCGATGTAAAGGCTGGCGACACGATTCTCTTCGGCAAGTACTCGGGTCAGGAAATCAAGATCGACGGCAACGAGTACCTCATCATGCGCGAGGACGAAGTCCTGGCCGTGGTCGAGAAGTAAACCAGATTTCGATCGAACGGAGATAGGCGCAAATGGCGAAGCAGATTATTTACGGCGAGCAGTCGCGGCAGGCAATCCTGCGCGGCGTGAACCAGCTGGCCGACGCGGTCAAGGTCACTCTTGGCCCGAAGGGCCGCAACGTCGTCCTCGACAAGAAGTTCGGCTCCCCCACCATCACCAAG